>JBFLYC010000039.1:0-27353 GCA_040756735.1 Bacillota bacterium | reverse complement strand
CTTGCAACTTAAGCAGGAAACTGCGGCAGGCCATATCTTTGAGTTGGCCTTTTTGATTGCGCCAGTTCCATTTAAGGCATAGTTCTCTAGACAAGCGTGTCCTGTTCCAGTCTGGGTTGTTTTGAAGCAGCTCTTTAATCAGCTCAATGTCGTTTTTAGTTGTTTTGCGTCCTTGTATAATCTTTTCCATGGGTTAATCATATCAAAAGATTTGGCTTGAGTCCAGGTGTAATTTACAAAAAAATGCTGCTTTTGAAAAATTAATCTTGAAACATTTTAAGGGTGCGAAAGATCAGATATAACTTGGTTATTTAGTGAATATGGCATCTACTTTTTTATTATTGGTTTTACCTTTTTATTAATGTTTTTGCTGCTTATTAAAAAACTAACAAATACTTAGGTTGCTGTAAACATATTTTCCTTTGATTATTGATTACCACAGTAGTCTGACTCCATCACTTTGTCTTTCTTTAGTTTCTGTAACTTACGCTTTCTATTGAAATATCCAAACCATACAATTGCAGCCATAATTATTATAAATATAAACCAGACTGTTATATTTTCAGCTCTAAATATATTATTGATAATGACCTGCCAATTTTCTCCCAAATAGTAGGCGGGAAAAAATAATGAAATTGTCCAAATAAAAGCCCCTGCAAAAGAAGACGCTAAAAATCTTCCAATCCCCATCTTGCCCAGCCCTACAATTACAGGCAAAAAATGTCTAGCACCAGGAATATAATAACTGATAACGACAGCAAAGGTTCCATACTTTTCCAACAATTGATTACTTCTTTTAATTCTCTGCTGAACAACAGGAGAAGGCTTATTAAAAAATATTCTCTTTACTGCCTTTGCCAAAATATACCCAATTGAATACCCGATAAACGTAGCCATGGTTGTAATGAAGAATGCATAAACCGGATTAATTGTACCTACTGAAGATAAAACCCCCATGAATATAATTATGGATTCTCGATTAATGGGGGCAAAAACTACGCCGATTATAAGCCAAACAAAAAGGGTAACCCAATTGGCCCCTTCAATGATTTGCACTATGTTCTCAAATACCATTTTGGATTTCACCACTTTCCTTAATTATAATAACACATCTACAATCCAAGAGCCAGTTAATAAAACCCTCATTTTAAAATTACATATTTTCCCGTAATCTGTTATACTGGACATAGAGATGAGTCATGAGGTGATAGAATGGATAAATGGAGCGTATATGTTACAAGAATACTGCCAAAACCTGCAATGGATCTATTAAAGGAACATTGCAATGTAACAGTTAACATGGAAGACAGGGCGGTAACCAGAATTGAGCTATTAGAAGGAGTAAAGGGCAAGGATGCATTAATTCCCTTATTAACAGAAACAATTGATGATGAGGTATTAGATTCAGCCACCGAACTTAAAATAGTTGCTAATTATGCAGTTGGCTTCAATAACATAGACATTGAAGCCGCTACAAGAAGAAATATTTTTGTTACCAATACCCCTGATGTACTTACTGATGCAACAGCCGAACTAGCCTGGGCTTTGTTACTTTCTACTGCCAGAAGAGTTGTAGAAGCAGACATTTTCTTGAGAGCAGGAAAATTCAAAACCTGGGGTCCCTTATTACTTTTGGGTCATGACATTAAAAATAAAACCGTGGGAATCATCGGAGCTGGAAGAATTGGCAAGGCTTTTGGGAAAAAAGCTAAAGGCTTTGAAGTAAAATTGCTTTATAACGACCTTGCTCGAAGTGAACAGTTTGAAAAGGAAACAGGTGCGCAATTTGTGGACATGGACACTTTATTAAGAAATTCTGACTTTGTTTCATTACATGTTCCTTTAACGCTAAATACTAAACACCTTATTGGCAAAAGAGAACTTAAGATGATGAAAGAAAGCGCCATATTAATCAATACTTCCCGTGGACCAGTTGTAGATGAAAAAGCGCTAGTAGAAGCACTAAAAAAGGGAGAAATATGGGGAGCAGGCCTTGATGTTTTCGAAAATGAACCTGTGTTAGCACCTGGTCTAACTGAATTAACCAATGTGGTTATTCTACCGCATATTGCCAGTGCAACCTTTGAGACCCGGACCAATATGGGATTAATGGCTGTAAACAATGTTCTTGCCGCAATGCGACAAGAATTACCACCTAATTGCTTGAACCCTGAGGTATTTCAGAAAATAAGATAACTGTAGCTATAAAAAATGTGGCTGTAGATGAAGCCACATTTTATACTTCCTTAACAATCTTTTTTACTTCAATGATTAACCGGTCGATTTCTTCTATAGTATTGTAGGGAGCTAGCCCTACTCTTACCAAACCTCCTTGGTCAACTAAGCCTAATCGTTCTACCAACCTAGTCGCAAAGAAGTCTCCATCCCATACAAACAAACCTTTTTCACCTAAGGATTTGGCAATCTGTTTTGAGTGAGTACCCTTAACTGTAAAAGATACTGTAGATGTTCTAGGATGTCCAATAGGAGGACCATACACATTAACCTTATCAAGGCTTTTCAACTCATTTATAAGATGAAGAGCAAGAGGGATTTCATAGTCTTCAAAGGATAGCATTCCTGCGAGCAGATTTTTTCTCCTTTTTGATGGATTATCTCCACCATATTCATAACTTTTCCCAAATTTTTCCCCTATATCAGCAATGAATTCCACAGCTGCCATTGCCCCAACCATGCCTTCGTGATTCAAAGTTCCTGTCTCTATTTTATCAGGAATTGTATCATATTGTGGTCTAACCTTATAGGTTCTGACTCTATCAAAAATGCTCTTTTTCCCATACAGAACACCAATATGTGGACCAAAAAATTTATAAGCAGAGCATAGTAAAAAGTCTGTATCTATGGCTTTAACATCAATCGGCCCATGAAGCGCATAATGTACGGCATCAACAACTGTAATAGCACCCACATCATGAGCCATTCTAATCATTCTTTGAACATCACTTATTGTTCCTACTGCATTTGAAGCATAAGTAAAAGCTGCTACCTTGGTTTTTTCAGTTAATTTAGCCTGGAAATCCTCCATATCTATTGTACAGGTATCTATATCAACTGAAACCTCTCTTACTTCAATTCCTTTTTCACTTAAAGATTCCCATGGACCTCGATTTGCCTCATGGTCAATCTGGGTAATTAATACCTGGTCTCCCTTTTTTAAATCACGGCCTAGCGCTAAAGCAAGCTTAAAGTTTAATGTAGTGCTATTATCTCCAAAGGCAATTTCCTGCCAAGAGCAACCCAAAAAATCTGCCAAGGCCTTTCTGGATTCGAGCATTAGTTCATCCGAATCTACGCTTGTTTTAAAGAAACCCTCTATATTGGCATTTGCATAAATAAGGTAATT
This sequence comes from Bacillota bacterium, assembly GCA_040756735.1. Classification (GTDB taxonomy): domain Bacteria; phylum Bacillota; class DSM-16504; order Desulfitibacterales; family Desulfitibacteraceae; genus JBFLYC01. The sequence continues at coordinate 23,989 of JBFLYC010000039.1, read as the reverse complement.
GACCATCGCATCAATTACTCTCTGGGGTACTTGGGTACCCCCAGGTCCATCCAAAAAAGCAGCAGGATAACCATTCACTTTCATTGAAAGCGCGGGAAATTGGCTTCTTATGTAACTGATGTCATAATTCATAAAGTTCACCTCAAACTAAAATATTGTACAAGACTATAAAATAATCTTTCCATAGATATAGCAAAATTCCTCCATTTAATAATAATTTTGTACATTATATATTGCTTTTTTGGTTTACATAATATTTATTATAGGAAGTTATTATTAAATAATTTAAAACGAGCTTTAATGCTCGCTTTAAACTAGAAAAAACCATATTTAATAATTAATTAACTCTCAAATTATTAATAATTAATTATAATACTGGCTATTTTAATTAATGGGTATTTTTAACTGCTGCCCTGGATAAATCATACTTTTACTGATATTATTCAATTTTTCTATTTGATAAATAACTTTTCGGATATCTTTATTTGGATGATGCTTCTTGGCAATACCCCAAAGTGTATCACCTTCTTGTACGGAAATAACAATAATATTCTCATCAGTAGCTGCGTTTACATTGCTATAAAAAAAGAGAGCAAAAATAAATGCCATTGAAAAAAACGCTATAATGGAAATTAACCACTTTAAATTCATTTCGATACCACCTCTTCCTTTTACCTGCATTACTCAAACGCATGTTCTATTTTGATTATAGCAGAACATTAGTTCTATTGCAAATATTTTTTGAAAATAAAACGAACAAGTGTTTTAACATTTTAATATTTATGATATAATCACCAATAGATAACAGGCTTTTAGATAATTTTATAATTTACTGAAAGGTGGTATATGTATATATGTTAGAAGACTTAGGACCTCGTCAACTAGACATTCTCAACTTTATAAAAAAACAATTACTAAAAAAAGGATACCCGCCATCTGTTCGTGAGATCGGTAAAGCTGTAGGTTTGAGCAGCAGTTCCACTGTACATGCACACCTATCCTATCTCGAGTCTAAGGGTTATATCCGCAGAGATCCAACAAAACCAAGAGCAATTGAGTTAATTGACGAATACCATGCCAATTTTCCTAAAAAAGAAATTACCAACATTCCCATTGTGGGTAAAATTACAGCCGGGGAACCCATTTTGGCAACAGAAAATATAGAAGATATTTTTCCATTACCCTTGGACTTTACAGGTCATGGTGAATTTTTTATTTTAAATGTATCCGGTGATAGTATGATAGAGGCGGGAATTAATGATGGTGACTTTGTGATAATTAGAAAACAGAATCACGCTCAAAATGGCGATATTATAGCTGCCTTATTAGATGAAGAGGCAACAATCAAAAGATTTTACAAAGAAAAAGAATGGATAAGGCTTCAGCCTGAAAATAGTTCAATGGATCCTATAATTATTCATGAGGTAAGTATCCTTGGTAAAGTAGTAGGGTTATTCAGAAAAATCTATTAAGATTTTAGAACTAGCGGCAGTTTCCGAATTATTTTAGAAAAAATATTTTAATAGTAAATGCCACTATCATTGCTATACCTATAAATAGCCTTATGGCAATTCCACTTAATGAACCTAGCAACACCCCTAATACAACTTTAAATGCATGTAATAAATCTTTCCCTTTTAATAATTCAGTTAATGTAACAGTAAGTACAGGTCCGATGATTAACCCTATCGGACCCAAAAAAATTAACCCAAAAATTACCCCAATTATGGCGCTAATAGTTCCTGTTGTACTGGCACCAAACTTTTTTGCACCGATAGCACTTGTAAGGATTTCTACAAAAGTTCCAATGATTGTTAACATCAGCATAGTTAATAAAAAGTCAATACCCAAAACTGAAAAACCCACATGCCATCCGTATAAAATAATTCCGGCAAGTATGAGAATGAGACCTGGCAGCATGGGTAATACTGTACCGATTAAACCTATTATCATCAAAATATAACTTAGTGCCATATATAAGGAGTCCATGCCCTTCCCCTCCCCCTATTCCTGCCTGATAAGAGCATTTGCTGCTTTAAGTAGGGCTATTTTAGTATGCTCTGCAGTTAAGCCCCCTTGTATGTAGATAACATAGGGTTCTTTTATAGGTCCATCTGCTGAAAACTCTATTGAAGAACCTTGCACAAATGTTCCAGCAGCCATAATCACTTCATTCTCATAACCAGGCAGTCTATCAGGTAACGGCTTGTGCTGAGATCCAATTGGAGAATATCTTTGAATATATTCACAAAACTTTAATAACGTCTTTTTATTCCTCAAGATTATTGCCTGGATTATGTCAGCTCTTTTATCCGTATATTTAGGAATAACTTCATATCCCAACTTTTCAAAAAGTCTAGCTGCAAAAACAGCACTTTCGAGGGCTTGTACAACAACAAGAGGTGCAATAAAAAGTCCTTGAAATAATAACCTTTTGTCAATAGTACTAGACCCAACTTCTTTACCTATGCCTGGTGCTGTTAAATGTGCTGCAGCTATTTCTATTAACTCTTTTTTTCCAACCAGATACCCACCTGTAGTAGCCAGCCCACCACCAGGATTTTTAATTAATGAGCCGGCCACAAGATCTGCGCCAACCTCAATTGGTTCTTTTTGCTCTACAAACTCACCATAACAATTATCCACAATAATTTTAATACTTGCATCATATTCTTTGATATTCTTTATTAAATGGCCTATTATTTCTACAGAAAAACTTTCTCTGAGAGAGTATCCCTTGGAACGCTGTATTAACACAGCAGCCGGCCGCTTATCCAAATACTTCTCGAGCATTATCTTATCCTGGAGGACTTGAAGGGGCATTTCATAATAGTCAACACCTTGTTTAATTAATGATAACTTTTCATTCCCAGTAATACCTATTACCTGCTTCAGTGTATCATAAGGACTACCTAATGATACCAGACAATCATTCTTGTATAAAACACTCTTTAGAGCTAAGTATATGGCATGGGTGCCTGATACAACATTTGGTCTAACTAAAGCATCCTCTGCCTTAAATACACTTGCATAGACAGCTTCAAGGGTATCCCTGCCAGTATCACCGTAACCATATCCAGTGGAAGGAGCAAAATGAAAATCATTTATCTTTTGTTCTAAAAAACTCTCTAAAACCTTTTGTTGATTATAAGCATTAATTGCTTTGTATTCATCCAAAAGGGACGCGATCTCTTTTTCTATTTGCGCTTTTAAAACCAACAGTTCTTGACTTAATAGCATATACTCCTCCTTACACTATTTTCCTTGTGTCTGTATATAGTTTAAATTCTTCGCAAATATCATCTTCCTTAATCATTAAAAGGTCTTCCCTTGTTAGCTTGTTATTAGTAACCAGACGTAGTGCTTGCTGCCTGATGGATTTTTCAATCAAATTGCGAATTATCCGCGCATTACCTAGCTGTATTTGACCTGATAATACATATGTCTTTATAATATTTTGCATCTTCAATTCAGCCTCAAGGGATAGGTAGTACTCCCTTTGACTTAACATTAATTTTGCTATATCCATAAGTTCGTCCAGGGAATAGTCCGGAAAATCTATATGTATCGGGAATCTTGAACGAAGACCGGGATTCGTTCTGATAAGCTTTTGCATTTCAATTTTATAGCCAGCTAGAATAAGTATTAAATTATCTTTATGGTCTTCCATACCCTTAACTAAACAGTCAATTGCTTCTCTTCCAAAATCTTTGTCTCCTCCTCTTGCTAAAGAATAAGCTTCATCGACAAACAAAATTCCGCCAAGGGCTTTCTGTAGACTTTCTTTTGTTTTATGAGCAGTATGACCTATGTACTCACCAACTAAATCTGCTCGTTCAACTTCCACCAAGTGGCCCTTTGATAAAATGCCCAATTCTCTAAAAAACTTACTTAATATTCTAGCTATGGTAGTTTTACCGGTACCAGGATTACCACTGAAAACCATGTGCAAAACGAGAGAATCATTAGACAGCTTTTCCTTGGCACGAGCTTTTTGTACAAGCACATATGCCCGCAATTCCTCTACTAATTTTTTCACTTCTGAAAGGCCTATTAATTTATGCAACTCACTGAGTGCAGTCATTCCATCTTTCAATTCTGTTAACCCAGACCATTTTTTATAGTTGCTTTTTTCTCTGTGTGTATTTGGCGGCTCTTTCTTAACTAATTCATGATTGCTCGTCTCTTGCTGTAGATTATGATTATAGTTAAACTTAACCTTCAAGTCTTTACACCTCCCATAGAGCAACTTTTCAGGTCATAATACGCATGATATTATATGTAGCTTTATGGAAAGTGTTAAAAGGTTTATATTGCTTTTTATAATAAACTTTAAAAACACTCTCCGTAGAGAGTGCTTTGCAAAAGTTATCAATATTTACTTGTTGTCTCGCATCTCCGGCACTAAATTGACTGTTTTAGCCGGAACTAAAGTAGAAATTGCATGTTTATAAACCATTTGTTGTTTACCATCAACATCGAGCAAAACAGTAAAATTATCAAATCCTTTTACATATCCCTTTATTTGAAATCCATTAACTAAAAAAATAGTTAATTGAATGTTATCCTTCCTAACTTGATTTAAAAACCCATCTTGTAGATTAATCTGTACTTTAGTCATTTCCTTACCTCCGATAACTTTATATATTAGTTATTACCTTATTCCACACTATATATTAATATTCCTGCTAATCTCTCCCTTTATTTCATCTATCAGCTTAAAATACTCATATTGACTGACATCAAACCATTTTATTCTTGGATCAATTTTAAACCAGGTTATTTGCCTTTTTGCAAATCTCCTTGTATCTCTTTTAATAAGTTCAACTGCTCTTTCTAAAGAACACTTGTTCTGAAGATATTGTACAATTTGCCTGTACCCAATTGCTTGCATTGAGGTACTATCTAATTTAACCCCCTGTTCTATAAGGAGCTTAACTTCATCGACTAATCCCTTCTTGATCATATTATCAACTCTTTGGTTGATTTGTTGATACAAAACATTTCTTGGGAGCCACAAGCCAATAATAAGTAGAGGACAATAAATACTCTCGCGTGTATATGCATCAGTTTGCGAAGATATGGGTCGACCTGTTATTTCATAGAATTCCAAGGCTCTAGCTATCCTTCTGACGTCATTATAGTGATATTTGACGGCGCTTAAAGGGTCAACCTCCTTTAAGCGGTTATACAGATATTCATTCCCAAGAGTTTCACCTATTTCTCTAATCCTCCTTCTTACATTTAAATTTGTATTTTTTTCAAAAGAATATTTATCGATTACAGCTCTTACATAAAGTCCTGTACCACCAAGGAGAATCGGGATTTTCTCTCTAGAATTTATATCTTGAATACACCTACGGGCATCCTCTTGAAATTCTGCTACAGAATAATTCTCTAAAGGAGAGACAATATCTATCATATGGTGTAGTACTTTAACCCCGTTTGCACCAAACATTTCATCAGCACTTATTTTTGCAGTGCCAATATCCATACCTTTGTAAACCTGCATTGAATCTCCAGATACTATCTCTGCATTAATCTGTGAAGCAATCTCTACTCCCAATTTTGTTTTACCAACACCAGTTGCACCTACTATTACCACCAATCTGTTGTTCATAAAGTCCTTTCCTACCTATAAAACCTTTTTATCAATTCCTTGTCAGTAATGTGAATAGTTGTAGGTCTACCATGTGGGCAAGTATATGGTAATTCAGTTGCAGCTAATTTGTTTAGTAAATCCGCCATCTCACTATGGGATAAATTCTTATTTGCTTTAATTGCTGCTTTACATGCTGCCATTCTAATTAAGCCCTCTCTAGTAAATTTTTCTCTATTAGGTTCATAATTATCCACAATATCCAGTATAAGATCAATGCCTTCTTTTACACCCATATTGATAGGTACTCCTCTCAGTAAAAAAGAATTATCCCCAAAGTGTTCAATAATAAACCCTGCATTATATAACTCAATTATACTATCAACAATAAACTCTTTTTGAGATGGTGTCAGATTGATTATTTCTGGCTTAATCAACAACTGAGTGTTGTCAGTTTGTTGCTTCATTGTTTCTTTAAAATATTCATAGTATATCCTTTCGTGAGCAGCATGTTGGTCAACAATAAAAAATCCTTTGTCCCCTTGAGATACCGCTATTAAATAGGCTCCATCAATCTGTCCTAATGGTTGGAGTCTTGGATATTTGTCTACAGCATCTTGGATAGGCTCTTCTGACATTAACTTAGCATCGTACTCTTCAGTCACTATTATTTGTTCTTTAATTGTGTTTTGAGAAAACGCCTCTAATAACTTTTGTTGTTGCGACTTTTTCTCCCATTGAAAGGCAATTTGATTATTCTTTACCACATTTGTTGACATTCTATTTGTATCAGGGTTCTTTTGCTTAAATAACGACCTTCTCGTTTTTAATGTATCAGCGAATGCTGCTTCAAGGAAGCTTTCAAAATAATGTTCGTTATTAAATTTTACTTCCTTCTTTGTAGGATGTACGTTTACGTCAACGCTCTCCAAAGGGATCGATATATTAAGAATAGCTGCTGGATATCTATTGTTGGGTACTAAAGTATGATATGCTCTCACAAGGGTTTTATTTATCACACTGCTATAAATCCATCTGTTGTTAACATAATAATACTGATCCTGCTTACTTGCCCTATGATACTGAGGTTTAGATATATAGCCTTCGATCTTTAAACCTATTTCATCTGCATACTCTACTGGTAAAAAACAATTAAACATTTCTGGACCTAATATTGAGATAACTACATCGGAAAGTATACTATTACCTCTAGATTGTAAAATTAATTTATCATTATGATAATAACAAAAGCGTATACTTGGATTACCCAAAGCCATAGCTGAAACAACCTGTACAATATTTGCTGATTCTCTGGTCATTGACTTTAAATGTTTTTTTCTAGCAGGCACATTAAAGAAAATATCCCTTACCTGGATATGAGTTCCTTCAGAACAGGCCCTTTCTTCTTTAATACATTCAAAGCCTCCCTCTATTACATAATAACACCCAATTTTTTCACCATGTACTTTTGTCAACATTGATACTTTAGCAATAGCTGCTATACTAGGTAATGCTTCGCCTCTAAAACCATATGTCCTAATACTAAATAAATCGTCTGATGATTTAATCTTGCTTGTTGCATGTCTTTGAAAGGCAAGGGCAACCTGTTCTGACTTAATGCCAATTCCATTGTCAGACACTTTTATCTCTGATATTCCTCCATCCTTTGCATGAATTACTATATTGTTTGCACCAGCATCAATTGAGTTTTCAATTAATTCTTTAACAATGGAGGCAGGTTTTTCAATTATCTCACCTGCAGCAATTTTATTAGCTGTAGCTGTATCCAATATAATTATTTGTTGGTTTTGAGGATATCTCATCAATAAAGTTATGCCTCCCCTGAATCATTTCTGAGCTTCCTAATTCTATTCTGCAGTTCTGAAAGTATATTTAGAGCATCTATGGGTGTTATTTCGTATATATTAAGCTTGTCTATTTCATCTTCTACTGGATTAGTTTGGACAAGACTTACCTTTGGGACTTTTTCAATACTCCTGCTATTAATATCAACCTGTACTCCATTTTCAAAACTATTTAAAATAGTCCTTGCCCGGTCCAATATAGTATGTGGTAAACCAGCCAGCTTGGCCACTTGAACCCCATAACTCTTGTCTGTACTGCCCTCAAAGACTGCATGCTGAAATATAATATCTTCTCCTTTTTCTATAACCCCCACATTATAATTCTTAATCCCTTGATAATACTCCTGTAACCTGGTAAGTTCATGATAATGAGTAGCAAATAGTGTTTTAGCTTGAATTTTTGAATAAATATACTCCGTTATAGCCCATGCTAGACTAACACCATCATAAGTACTTGTCCCTCTCCCAACTTCATCTAAAATTATTAAGCTATTGCTGGTAGCGTATTTAACAATGTTGGCAACCTCTTGCATCTCAACCATAAATGTACTTTGACCATATGCTAAATTGTCACTAGACCCAATTCTACTAAAAATACGGTCTACAACGCCAATTTCGGCCTTCTCAGCCGGCACAAATGAACCTATCTGAGCTAATAGGATTATTAATGCATTCTGCCTTAAATATGTACTTTTCCCCGCCATATTAGGACCTGTGATTAGCATGATAGTATTATTTTCATGACCTATATTTAAATTATTAGGTACAAATAAATGCCCCAAAGCTTTTTCCACAACAGGGTGTCTACCCTTCTGTATGTTAATATTGGAACAATTTGTTACAAGCGGTTTAACATAATTATTGTTTTCAGCAGTTACAGCCAACGAAGACAATACGTCTAATTGAGCTAAACAATTTGCGTTTTGTTTTAAAACACTAACATATTTAATAACCTCATTACGAACTTGTTGAAATAACTGGTATTCTAAATTTTTTAACTTGTCCTCAGCATCTAAGATTAGACTTTCAAACTCCTTAAGCTCTGGAGTAATATATCTCTCACAATTTGCAAGAGTTTGTTTTCGTATGTAGTGTCCTGGAATTTGACTTAAGTTAGCACGGGTAACTTCAAGGTAATAACCAAAAACTTTATTATATCCTACCTTTAGTGATTTTATACCTGTTTTCTCTTTTTCTTCTCTTTCAATATTAGCAATCAAAGTTTTGGCATTATTCTTGGCATTTCTTAGTTTATCTACTTCTTCATTAAATCCTTCCCTAATGATTCCGCCATCTTTAAGCCCAGATGCCGGGGTGTCACAAATGCAATCATCAATTAAAGATACTACTTTTTCTAGAGGATTCATAGAATCTATAATTATATGTAAGCCATCCGAACCTACATGCCTGGACAGGGTTTCTTTAATGCTGCCTGTAGTTTTAAGTGTAGTTTTTAATGCTAACATGTCTTTCGCATCAGCACTTCCATATACAATTTTACTAATTAAGCGTTCCATGTCATATACTTCTTTAAGTAGTGACCTTAATTCAAGTGTTAATACTTTTTCCTTATAAAATAATTCAACTTTTGTTTGGCGACTGATAATTTCTCCCAAGTTTTTTATTGGCTGTTCAATCCATTGTCTTAGTAATCTAGCTCCTCCAGCAGTTACAGTTGTGTCAATTGTCTCTAAGAGTGTATTTTCTTTACCCCCATTAAGATTTGTTATTAATTCTAGATTTTTCCTGGTAGAATAATCAAGCATCATAAATGCTTCAGGGCTATAAAACTCAATTGTTGAAATATGGGTTAATGTATTCTTAAGTGTAGTCTGCAAGTACTCGAACAAAGCGCCTGCAGCAATCAAAGCAAAATAATAATTGTATAAACCGAGAGACTGAATCTGACCATCTTGAAAATGTTTAGTAAGAAGTTCTAAAGACTTTTTATAATTATAGTGTCCCCTATTGAAATAATAAATGGTAGGAAGTGCTTCAGCAAGTTTTTTAGTAATAATGTGAGACTCGAACCCCTCAGGAACAAGACATTCAGCTGGTTTGAGCTTTAATACTTCATTAATTACATTGTCATATCCCCTTATGTTAGCAACTTTAAATTCCCCAGTAGACAAATCACAAATAGCAACACCATACTCTTGTTCTTTTCCATATATATTCACTATATAGTTGTTTTCCCCAGCAACTAAATAGTTGTCTTCAATAACAGTACCAGGAGTAATTACCCTGACAACTTGTCTTTCTACTGGTCCTTTGGAATTGTTTGGATCTCCTATTTGTTCACAAATAGCCACCTTGTGCCCTTTTTTCAGTAGTTTAGGTAAATATGTATCTATCGAATGGTATGGAATACCACACATTGGCGCCTTTGAAGCATAGCCATATTGTCTAGAGGTTAATACTATTCCTAATACTTTTGAAGCAATTAAAGCATCCTCAAAAAACATTTCATAAAAATCGCCAAGTCTATAAAAAAGAATACAGTCTTGATAATCCTCTTTTATTTTTAAGTATTGTCTCATCATTGGTGTCATCTCAGTCAAGTATGTACTCCCCCCCCCCATCATGAATATTATAACAAATAATAGCTTTTTAAAGAAAAAAATTTAAAGCCGCAGTTAGACTGCGGCTTATAAGAGCTCTCCAGTTAAATTCCATGTTTGAGCCTGAATTAACTTCACATTTATTAACTGCCCAATTAAAGTTTCATCACCTTCAAAATTAACTATTTTATTAGTCCTAGTACGACCGGTCATCTTGCTGCAGTTAAATTTGCTCTTACCTTCCACCAGAACCTCAACTGTTTTACCAACCAACTTGTTGTTTATATCTAAACTTATTTCATTTTGCACATCCATCAACTTCTGCAATCTTTGCTTCTTTTCATCTAGAGGAATCTGGTCTTTCATTTTTTCTGCTAAAGTACCTCTCCTTGAAGAATAAGCAAAGGAATATACAACATCAAATCTAACCATTGTAATAATGTCCAATGTTTTTTTAAAATCATCCTCAGTTTCACCTGGAAACCCAACAATTATATCACTTGTAACCGCACAATTATGTGAAGAATCTCTTATTCTTTCAATTAGTTCTATATATTGCTCCCTTGTATATCCCCTATTCATTTTTCTCAAAATGTAATTACTTCCCGCCTGAATTGGCAAATGATAATGCTCACATACCTTTTGACATTTTGGTATAGTTTTTACAAGTTTTTCTGAAAAATCTTTTGGATGAGAAGTCATGTATCTGACTCGATCAATCTTTTTGATCTTATCAACTTCAATAAGCAGGTCAGCAAAGTCCACCCCTATGCTCAAGTCTTTGCCATAAGAATTCACATTCTGACCTAAGAGCATTACTTCTTTATAGCCTTCTTCGGCAAGGCTATTAATTTCTTCAATTATTTTTTCTGGACGCCTACTTCTTTCGCGTCCTCTAACATATGGTACAATACAATATGTACAATAGTTATTACAGCCATAACTGATATTAACATAAGCTTTCACCTTGTCTTTTCTTTTTGTTGCCAATCCCTCAACAATTTCTCCCTCGGTTTCCCATATCTCGTATACTGGATCGTTGCCTTCTTCAACTTGACTTATTAATCTTGGTAATTGATGAACATTATGTGTACCAAAAATTAAATCAACATAGGGCGCATTTGTTTTGATTTTGTGAAAGACTTCTTCTTGTTGAGTCATACACCCACAAATTCCGATTATTAAGTCAGGATTTATTTCCTTTAGTTTTTTTAACTGTCCTAACTTACCAAATACTTTTAGCTCAGCTTTTTCACGAACACAACAGGTGTTTAAGAGGATTAGATCTGCATCTCTTTCATTTTCAGCAGGACAATAGCCCAGGTTATCCAAATAACCCTCAATTACTTCTGAATCTCGCTCATTCATCTGGCAGCCATATGTTAAAATTAGATATCTTTTACTAGGATAAAACTTTTTACTCTCTTCAAACACTTATTAGCACCTCTTCTAATTCGATAGTTGCATGATATACTTTATTATTATACCAACCCTGATGTATATAATCCAGAATATCTCAATAATTTCCCATATTGGCAGGAACTTAACTCATATAAATTGAATCACTATAAAAGGAATTAAACCTCCAAGGGAATCTTTGTTGGGTAGAAATCAACTAAAAGGATATATGATTAACCCATATATCCTTTTAGTGTAAGTAACTTACAGATTTTCAAGCTGTTTTTCTTGAGTTTCATTTTTTTGAACATTAAGATTAGGAAACAATGACCTGAACTCCATAGGTAACGGGAATAGAATTGTTGAACCTGGGGCGTTAGATGCCTCAGTAATGGACCTAAGCATCCGCAAGGTTAAAGCGCCCTCTTCCTTATTTAATATACTAGTAGCCTGTGCAATGCGCTCTGCAGCTTGGCGTTCGCCTTCAGCTTGTATTACTATTGCCCTTCTATCGCGCTCAGCTTCAGCCTGTCTTGCTATAGCCCTCTGCATTTCAGTTGGCAGCAGAATATCTTTAATCTCTACCGCAGTTACTTTGATACCCCAAGGATCAGTTGCCTCATCTACAATTTGTTGAATAACTTTATTAAACTTTTCTCTTTTAGACAACAATTCATCTAAATCTGCCTGCCCCACAACACTTCGTAGAGTTGTTTGTGCATACTGACTGGTTGCATCATGGTATTTTTCAACATTAACAACGGCCTTATCAGCTGATACAACCCTATAATATAAAACCGCATTTACCTTACAGGTAACATTGTCTTATGTTATTACCTCTTGGGGTGGAACGTCAAAAACCACCGTTCTTAACGAAACCCTTTGGATTTTATCAATGATTGGAATGATAAAAATTAAACCTGGACCGCGTACTCCCACTAACCTACCTAACCTGAATAAAACTCCCCTCTCATATTCAAGAATTATTTTAACAGCCATACTCAAAACGATTACTATAAATCCAGCAACGCCAACAAAACCTAATAGTTTTTCTGCTAAATCAAGCAAATTGATACCCCCTTTAATCTTTATATTATGGAAAAATTACTATATGCAATCGACACCAGAATACTTAATCCATATCTAAGTTTATATTTGAATTTGATTTTGAATTCAAAACCTCAACTATTACCTCCATTCCCTTCCTCTTTTTTACTTTTACCATGTATCCTGCTGGAATTAGTTGGTTGTCTTCTGCCCTGGCTTTCCATATTTCCCCTCTAACCTTAACCTGACCAACTGGATTAATCTCTTCAATAACAAATGCATTTTCCCCAGTAAACTCTTCAGTACCATGATAAAGTCTTTTACCTTTAAGTCTGACAATTCCAGATAGCATAATAACCATTAGTACTGCACTTGAAACGCCAATTCCTATGGCCATTAATCTAAACTTAAGAAACCATTGTACAGGCATCATGGGTTCAATTGGTAAAAAAATTATGCCGAGTACCATGCTCACTATACCCCCTACAGCAAGTACGCCATAAGTAGGGGTAAACACCTCTGCTATCAATAGAATAATTCCTAATATAATTAGAAGCGCACCTAGAATATTTACTTCAAACATTCCTAAACCAAAAAAAGCTAGAATCAGACTGATTGCACCAAGAACTTCTGGGAAAAAAGATCCAGGCGAATTAAAACCAATTATGAGTCCATATATACCTAGCAAAAGTAATACAAATGCAACCTGGGGATTACTGATGATATGGGTTATCCTTTCCATGGTTGACATTTTCAGAAAATCAGTTTTAGCGCCTAACGTATTAAGTGAAACTTCTTTATTATCAATAATAATTATTTTTCCATGTATTTTTTCCAGCATGTCATCTAAGTTTGGTGATATTAAATCTATAACTCCAGCCTCCAATGCTTCTCTATAGTCTAAAGTAAGGTTTTCTGTGACAAACTTTTCAACTAAGTCTTCAGGTCTGCCCCTCTCCTGAGCTATACTTTTCATGTGACCGGCTAAAAAGTTTATTGTTTTTTCTTCAACCGCCTGTGAACTATCGCCTCCTGGGGACATGGAAACAGGCATGGCAGCGCCACATGTGCTTCCAGGAGACATAACAGCAATGTGTCCACTTATCAGAATAAATGTCCCTGCTGAAGCTGCAATAGCCCCCTGGGGAGCCACATAAGTTATCACTGGCACTTTGCTCGTTAAGAACTCCTGTAAAATATCTAGGGTCGCAGTTACTAACCCCCCGGGGGTATTAAGCAAAACAATTATTCCATCGGCCCTTTGGTGCTCAGCAGTTACCATACCTTCAACATTTACAACAATTAAAGAACCTGTACCTGTTGAAGCTGCTGCAGGTATCAAATTGTTTGTGCTAAATATAACTGATAAAGAAATAATAAACATAATACTGAGTATCTTTGTTTTCAGGCTGTCAATCATGCGATCAAATCCCCAACCTCGCCAAGGAGTAAGTTTCATAAACAGACTACCTCCACTTTATAATTAAACCCCATGGGAAAATACCACAGGGCAAGCAAGGCTTTTTCTAAGCTCCTATTTTCGATAATGCTTTTAATTTTTGGTGAGAAATCCTTACCAGAGCTTTCTCTTGATTATGTGTAATTCTTTTTAATGCTTCTTCGATATGGTAAAATCCCCCATCGGATAACCCATCATCCGGATTTAGTTCTACCAAATCATCCTTGGCTTCCATAATGAACCATGTGATCATATTGCACACAGGCTTTTGACGGGAAATCGAATAAAATTCATAACTTGTATCTCCAGCCGACTCAATAATTTTAGCAGTAACTCCTGTTTCGTTATTTACCCTCATTAATGCCACTTCATCGGCTGTATAACCGTGCCGGATAATTCCTTTTGGTAAACTCCATTCACCTTTATCATTTAAAATTAAAAGTACCTTGTCCTTCCAAAATACCACACCACCGGCACAATGTCTAAAGAGCATTGCCCCACCCCCGTTATTGTTTATATTTTATTTAATATTCGAGATCATGGCAGATAAGTCCTGCCAAATAGTCTCAAAAAATTTTTTTAATAAGTCCTTCTAACTGCTCCATGTTCCTGCACTCAAAAACTTTGCTACAGTTTTTTTCATAAATACCTATAATACTGTCTTTACTATTCCACTCTTCTCTTGGCTGAGGGTTCATCCAAATTAACCTATAACATCTTTGTTTCATTTCAGCTAAATATGACAAACCTGATGGTCTCCAATTGTTTCTGGCGTCCCCCAGAATAATTATTGTCGTTTTATCATTTAAGATATCAATAAATCCATGATAGAACTCATTAAAAACATTTCCAAAATGTGAATAGCCTGTTTCACTAACCTTTGTAAGATAAGGCAATTCAGCCAAAATATCATCAATATCCATATGTTTAAATAGATCTGTTACATTGACCAAGTGGTCAATGAAGACGAAAACCTTAACATCTCTAAATGCGGCTTGAGAAAGGTAAACAAGCTGTAACATGAATCTGCTAAATTGTGCCACTGATCCGGAAATATCACACAGTAAAACAAGTTGTGGCTTGCATACTTTTTTATTGACAAATTTTAATTTAATAGGTATTCCACCACATTGCAAAGCAACCTTCACTACACGCCTCAAATCTACTCGACCGTTTTTAGCTGGTCGCAACCTATGGCTTTTCTTGGTAGCGAGCTTTGCCCCAAGCTGCCTAATTCTTTTCTCTAGTTCTTGAACTTGATTGGGGTTCAAACAGATAAAGTCTTTTTTATATAAATTTTCACTTTCTGCTATTTTTTCCAAAGCTTCACTATCATATTTTTCAATTATTTTCCCCTCTATTTTTGTTTTAATCCATTCTTTAAGGTGATCCAATTCTACTAATAATTTTTGATAGTATTCTAAGGAAATTAGATTACATTCAAGTGTTCTTTCTAACTTGCTTAAAGCCATGAACCATTCCAGTTCTATTTGAATATTTCTTGTTATGCTTTCCACATTATAAAATGCTTCATCAATAGACAAGTCCATTTGTTTTTGTACTAATAATTCTATATGTTTTTGTAATGAGGCAAATTCCCCCTGTGTAATTGCATAAAATAGGTCAGGAGTCGGACCGCCTACTCCTGACCTGGCTATTCCCTTTCTATCAGCATTAAGAGAGAAAGCTTTCTCTGTTCCGGTAAATTGAGGATATTTCTGTAAGAATTTATTAATTTCTTTTATTTCTAAGTAATCTTGAAAGTACAAATGAAAAATCTTATAAAATACCTTCAAGTCTTTTGTTTCTTTAACTAGGGTTGTTTGAAGACAATTAAAAAAGGTCTCTTTTTCAAAACCAAGTATTTTGATAGCTACCAAACAATCTAAAACTTCTCCAGATGTAATTCTTAACCCTGCCTTTCTAAGTAATCCCACAAACTCTAAAATCTTTGTTTTCATTTTGGTGCTACCTCTTTCTAGCTCAGGATTTTTCTTTCAACTTTTTTAAGATCCTGATAGTATTTAACAAGTAAATTAATTGTTTTTTGGATAGTCTCCTTATCTAGATCATCTTTTCCTAGGGCGATAATCGCCTTTGCCCAGTCAATTGTTTCTGCTATACTAGGGGCTTTTCTAAGATCAAGCTTTCTTAATGTCTGAACATAAGCTACCAATTTGCATGCAAGTTCCCTCTTAAGTTCAGGGACCCTTAAGGTTAAAATTGCTACTTCAGTTTCAATGTCTGGAAAATCAATATATAAATATAGACACCTTCTTTTTAGAGCATCGCTCAATTGCCTTTGATTATTACTTGTCAGCAGTACAAATGGACAGCTTTTAGCTTTTATCACACCATATTCTGGAATACTTATTTGGTATTCAGACAAGGCTTCCAACAGGAAACTCTCGAATTCATCATCACTTTTGTCGATTTCATCGATTAGCAGAATTGTAGGCTTATCTGAAAGAAATGCTTTTAACAATGGCCTTTCAAAAATAAAATCCGGTTCATAAATACTTTCTTTTATATCTTTCCATAATACTCCTTCAGTTTTGTGCATACTTAATATATATAACAATTGTTTCTGGTAATTCCATTCGTATAATGCCTTTGCTTCATCCAAACCTTCGTAACACTGCAGCCTAATTAGATTGCCATCTGTGGCATGTGCTATAGCTTTTCCCAACTCTGTTTTTCCCACCCCTGCAGGTCCCTCAACTAATAGAGGTTTGTTCAAAGAGCATGCTAAAAATACACTTGTGGCTATTTTATCATTAATTAGGTAATTCTCTAATTCAAGTTTTTTAATTACATCATTAGGATTTTTAAACACTATATCCACCCTAAACACTATTTAAAATAAATTTCTTTAAATCTTTAAAAGAACCCCGATATGTTGGTTCATATAAAGAATAATCATTGCGAATCAGGTAATCTTCTACTAAGAATGTCTCCATGCCTATTTCTGAAGCTACTAAATCTTCTTGAGCATCATTGCCGATCATTAAACATTGGTTGGGATTAAGCTTGAGCAAATCGACTATTTGTTGGTAGTAATTTTTGTGCGGTTTACAATATTTCATGACTTCATAACTAGTTATTAAATCAAAGTATGTATCTTGTACATCTATCCAACTTAGTCTTTCAGTAATCGCAGTTAAAGGGAAGATTGGATTCGTTGCTAAAACTAAGGTAATATTTTTGTTATGTAAATGCTCTAAGATATCTTGGGCATCTGGATTATTCTTTGCACAGGATTTAAGTACTTTAAAATCATTTTGATAAAAATCATTAAATCTATTTATAATATCTTCTTTGTTGTCCAAAATGTCTTCAAAAAAATGGTCCATAAAGACTTCTTGATTATGCTTATCCTCAAGATTCTTGACCATTTTTTCTGTGGCAAATAGTAACTTGTCAATAAATATCTTTGGGGGTATTCTATCAGCCATTTTAATACTCAAAAGCTCCAAATATTTTTTTATGAACTCCTCTGTGTCTATGGGCAATAATGTACCATCCAAGTCAAATAAAACTGCTCTCATTTTTTTTACCTCTTCATAATCATATTCTATAATTGGGCGCCTCTTTAGTAATGATTACATCATGGGGGTGGCTTTCTTTTAGACCAGCCTGGGTAATCTTCATAAACTGTCCATTTTTCCTTAATTCTTCAATTGAACTTGTCCCACAATATCCCATTCCTGCTCTAAGACCTCCTATTAATTGAAATACTGTTTCAGCTAATGGGCCTTTAAAAGGTACTCTTCCTTCTATTCCCTCAGGAACTAACTTTTCTTGACCATGTTGAAAATACCTGTCTTTGCTTCCCTCTTTCATAGCTCCTAAAGAACCCATCCCACGATATACTTTAAAACTTCTTCCCTGGTAAATTTCAATATTTCCCGGACTTTCTTCAGTTCCAGCAAATAGACTGCCAATCATAACAGTGCTTGCACCTGCACAAATGGCCTTAGTAACATCACCAGAATACCTGATTCCACCATCAGCAATAATAGGTATACCAAATTTTTCTGCCATTTGGGCACATTCATAAATTGCTGTGATTTGTGGAACGCCAATACCTGCAATAACCCTTGTGGTGCATATTGAACCAGGCCCAACTCCAACTTTAACAGCATCTGCTCCAGCCTTAATAAGGGCTTCTACTGCTTCCCCGGTTGCAACATTTCCTGCTACCAACTGTAGATCAGGATAATGTTGTTTTATTTTCTTAACTGTATTGATAACTCCCAGAGAATGCCCATGAGCAGTATCAACCACTATAGCATCTACTTTATGAGCGATTAATTCCTGCACCCTTTCCATAGTTTCAGCGCTTACCCCCACAGCTCCAGCAACACGCAAACGCCCATTTGCATCCTTGGCTGAGTATGGATATTTAATTGCTTTTTCTATATCTTTAATTGTTATTAATCCTTTCAGTCTGTAATCTTTGTCTACTATAGGCAGTTTTTCTACTTTGTGTTTTTGCAAAATAGCCTTGGCCTCATTAAGTCCTGTACCTTCTGGAGCTGTTATTAAGTTGTCCTTTGTCATAGCTTCACTAATTTCTTTATTGAAATCTTGCTCAAATCTAATATCTCTATTAGTGATAATACCTTTAAGGACACCATTCTCATTAATTATTGGTACTCCAGATATATGATATTTTTCCATGATTGCAACAGCTTCATATATTTTATTCCATGGAAATAAATATATGGGATCTGTAATTACTCCATGTTCAGAACGCTTTACTTTGTCAACCTCTTCAGCTTGGCGTTCAATTGACATATTTTTATGAATTACACCGATGCCTCCTTCCCTAGCTATGGCGATTGCTAATCTGGCTTCTGTTACAGTATCCATGCCTGCACTAACAATAGGCATATTCAATCTAATTTTTGGAGTAAAGTCAGTTGTTATGTCAACTTGTCCTGGCAGTATAGATGAAGCCTGCGGGATTATTAATACATCATCAAAGGAAAGACCTTCCTTGAGAAATTTCTCTTTCATTCTGTTAAAACCTCCTTGGCCGTTTATTTAATAAAAATCTTGATATGACCTGTTTCAATATAATATCTGAACATTTTTCTGAAAATATCCTTAAATATCTCCCTGGTAAAAGGTATTAAAAATAGAAACCCAATAGCATCAGTTATTAGACCAGGTGTTAAAAGAACCAATCCCCCTGCAAGAATAAATACACCGTCAAATATGGCATCCCCTGGCATTTGTCCCATCATCATTGAGTTTCGTAAGTTTTTAAGGACAATAAACCCTTGTTGTTTAGCTAAAACAACACCTGCAAAACCTGTTAGAATTATTATTGCAATGGTATATGTAATACCAATAAGTTGTCCTACCTTAAGCAGCAGGGCCAGTTCAATTAAAGGAACAACAGTAAATAATAGCAGTAACTTTAAAAACATTAGTTTTTTCACATCCCATATTTAGAGTATATTTTAACATTAATAATTATGTATTACAACGTTCCAAGCAAAACTGACAGTTATTTTTCAGAGAAAATTGTCATTCCAATCTATAAACTTGCATTGTTATAGGCAGTCTATCCCCTTGCCAATTATATATCAAGAAGTATAATTGGCTTCTGTAAAATAAATCTTTTGAAATCCTTGAGACTTGCAGTAAACCTTTCTCTTCAGCGCCAAAGGTATAAATCCTATTTGTACGATACTTTGTATCTTCGATTCTATAATTTGCAGAGAATACTATAATATCCTTTAACCAATTGATATTAATTCCAGGGTCTTTAACTTTAAACCATCGAATTGACCTTTGATACTCCTCATTATTTTGCACAAGCCTTACTTCGATTCTATTTGGTAAATCAATAAGTAGCATGTCTTCATGGATAACTCGTTGACGAAGTGTTATATATTGAACTACTGGGTACTCTAATACCTTGTAGTATACATTTTTCCTCTCCATTGTATTTCCACTCCCTTAATTGTTAATATCATATAACTAACAAGGCAGGAAACGTACTTTCCTGCCTTAATCCTGACCTGCAATTGAATGAACTCCATAACTTTCAAAGTGATTTCTTAAGAACCATATTGTTTTTTTTGAAACTCCAAATTCCTTAGCAATCTCTGTATCACTCTTTTGTAGTTTTAGATTTTCAATAAACTTGTCAAAATCAACTCCAACCTCTTCACTCATCTGCTTTAAACTAGGCTGAATGCTCCAAGGTGCACGTGATACATAATCTTCTGCCAAAGTATTCGTCCCCCTCAAGACTTTTTCTTAGTTTACCCCACCTAGATTATCTTTATGAATGGCAGAAGTTCTCCTCAACTCCATTAATTTTTTTGCATATTTCGCATTTATGCCTTTCAGTTGTTTATTCTCTTTTGTTAACTGGCTGACAACAAGTATTTTTTCCTTTTCAATACTCTCCACTAGGGTCATAAGTATTCTTCTACTAATTCTTAATTGAAGAATTTTTTCTTCTAATTCCTCAATTCGTTTCATCAAATACTCCTGAGTTGCAGATTTCACAACTATCCTCCTATTTAATTGGGGGGACATTAAAGTGTAGTAATGTCTAATTAATTGTTGCATGCAGTAATTATATTTGTAATTATATTCAAAACGATTAAAATTTATTTCTTTTTAATAAAGTTTTGCAATCTATCTACAGCTTCTTTAAGCATCTCTTCATTCTGCACCATTGCTATTCTTACATAACCTTCACCATGTTTACCAAATCCAATACCGGGAATTACCAGGATGCCCGTTTCCATTAAAAGCTGTTCTGCAAAGGACTGGCTGGATGAAAATCCATCTGGTAGTTCTGCCCATATAAACATTGATGCTATAGGTCTTTCAATATTCCAACCGAGGCTGTTTAGTCCATCAACTAATATGTCTCGCCTATTTTGATAAACCAATGAGTTTTCTTTGACCCAATCTTTATAACTTTCTAGAGCTTTGATTGCTGCCATTTGGATAGGTAAAAAAACTCCATAATCTATGTTAGCTTTGATATTTCTCAAGGCATTAATTACTTGTGAATTACCAACAATAAAACCTATTCTACACCCTGCCATGTTAAAGGTTTTTGAAAAGGAATGAAATTCAACTCCTACATCTTTAGCTCCAGGTACTTGTAAAAAACTTCCTGGCATGAAGCCATCATATGCCAGTTCTGAATACGCATTATCATGACAGACTACAATAGAGTACCTTTTAGCATAATCAACTACGTCTTTAAAGAATTTTTGGCTTGCAGGGACTGGAATTGGATTGCCCGGATAATTAATAAACATCATCCTTGCAGCTTTGGAGATTTCTTCAGGTATATCCTCTAAACAAGGTAAAAAGTCTCCTTCCTTACTTAAAATAAGAGGGTACTTAACACCATCTGCAAGAACAACCCCGGCAGTATAGACCGGATAGCCTGGATCAGGTACCAATGCGATATCTCCTGGATCAAGAAGAGCTTGGCAAATATGGGCAAGGCCATCTTGAGAACCCATTAAAATTAGAACTTCACTATCAGGGTCTAGTTCCACTTGAAATCTTTTTTGGTACCAATCTGCAATTGCAGTGTTCATGGAAGCTAAGCCCTCTGTTAGTGGATATCTATACATTGTTTCATCAATTGAGAATTGTGCAATGGTCTTTCGCACCTCCATTGACGGAGGGCGATCAGGACTGCCAATACCCAGGTTAATTACTTTTATTCCTTTTGCACTAACTTTTTCCATAAGGTTATTCATGTGGCTGAATATAGAAGCTTCTAAATTGTTTACTCGTCTAGAAAATTTCACGACATTCCTCTCCCTTTAGCCATTGTAATTTTTGAACTATTGTTATATCAACTGTACATTCTCCAATTTCATCTCCTTTATATTCACCATGATAATCAGAACCCCCAGTCGCAATAAGGTTTAGCCTGTCAGCTTTGTCTTGCAGCCATAGTTTAAACTCCGAGGAATGAGCAGGATATTCAACTTCAACTCCAACAAATCCCATTTTTAAAGCTTTTAAAATCTGCAGTTTATCTCTTAAAAATATCGGGTGAGCTAAAACTGGCAGTCCTTGCGCCTCTTTAATTAAGTCTATGGCTTCACAAGGTCGCAGTTTTTTCCTGGATACATATGCAGGTGAACCCTTTAATAAATATTTATCAAAGGCTTTCTGTGGATTACCAACTACTCCCAGGTTACATATGGCTTGTGCGATGTGCGGTCTTCCCATGGTACCTTCCTTCACAACTTTTCGTACATCATCCATTGAAATTTTTATCCCCAATTTATTGAGCTTAGCAATTATTCTTTCATTCCTTTCCTCCCTCTCCTGCCTTAATTCATGAAGTTTTTTTTTAAATTTACTATTATTAAAATCTATATAATATCCCAAAACATGCAATTCAGTATCGTCAAAATTTGTACTGATTTCAATTCCTGGAATGACAATGATGTTATGTAAAGCCTCCGCTTCTTGAAATCCTCTTTCCAACCCTTCAACGGTATCATGGTCGGTTATGGATATTGCCTTTAATCCCTTATCCTTTGCTTTTTTTATTATTTCTTCTGGTGTAAAGTAACCATCGGATGCTGTTGTATGAATATGTAAATCAGCTTTCATTGTTTTCTCCCGGGAAGAATTCTTTGTAATGTATTGATTATATTATATCCCATTATCCTCTGAACCTCATCAGTTTTATATCCCTTATCATAGAGCTTTCTTATTAAATTATGATATTGAGAAGCATCTTCTAACCCTTTTATAGTAAATTTAGCACCATCAAAGTCTGATCCAATAGCTACATGTTCTATTCCCACCAGGTTAACCACATAATTTATGTGATCTACAATAGAATCAAGATCTTTATTTAGACCTATGAATTCAGGATAAAAAGTGATACCGATGAAGCCCTTAGTTTCAGCAATCTGTATTATCTGTTCATCCTTTAGATTTCTTAAATGTGGGCAAAGAGCATAACAATTAGAATGGGATGCAATAATTGGAGCATTAGCTACCCTAATTACATCCCAAAAACCAGCTTCAGATATATGAGATACATCTACCAACATGCCTAGCTGGTTCATGCGTTTGATAACCTGCTTACCAAAAGAAGTTAAGCCACCTTTTGTTGAGCTTTCATCTATACCATCAGCCAACATATTTCGTATATTCCATGTTAAACCAATACTTCTAACGCCCAAAATGAAAGCTATATCCAAAATATCCATGTTTTCAATTGGTTCCGCTCCCTCCAGTGATAACAGCAATCCGACATGATTTGGATAATTTTCCAGTAATAAATCCAAATCTTCTTTGTACCTTATATGCATAACCTCTGGATTGTTCAATAAATCATAAAATGTCTTCACCAGTTCTAGGCTTCTTCTTAGTGCTGATTGTGGCTTAAAATGTGAGTGAACATATATTGCCATGAACTGCATCATAATTCCAGCTTTTTTCATTTTTGGCAGGTCAATGTGACAATTTCCTGGGTTTATAAAGTTTGCTTCACCGGCATTTACTTTTAATAATGTGTCACAATGGCAATCAGCAATTTTGATGCCTGTCACTCAAAGTCCCCCTTATCATGGAAAAACCTGTCTACTCCCTAGGGAATAAACAGGTTCATACATCATCTTTTATTTACCTTGGCTCTACGATTAACTTAATAGCTGTTCTTTCTTCACCATCAATAATTATATCGGTGAAAGCGGGTATGCAAATTAAATCAATTCCACTAGGAGCAACAAACCCCCTTGCAATGGCAACGGCCTTAACTGCTTGATTTAAAGCTCCAGCTCCAATGGCTTGCATTTCTGCGGCACCTTTTTCCCTTAAGACTCCTGCTAAAGCACCTGCTACAGAGTTTGGACTTGATTTTGCTGAAACTTTCAATACTTCCATTAAACTAAACCTCCTTAAATGTATATAGTCTCTCGGAATTCTCCGAGTTAGATGGGACAAGGCTTTGCCTGACCCACCTAAATTGTTTTCCTCCTACTTTTTGTAGGGGGCTTTTTTGTTTAAATATGGTATCTTTGGAAACTTGCTTTAA
>JBFLYC010000038.1:0-28513 GCA_040756735.1 Bacillota bacterium | reverse complement strand
TTACGAAAACAATTAGGCCTACGCAATTCAAGCAACAAGGGTGAAAAAGCGAACGATTTATGTGTAGCTAACCGACAAAAGCATAATGGTATGAGTTGGTCCCAACCGGGATCGGTAGCACTAGCTTTTGTTATTTCCTTGCACTTAAATAATGAGCAGGATTTATGGTGCTCTAAAAATACTCTCTCATTTACATGGGCTGCTTGAAAGTTTGATGGCTATTGCACAGGTCGAAATTTGTTACTAAGTATACCTGCTTCTTGGTACCATCTATGCCGATAGGTAAGTAGGTCCATACTTAATGTCGGAATGCCAAAGCTTGTTACGATACTTCTGCTGATACCGCCGAGTAGCAACACCGGTACTCATATACATCTGCATATGCCTGGCGCTGTATCCGCGTTCGGCTAGCTTCTCTTGCAGTGTACTGCGCTTAATTTGACCCGGCTGGGCCAGACCTTCCCATTCTAGAATCTGTATGATTTGGGCCACACTGCGCTTTGGAACCTCTCGTCGCAATAATATGGCCTGTTCCAGGATGTTTGGCGGAATGGCATCTTCGCTTCTGCTCTTAGCTTTACCTTTGGGCTTAAGTCCGGCAAAGCCATGCGTCTTAAACTCTGACAGATATCTGCGCAGAGTACGTTCGGAAATTCCAGCCTGCTCGCAAATTTGGGTTTTAATCTGTCTGGCTTTGGCAGGGTCCAACCCTTCAGTTAGAAGTGGGGATATGAGTTGTACTCGTTGAGCAGCAACGTCCTCGGCCTTTTTTTGGTCTCTCATGCTAGATTACCTCCTGTCAATATTTGGAATCTAACATGAGTGTATAACCTTTACATCAGGACAAAAAGGCAGAACGGGTCTGTACCCAGTTATTTGAATTAACTACGGTTCGGACAACTCTGGCTAGCCAGCCGTAAGATTCTCCTACATAATGCCATATCCTTTGGAGCGGGGACAGGGGAAGGTCGGATGGCACTTCCACAGAATTTCTGTAATACTGAATAGCTATAGATATTAGGCAACCCAAAAAGTGATTAACTAAATCAAAAAACCAGATCCGCCAACGGGTAATAGTTGATTCATCTGCTGCAACGGCGAAAGTATTCCCGGCTATCACAGTCTCTATACTTTCACTGCAATGCCGCTTGTATGGAACAAGGATATCTGGAAGTTCGTGATGGATGCGCTTACAATTACTACATTGAAGTCTTCTAATCATTAGGACCATTTTTTCTCCGGCACTATTAATGCAGTTCCGCCGGCGACTTCCGATCACTTCCATTGATTCGCTACAGCAGGGACAGAGATTCTGTTCCTCGCTCCTAACAAAAAACACCTTTAAGGGGATTCTCAATGAGCTTATATTTTGTTACAATGACCATGTTAAGCTTATTGGGGAAGCTCCTAGTGCTACTGTTGGCGCAGTAACACATCAAAACGGGGGCGTCTTTTCCTTTCTATTTGATATGGTCATTATATACAGCAATTCCTGGTCAGGCTATTCCGTCAGCTTTGTGCCATATTAGTTCGGCGGCAACAGCGACGCTTTCTGTATGCTCGTATGCGGAAACATATCCACAGGCTGAACTATATCAATGGTGTATTCTGATGTCAGGCGCTTTTAATCCTGCGCTAGAGTTGATGAGTTACAGGATACCTAAATTACGCTTTTTTTACTCCCCACTCTTTTTCAGCTTCTTCAATCATCTCTCTTAGTGTTTTAGAAGTACTTTCCGGCAGTGGTACAGGCTTATGAGTTTCTAAAATATATCTGGCTTTTTCTGCAGCTCTGGCGGCCAGGTCTTTTCCGCCTTTAACCTCCCATGCCTGTCGGGTATTACGGTCAAAGAGGTTTGTCTGAGACTGTACATTCCTCATATGTGCTAATGTATGATCCTCCATGAGATAATGTCCGTCGGCACCTACCTTACGGATTACATCAACTGCTAGAGTATCTTCATTAACAGGTATCCCCATAAGTACCCTTCTTACCATCTTGGCAATTTCGTTATCTATCACCAGTTGGCCAAAATCCAGGGTCATCCCCAAATCAATCATGCCCAGGCCATAAATCATATTAGCGCCTGCTAATGCGGCCAGCAGCATTGATAGGGTTTTTTCGTGTCCGGCCTGTTGGTCCCCTATTTTGCTGTCAGTCTATGTCCCTGCAACATAGCTGGGAATATTGTAATACTGGGCCAATCTACATACTGCGGCGCTGATCATGCCTAACTCAGGACACCCAATTACGGCTGAAGCCATCCGCAAATCCATAATAGTCGTAGAACTGCCGTACATATTTGGCGCTCCTTTGTTTGTCAGCTGGGCCAGGACAATACCGCTGAGTACTTCAGCATTATGTGTTACCAGGGTGCCCGCCAGGGTTACCGGAGATGTTCCTCCTGCCATGGCCATGGATAATACAGTCAAAGGAACGCCATTTTTAGCATAAGTAATGATGGGTTCACAGGTTTCAGGAGCTATGGATAAAGGGCTGGTAGGACAGACAGTTGCTGATGTTATCGGCCGCTTCCTGAGGTTTTCCTTTCCTCCGGCCACAACCGCAGCCATGTCAATCAACTTCTGGGCCTCTTCGAAGCTGTGGGGTGATTGGGTAGAATGCTTGGTTGAATTGGAAACCATAGCTTCATAACACTCAAGATTGGCGGTTTTAGGGTCAATATCTCTGGCCTCCACAGCTACATCCAGCAGGTCATATTCATCTAAATAATCAACCAGTATTGACACATTAGCCTCATCCTGTTTGGTGGATTTTCTTAATTCACCCGTATATGGATCCACCACATTGACCCCTTTGCTGAAGTTACAGAAGTTTACCCTTGATCCGTCTAAAATAATGTCATTTTTGGGGTCCCTGCCGGCAAGTAAAATAGTGGAAGGTGCACAACGGATACATTCCTCCACCACATGAGGAGGTATGTACACTTTTTGATTTTTCTTATCAACTACACAGCCGCCGCCATCAAAAATCTCCAGGGCCGGCTCGCTTTGTATCTTTACACCCTCGTACCAGAGAACTTCTAAAGTTGCATTATGTATCCTTTCCAAAGCATCATCACTGAAAACATTCAGCCCAAATCCTTCCAACATGGTTCTTCCAGCAGAAATATTTCTTCGGCTCAATCTATTTCCTCCATTCACATAATTTGCTTATACGCCGCGGGTACGCCACGGGTACGGTTCCATCGTCTTCCCTTCGGACCTTCGCTGCGCTACGGTGACGCTCGAACCGTCCTCATGGCTCCGCTCCCATGGCTCCGCTAATTAACATGACAGCACTCAATAGTTACAGTTTGGTCTCTAATATCTGATCAATCTTAAAGTTCTCCAGTCTTAAGTAATGGTCAGCGACTTCTATCAATGCTTCCATGGGAGTTAGACCAACTATCTCACTTCCTATTACAGGGACTCCATAACGTGCGGCTTCATTTTTCACGATTTCAAACACTCTAAAAAGGGATACTTCTCTATAATTGCACATATTGATTGTTACCTGGGCTATATCCCTTTCTTCAATTTTAATACCCAGGGCCTTAACTGCAGGAAAACCTCCATTACTACCCCTTATTACTTTGGCTATTTTTTTTGCGATTTCCACGTTATTTGTACCAAGGTTAATATTGTAAGCAATTAGCGGCGGCCTTGCTCCTATGGCTGTGATACCTGCTGTGGGATGCAGTTTTGGCTCTCCAAAGTCCGGGTGTCTTGCCGGCTCTGCCACTGCTGTCTTGAGGCCTTCATACTGGCCTTTTCTGAGTGTTGATAAATTCTGCCTTTCAGGGCTACAGGCTGCTTTTTCGTACAAGTAAACCGGTATCTGCAGCTTCTCCCATACTTCTTTTCCCAATTCCTTTGCTATTTCCACGCATTCATCCATTGTGATATCTCTAATAGGTATAAAAGGCACTACATCTGTTGCTCCCATTCGGGGATGCTCTCCTAGATGTTCTTCCATATTAATTAATTCTTTTGCCTTTTCGATAGCTTTAAAGGCTGCTTCCTTTGCGGCTTCTGGTTCTCCCAAGAATGTCACAACTGAGCGATTATGGCTTGGATCTGATGAATAGTCTACCAGCTTCACTCCTTCTACAGCTGTAATTGCTGCTAAAATTTCATCGATTACTTCCTGTCTCCTTCCCTCGCTGAAGTTTGGTACACATTGTACTATTTTTGGCATACTTATCTACCTCCTACTACATGTTAATTATCTATCTTTTTCGCAAGATAGCAGCCCTTTGATGTGCAGACAAACCTTCTATTCCTGCCAGGTGGGAACAGACCCCAGCTATACTTCATCTTCCCCTGCTATATCCATAGCCGCTAAAACAGCCGGATGTATCCCGCCATATTCTGTTGATGGAGGAGAACACGCAGCTACTCTTTTTACCCCTGCAACCTTGGCAGGAATAATTGACATTAACGCTGTAGAAGGAAGTGGATAACGACCGCCAGGAACATAGGCGCCACATGAATGGATAGGAATAAGTCTGTGACCAAGTGTTACACCTGGCACATTGCTGCACTCCAAAGGTTTCAGGCAGTCTAACTGCTGCTGTGCAAAGAACCTAATCTGATCAGCTGCAAAATGCAGGCTATCTACAGTTCAACTGAATTCCCTCCAAAAAAGGCACTGGATCAGATTCTAGTTCCTGACATGGATAAAACATGGATTAAAATGGAAAAAGAAATTAAAGGATATGAGAGAAGACAAAACTTCCAAAAAAAACTGGTTTCCATAGCAGTATTGTTAATTGTATTCATCAGTGGAGTTTTAGTTGGAACGTCTAATACATCTACAGCAGACTTTTGGCTTTTTAAAAGTGTAAAATCATGGTACAATGATATTTTTAACATCCAATGCTCATCTACTCGTAATCCATCAGCTATTTCTGGCGATATTCCTATTGATACAGGAATGGGCAGGAAAAAATCTCTTTTATCTTTAGCGGATGCTGCCAATCTTTTAGACTACACAATTCATGTCCCAAAATATCTACCTGAAAGATTCATCTTTGCCGGTGTTTTCATTGATAATGAAGGTTACGGTCTATATAGGGCAGAACTTTACTTCCTTGAAAAGGAAACTGAAAAATATTTAACTCTTATTTAACTCTTGAACAAGTACCAGTTAATTCTTCCGCTGGATTTTTTCTTGGAGTCAGAACAAATAATGCTGAATTGATACTGTGGATATTAATGGTTTTGAGGCTGCCTTAATTATTTTTGAAAATAGCTGTCAATTGATCTAGGATACTCAAGTCCTGTTATTTACTATAACTGGACCTGTCGATAAGGAAGATATTATAAAAATAGCATTATCTTTAAAGCCATTTCATTCAAAACAAACACCTTTCTGAAGCAAATAAATTAATTACCTAAAACAGAAAGGTACATCTATATTTTGTCTAAATATAATACATATAAGCCTTATTTCCCTGACACAGGTTTTCAGATTCCTCAGCAAGGTCCTCTAAGGTGGAACTGTCTAAAACATCGGCTACAGCTCCTCTGACCCTTTCCCAGAATAGTCTGGCAGCACAGCCATCTGCCCTGCTGCATGTTACCTTTTCCCCTTCTTGTGCACAATCAATTAAACTTAAAGGGCCTTCAAGGCACCTGATAACTTCACCCGCTGTTATGTTTGACGGCTTCCGAGCCAGCATATATCCACCCTGAGCTCCTCTTACACTTTTAACAAGGCCATCCTTGCGTAGATAAGTCATCAATTGCTCCAGGTATCCTTCGGATATTGCTTGTTTTTGTGCGACTTGACTTAAACTTAGAGGTTCGCCGCTATCATAATTTAGGGCCAGTTCAACCATGGCGCGCAGCCCATATCTAGCCTTGGTTGAAAATTTCAAACTATCAGCTCCTTTACAATTCCCTAAATAATAATTCTTCATTCATTCCTACATTACACAAGTTTAAGCGCTTGGTCAAGGTCAGCTATAATATCTGCAGAATTTTCTATGCCAATTGATAAGCGGATAAAATCTGGAGTAACTCCTGTTTTTATCTGCTGTTCAGGTGTAAGCTGTTGGTGTGTGGTTGATGCTGGGTGAATGGCAAGGGTCTTGGCATCGCCAATATTTGCCAGATGGGAAATAAGCTTTAAATTGTTGATAAACTTCTTGCCCTCGCTAACACCGCCTTTAATGCCAAATCCCATAATAGCGCCGTAAAGCTCTTTTTCATGATACTTTTTAGCAACATGGTATGAAGGATGTTCAGGCAGTCCAGGGTAATTAACCCAGGCAACCTTGGGATGCTGCAGCAAAAACTCAGCTACCTTCATGGCGTTTTCGCTATGACGTTCCATGCGAAGGTGCAGCGTCTCAAGGCCCTGCAGGAAAAGGAAGGAATTAAATGGACTGACTGCTGCCCCTAAATCACGAAGAAGCTGCACACGCACCTTGATTATATAGGCCATATTTCCAAAGGTCTCCCAGAAACTCAACCCATGATAGCTGGGGTCAGGTTCGCTTAATTGAGGGAATTTGCCGTTAGCCCAATTGAATTTGCCTGAGTCTACAATAATTCCGCCAATGGATGTCCCATGCCCCCCGATAAATTTGGTGGCAGAGTGAACAACTATATGGGCTCCATACTTAATTGGGTTGACCAGGTAGGGACTGGGCATGGTATTATCAATTACCAGAGGAATTCCATGTTCTTCCGCAAGAGCGGCCACTTTAGCTATATCCAGGGTATCAAGCTTGGGATTTCCCAAGGTCTCAGCATAAATAGCCTTGGTCTTTGGAGTTATAGCCTTTTTAAAATTCTCAACATCATTGGGATCAACAAAATTTGTCTTAATACCCATCAAAGGAAATGTATGATGAAAAAGATTATATGTCCCGCCGTACAAGTTGACTGAAGAGACTATTTCATCACCGCTGTGGGCAAGAGCCAATAAGGATAGGGTAATGGCTGACTGTCCTGAGGAAACAGCCAAAGCGCCAATCCCTCCTTCCAAGGCTGCCACACGTTTCTCAAAAACATCAGTAGTAGGGTTCATCAAACGCGTATAAATGTTGCCAAATTCCTGAAGAGCAAACAAGCGGGCAGCATGCTCAGTATCATTGAACTGGTAAGAGGTAGTTTGGTAGATTGGCACTGCCCTGGCATTTGTTGTAGGGTCAGGCTGCTGGCCTCCGTGCAAAGCGATTGTCTCCTGGTGCAGTTTTTGTAGGTCCAAAGTAAACACTCCCTTCATATTTTTAAAATAATTAAAATTTGGGGGATATTTGCTATCCCCTTTCCCTATAGCTAGGCTAGGGCCTTTTGATCTCTTCAAGGAGATAAGGTGTCTCCTGGTACACATAGTAATTCAACCAGTTGGCAAAGAGCAGGTGGGCATGGCTTCTCCAATTAACTATAGGATATTGTTTGGGGTCATTATCTGGAAAATAATTTTTGGGTATAGCAATGTCCAGACCTTTGCCAACATCCCTGTCATACTCATTCTTTAATGTCAATGGATCATACTCAGAGTGTCCAGTAACAAAAACCTGCCTTCCATCCTTGCGTGCCAGAAGATATACACCCGCTTCATCAGACTCTGATAAAATTTCTAATTCACTAATATTTTCAACATCTTCTTTCCTAATTTCTGTGTGCCTGGAGTGGGGTACATAAAAAATTTCATCAAAACCGCGCAGGAGCTTTACATTTCTTTTATTAGCCCTGTGCGGGAATATGCCAAACTGTTTAGCAGGCAGGGGATACTTAGGTACCCCATAGTGGTGATAAAGACCTGCTTGAGCCCCCCAGCAAATGTGCAGGGTAGAAAATACATTTTCAAAACTCCAGTCCATGATCTCTTTCAATTCATCCCAGTAATCAACTTGTTCAAACTCAAGTTCTTCTACAGGGGCCCCTGTTATTACCAGCCCGTCAAACTTTTGATTTTTAATTTCATAAAAGGTATTGTAAAACTTAAGTAAGTATTCTTTAGGGGTATTTTTGGAATTATGTGTCTTAGGATGTAATAAGGTAATATCAACTTGCAGGGGTGTATTGCCCAACAGTCTAAGGAGTTGGGTTTCAGTTACAATCTTTGTGGGCATCAAGTTTAAAATAGCAATATTTAAAGGGCGGATATCCTGATGATAAGCACGTTTTTCGTACATCACAAAGATATTTTCATTTGTCAGCGTCTCCGCCGCAGGTAGATCGTCAGGTATTTTAATAGGCATATGCAAGACCTCCTTTTTTATGTATAATACAAATCTGTCAGGTTTTAATTTGTTCTTTAAATTGTATCAATATGCGAAGGTTCAGAGTTTCCTTTAAACCTATTGCAAAAAATTGTACTATATGTTTATAATTTAATCAACATATATTCTATAGGATTAGTTAGATTTAACAATTTTATCACAAAAAAGACACAAATTAGTCAACACTTAAAGGTAAGGGGATACACCTCAACTTAGAGGTGGGAGATAAGAAGTGAGAGGTTGGATCTAAATTCTACTATGGAGGAATGTTCCGAACTATAAAATAAGGGAGTGACAGCATTGAGTGAAATCCAAACAAAACTTGCAGCCCTTCAGGCTCAACTTAAATCAATGGGCAAAGTATTAATTGCCTTTTCCGGGGGAGTCGACAGCACCTTTCTTCTCGCGCTAGCCCATGACCTTTTAGGGGAGGGAGTCACTGCAGTGACAGCTCGTTCTTCTACCTTTCCACATCGAGAACTATCGGAAGCCATAAGCTTTACTTCCAAACATGGAATCAAGCACATAATAATAGATTCCGAGGAACTTGATGTAGAGGGTTTTGCTAATAACCCTGTTAACAGATGTTACTTATGCAAAAAGGAGTTGTTTGGCAAAATAAGTATGCTTGCAGAGGAACATAATATCAAATATATTCTAGATGGTTCAAATGCTGACGACCTCTGTGATTATAGGCCAGGACTGCAAGCTTTGGCAGAGTTGGGGATTTTAAGTCCGCTTAAGGATGCTGGGATGACCAAAGAAGACATTAGAACACTATCCCGGGAAATGAAACTGCCCAGTTGGGATAAACCGTCCTTTGCCTGCCTTTCTTCGAGATTTCCCTACGGAGAGGAAATCACCCCAGAGAAGTTGTCCATGGTGGATAAAGCAGAAGACTTTTTGCTTAACCTGGGATTTAAACAGGTGAGAGTACGCCATCACGGAAACTTAGCAAGAATTGAGGTCTCTCCTAATGAGCGCAGCAGGTTCTTTGATGAAGAACTCATGAGCAGGATAGATGTTTTTCTCAAAGAAGTTGGGTTTACCTATGTAACCCTTGATTTAAAAGGGTATAGAACAGGAAGCATGAATGAAACATTGTGATCTCTTTTGCAAGAGGTTAGTAAAATTGCTGAAACATATGCTCGCGTATCCTAAATTTTAACTACTGAATTCTGAACACCAAAATAGCAGCAATAAATATAAATATAAAAAAGGGGGTATTTAAAAATGTCAAAGATAGCAAAAGACCTTACGGGTCTCATCGGCAACACACCCTTGCTCACTCTATCCAATTATAATAGGGTTAATAACCTTGAAGCAAACATCATCGCCAAGCTGGAATTCTTTAACCCTCTGGGCAGTGTAAAAGACAGGATCGGCTATGCAATGATTAAAGACGCGGAAGATAAGAACTTGTTAAATAAGGACTCGGTAGTTATTGAGCCAACCAGCGGCAACACAGGAATTGCCCTGGCCTTTACTGCTGCAGCAAGGGGTTATAAGCTCATCCTTACAATGCCAGATACCATGAGCATTGAACGCAGGAACCTGTTAAAAGCCTTAGGGGCAGAAATAGTTTTAACACCTGGCGCGGAAGGCATGAGAGGTGCCATCAGTAAAGCAGAGGAATTGGTTTCCAGGATGCCTAATGCTTTTATGCCCCAGCAGTTTAAAAACCCTGCTAATCCTGAAATTCACAGGAAAACCACAGCCGAAGAAATATGGAAAGATACCCAGGGGCAGGTGGACATATTCATTGCTGGAGTTGGCACAGGGGGAACCGTTACAGGAGTCGGTGAAGTCCTTAAAGCTAGAAACCCCCAGATTAAGGTTATTGCAGTGGAACCGGCTGCCTCACCTGTTTTATCAGGGGGAAAACCGGGCCAGCACAAAATCCAGGGAATAGGAGCCGGCTTTATACCAGACATTCTAAATACTGCAATCCTCGACGAAATAATCACGGTAGAAAATGAGGATGCCTTCAAGACATCCAGGAGACTTGCCAAAACTGAAGGATTATTGGTAGGAATTTCGTCTGGCGCTGCTGCTTTTGCCGCTGCTCGGGTTGCCAAAAGACCTGAAAATAAAGATAAAAACATTGTGGTTATTTTGCCTGATACAGGAGAAAGGTACTTGTCCACTACACTGTTCCAGGAAGATTAAGTGTAGTATTTCCTCCACAAATATTCATATCTCCTGGCATAAATAGATATTTCTTTTAATTCTTCAGCTGTAATTTGCTTGATAACCTTTGCAGGCGTACCGACCGCCAGTGAGTTGGGGGGAATTCTGGTATTTTGAGTTACTACACTTCCTGCTCCTACTATGCACCTATCCCCCACCACTGCTCCATTTAAAACCGTAGCATTCATGCCAATCAGGCAGTGGCTGCCAATTTTACACCCATGCACAACTGCTCCATGCCCGATGCTTGTATAGTCACCTACTTCAACCGGATACTTAAGCCCCACGTGAAGCACTGCATTATCCTGGATGTTTGTGTGTTCTCCTATTGTTATGTAATTGATATCCCCTCGAAGCACCGCGTTGTACCAAACACTGCTTCCCAATCCTATGTTTACCCGCCCAAGGATCATACTTGTTTCAGCAATAAAAACCTCTTCATGTATTCTTGGGACAAAATCCTTAAAACTCTTGATCATGATATTCCCTCCGGACTAATCAACATTTCTCTTTGCTAAAAATCGACCTATATCTAAATAATCATGGGATATGACTACTTTGGGCAGTGATTTTAAGAAGTATTGACCGTAGAAAGACTGCAAAATCCTATTGTCTAAAATCGCAACAATACCTGTATCGCTGTTTGTCCTTATTAATCTGCCGAAGCCCTGTTTAAGTTTTAAAACCGCCTTGGGTACAGAATACTCCAGAAAATCATTTTTGCCCTGTAAACGCAGCCTCTTTATTCTTGCTTCTTCTAAAGGGTGAGTGGGCACAGCAAAGGGCAGTTTGGTAACAATTACAGAAGAAAGCTGCTCGCCTGGAACATCCACCCCTTCCCAAAAACTGCTAGTCCCGAATAAGACCGGCCTAAGCGAAGTCTTAAAAAGTTCCAAAAGTCTATAAGAGGTTATTCCCCTAGACTGAATCATAGGTTCTAAACCTACGGCCAATAGCCAATCCTTTAACCTCATAAAGCAGTTGTTCATGGAGGTGTAGGATGTAAACAATATAAAAGCTCTGCCTTGAGACTGCAGCAGTATCTCCTGGCAGCGCTTAACAATATAATCATCATAAGCCGGACTTTTGGGGTTAACACCCCCTTCAGGAATATAAAGCAGGCACTGCTCCTGGAAGTTAAAGGGGGAAACACATATTTTTGAGGTATAATCCACCAATCCCAGCCTCTGAGCAAAATAGGCAAAACTACCCCCAATGGTTAAAGTTGCAGAAGTAAACATGGCATTGACTTCACTGAAAAATTCTTCTTTTAAGATATTTCCCGGTTCAACTGGGCATGCCCTGACCTTTCCATAATCACCTATTTCCTCTTCCTCCAACCAGTAAACATACTCTTCCGAATTGGAGGCAAATAGAAATTTTATTTCCTCAGCCAATTGGCTCCCTGCCGCAACAAGGTTTTCCAGTTCTGCCTCTCCTTCAAAGCTTAACTGCAGTATAGATGAGACCTCAGGTCCGCTAACATACTTCACTAAAGCTATGAGCCTATCAGGCAGGGAGCTGTCTTCTAACAGTTCCCGGGGATAAGACGTAACTTTTGCACCTTTAAGCATGCGTCCTGCTTCTCTAAAGATCCGTTCAGCCTCTTCCACAATGGTTTTGTTCTTTTCCATTATGTCTCTATAAAAACCCTCATTCAGACGTACTGCCTGTCCTATGTTTGAAAAAGGGTTGGTAAAAGCATTAAGAAAGTGGCGAATTCTTGTAATACCGGCTTCTAATCCAAAAGCTTCTGCAATCACATCTTCAAGGTGGTGGGCTTCATCAAATATAACCTTATCATAGTCTGGAAGCAGTGAACTCCCCTCAGATTTAATTGCTAAATCTGCAAAAAACAGAGCATGATTTACTACAAGGAGCTGTCCTTGAGCAAGGGATTCTCTGGCTTTTTGCACAAAGCACTGTTTTTTCCAGGGACACCTGTGCCTTAAACAATTTAAACTCTGGCTGCAGATATCATCCCATACCTGACTGGTGGAAAAAGCAAACTCGCCCCTTTCCCCAACTCCACTTTCTACTTCTGACATAACCTGCAGCAGTTGGCTTTGCTTCTCCCCATTATCACTCCATAATTTAAGCTGGTGAAAATCCTCTCCTGCACTTAAGCTGCTGATACTCCTTAGCCTTCTTAGACAGACGTAGTTGCTGCGGCCTTTAACCATTACTACCTTTAACGTATTCTTTTTTCCAAACAACTCCTGAACCAAAGGCAAGTCTTTTTCAATCAATTGATTCTGCAGCGCTTTAGTATAAGTTGCTATAACTACTTTTTTATCATTATTCAGTACCCAGGAAGCAGCCGGTATCAAATAGCCAAGGGACTTTCCCACCCCTGTGCCTGCTTCAATGAAGCAATTATCTTCAGATTCAAGGAATTTGTGCACCTCATGGGCCATGTCGAGCTGCCCCTGGCGAATCTGGAAACTTGGCCTTAACCTTAATAAATCTTCCCGGTAAATCCTCTCCAAAGATCTCATCTATTTACTACTCCCATACACTATAATTAAACCATGCCCATAACAGTTTGGCTAATGCTCACAGAGTGAAGATTCATTCTAAGCAGATCGTTTAACATATCCAAGTAGGCCGAGCTGGAACTAATATCCTTTTTATCTTCAGAGGCTAACCTGGCAAAATGATTAAATCTTAACCTTTTTTCCATTCTCAAAATCTCTGGCTGCCCCTTGATCACCCTGGCTGCCATATCCAGATCATTTTCCGCAAAAGCCTTTAAAGAGGTATGGAAATTCTCTTTAATCTCTGCAAACATGGCATAAAAATCTTTTAAGTCATGGGATGAAAAATGAGTACCATCCTCTAAAACCTTATTATATTCTATAGCCAGGCTTATAACTATATCTCCTAGATGCTCCAAATCGTTAATAACATATAGATACTTGACTTGTTCCTGAGATTGATCCTCGGTTAAATCCCTGCTGGCTACACTGGTTATATATTTAGAAATAGCTACATACAAGTTATCTACCTGCTGTTCTCTATTCTCTAAATCGCGCAAAATATGCCTGTCAGCCAGTTTGAAAAAGTTCTCAAGACCAGGCAGCATCTTATGTTCAACGATACTTCCCATGTTGATTATTTCGTTTTTGGTCTGCCACAAGGCTATTTCAGGAACTTCCACGGCAGCATTGTCCAGATATTTAACCAGTGTCCTTTCTTCATCCAACTCCTCTTGCCTTTCAGGGAATATTTTATAAATCAGCAGTGAAAACCAACTTATAAATGGGAAAAAGATACCGGTAATAATTAAATTGTAAAGTGTGTGAGCATTGGCAATTTGCCTCGATACATCCACACTTGAAACCAGCACAAGCTGGGTAAACAAAGATAAGAATGGTAAAACAAGTAGAGCGCCGATGAATTTAAACAAAAAATGGGCAAGGGCTACACGCTTTGCTTCTCTGCTGCAGGCTAAACATGACAGCAGGGCGGTTGCTGTAGTTCCAATATTTGCCCCAAGCATTAAAGGCATTGCAGCCTCTATAGATATCACTCCTTGAGCAGCTAGGGAGATGGCCAGAGCAAGTGTGGCAGCGCTGCTTTGAATGACTGCTGTAAAAATAGTTGAAACAATGAGGGCAAAAACCGGCC
This sequence comes from Bacillota bacterium, assembly GCA_040756735.1. Classification (GTDB taxonomy): domain Bacteria; phylum Bacillota; class DSM-16504; order Desulfitibacterales; family Desulfitibacteraceae; genus JBFLYC01. The sequence continues at coordinate 14,450 of JBFLYC010000038.1, read as the reverse complement.
TTCCTGCCAGCTCAACCATCACAGTAATAAATCCTTCATAATTCTTAAGAGGACTCATTACTGCAGACATTAGACCCATACCATAAAAGACTAAACCAAAACCCAAGAGAATTTGACCGGCATAGCGAACCTTCCTGTTTTTTAAAAAAATGGAGGTCAATGCCCCAACCGCAACAAGGAGCAACGCATAATCTGTAATCTTAAAAGCAATAAGTTGAACAGTTAACGTGGTGCCAATGGCGCCACCCATGATAACTGTAAGCGCATTGGCAAAAGGCATCAAACCGGCGCTGACAAAACCTACCAAAAGCACGGAAGAAGCGCTGCTGCCCTGAAGCAAAAAAGTAAATACCACTCCAAAGGCAAGACCTTTAAGCGGACTTTTTGTTATCTTAGTGAATATCTCTTTAAAGTTTTTTGCAGAAGACTTCTGCAGGGCTTCACTGGCTATGTTCATGCCATATAAAAACAATCCTAAACCGCCCAGCAGTCCTATAATAATAAATAGAATTTCCATGGCTTTTAGTCATTCCTTAATCACAGATTCTTTTCTGACCCGTAACCATAAAATTAACCATTTCCGCTATATTTTCCGCATGATCGCCGATTCTTTCCAAATCCCTGGAAATCAACAAAAATTGGCAGGCCTGGTCAATGGTTGATGCATCCTTCTTCATATATTCTACAAGTTCCTCCTGTAAATAAAGGTACATGTCATCAATTATCTCATCCATCTTACATGTTTCTTCAGCCAGGGTGGTATCCTGCTCTTTATAAGCAGCAAGGGATTTACAGATCATATCTTGAGACAACCTGGCCATACGGGGAATATCAATAAGGGGCTTAAAATAGTCACCCATCCGAGACAGTTTCACTACAGCCTCCCCGATGTTTACACCTAGATCTCCGACTCTTTCTAAATCCTTGACTATTCTCATGAAAGCAGCAAGTTTTCTTAAATCCTCCTCCAGGGGCTGCTGCAGAGAAATTAATTCTAAGGCCTGCATTTCAATTCTTTCATTCATTTCATCAATCCGACCTTCATATTCAATAATAACACCAAGTCTAGAGGGGTCTTTATGCAAAAGAGCCTGTAAAGCTTCCTCAAGCAAGCTTTCTACTTTATTGCCCATCTCTAGTACCTGCTCCCACATTTTATTGATGGACTGTTCATAGTAATCAAATCTTTTTAGAGAAACCATCGCCAACCCACCTCCTAAGTCAGTCCTTGGGTTATTCTATTAACCAGTGTGCATGGTTATTCTTAGTATTATATCATTCAATATAAAACATTTTAAGTATATTCACACAAATATACTCTAAACATTATTTGGGTAAAAATTTTTAGATTAATTGTCGACAGTTTATTCTGTAAATATATCCAGCATAGAAGGATTTTTACTATCTTGGTTTAACTTATAATTAACCTTTTAATTTACAAAAGGCTAAATATATCATGGAGGTAGAGAAGATATGAGAAAAGGTTTTTTGATTTGGTCAATATTCCTTGCATTATTAATTCTATTTACCGCAACTCCAATTTTTGCCTGTACAACAATCATTGTAGGCAAAGAACTCACCAAGGATGGCTCTGTCCTTGTTGCACACAATGAAGAGCTAGGTGACAATGCCGCCCAGATTTACACTTATGTGCCTCGAAAAGTTTTTGAGGAAGGAGAAGTCTATACCTTTTTATCTGGGGCTGCCATACCCCAGCCTGCAGAAACCTTTGCCTATATTGGCTCAAGGATTTTTGACAAGGAATACTATCCAGGTGATTTTACAACTGGAATAAATGAGTATCAAGTTACAGTGGCAAATAACATGGCCTGGACCAGGGATTATGCCGATGAGAATGATGATCCATGGGAAGTAAATGACAACGGGGTTATCTGGACTGAGTTCACCCAGCTGGTCTTGGAAAGGGCAAAAACAGCCCGTGAAGGTGTAATACTTATGGGATACCTGGTGGAAAACTACGGTCTAACAGGGGATCCCGGCACCATGTATGCTATAGCAGACCCCACTGAAGGTTGGTGGATTGAAATAGCCCAGGGAGGACAGTGGATCGCCCAGAGGGTTCCCGACAATGCAGCCAGCATGCGGGCAAATACTTTTCGAATTGGGGAAGTTAATTTAAATGACAAGCAAAACGTGTTATACTCCCCTGATTTGCTTAAATATGCAGAAGAAAAGGGCTGGTATAAACCTAAAGACAAAAAACCTTTCAACTTTGCTCAAGTTTATGGTGACCCCAAATACCTGGACCATCCCAATAACATAGTCAGACATGAAATGATTGACGGTAAGCTCAAGGAAATTGGCAAAAACTTTACGGCCAGAGATTTAATGAAAATATTAAGATGGCATTATGAAGGAACAGAAATGGACAAAACAGATGGTTATGCTATTTCGCCCCATGATAGACAAGCAACTGGAAGGAGACCGGTCTGCAACCTGTCCACAGAAGTCAGCAGCGTTGCACAGCTAAGAGGCTGGCTTCCTGCAGAAATCGGAGGGGTCTTATGGCTCAATATGGGAACCCCCTGCAGCGGGGTATATATCCCATATAATATGGGTACAAAAGAGTTTGCTCTACCCTTTACCGAAGCAGCTGATAAATACAGCCCAGACTCAGCCTACTGGACCTTCTTTGACCTCACTATGATGACAGACCTAAACTACGAGGAGTTTCACGAAATTGTACATAGTCACTGGGTTGCCTTTGAAGAAAATGCCCTGGCTCTGCAGCCTGCTGTTGACACCCAAGCTCTTGTCCTCTACCGCCAAAGAGGAACTGATGCAGCCAGCGACTTTTTAACCTGGTATTCCAAGGCTCTAGCCAACCAGGCCTTTTTGGATGCCAAAGATTTAGTGTTCAAGTTAAAAACCTTGCTGTACATGCAGTAACTGGAAGTGCAACCGGACCCGCAAAGTGCGGTTGCCACGAGTGACTCTTAAATTAAAATAATCACCCTGCGTCGCAGGCAGGGTGATTATTTTTTTATCCCTTATTTCTTTGATGATTCCAGGAATCTTGGCAATACTTTGTATTTCGTAAGTGTTCGGCGAGGTCCACTTCATCAGGAGTCAACTCCCCCCAAATCAATTCAACACCAAAAACATCAGCAAATCCCTGGGCCAGGGCAGCAGACAATTTACCATAATTGGCAGTTTGTCCTGTTATCTCCTCCAGACCCACAGCTTTTTTAATAAAATTGCGTTTAAGACGCTCCTTGACCTCGAAACTTGCAATATTTAGCAGTTCAAAGAGCAAATCAAGCTCAAATCTAAAGGGAATGGAGCCGTGCTGCAGCAGATATCCCTGACGACGAGTCTGGGCGCTGCCTACCAGTTTTCTTCCCTGCCAAACAATTTCATACCAGGATGGTGCATCAAAGCAGGCAGCAGATGTTTTTTCCTTACTTGGCCTTGCCGCCATTTCCACTTCTACGCCGTAGTATTTTAGTCCTTTGACCAAAGCTTTACTGATCTTTAAATAAGATTCAATGATGCTCCCTGAAACTTGCTGTTCCTTTTCATTTGCTACTACACTATAGGTGAGCTCATGCTGGTGGAGAATGGCCCTCCCACCTGTTAACCTGCGGACTATTTGAATACCCATGTCGCTGCAAACCTGCGGCAGCATTTCCTTTTCATAGTCTTGAAAATAGCCCAAAGTCACCGTGGGAGGGTTCCACCTGTAAAACCTAATGGTTGGAGGAGACTTTCCCTCAATATTTTGTTGCAAGATGGCTTCATCGACAGCCATGTTGGCAAAGCCATCCATATAGTCCGTATCAAGTATCCTCCACTTAAGCACCTTTACTCATCCTTCTTCCAGCGTATAATTGGATTTCTGGCCGCACTCACTTCATCAAGTCTTCTAACTACTGTATTATAGGGAGCATTAACAACTAATTCTTTATTGTCTATGGCTTCCTGGTGAATTTTTTCCATGATTGCAATGAAGTCATCAAGGGTTTCCCTGCTTTCAGTTTCAGTGGGCTCAATCATTAAAGCTTCTTCCACTATCAGAGGGAAGTACACCGTGGGCGGATGATAACCAAAGTCCAAAAGTCTCTTGGCTATATCCAGGGTATGCACCCCATAGGGCTTCAAATTCTTGGAATTAATAACAAACTCATGCTTGCAGATCCTGTCATAGGGCAGGTGATAAGTTTTTTTCAAGTTTTCCATGAGATAATTTGCATTTAGCACCGCTACCTCACTTGCTTCCTTTAATCCATCAGTACCAAGGGCTTTGATGTAGCAGTATGCTTTAACCATTACCAGGAAATTACCGTAAAAGGCCTTGACCTTACCTATTGAATCCGGCATATCATAGTTAAGATAAAAACTTCCATCATCAGCTTTTTCTACTGTAGGTACTGGTAAGAATTCAGCCAGGCGCTTTTTAACTCCAATAGGCCCAGAACCCGGTCCGCCGCCTCCATGGGGTGTACCCATAGTTTTATGCAAATTAAAGTGTACCACATCAAATCCCATATCTCCAGGGCGTGCATAACCCATAACAGCATTAATATTGGCCCCATCGTAATAGAGCAGCCCCCCTGCCTTATGAACCATCTCTGCAATTTCTAGAATCTGGCTTTCAAATAAACCCAGGGTATTAGGATTTGTCAGCATCAAAGCAGCAGTAGTATCATCAAGGGCCCTGGCTAAAGCTTCTAAATCCACTTCACCTCTAGCGTTAGAGGCAATTTCTATTGTTTTAAAACCAGCCATATTAGCTGTAGCCGGGTTGGTACCATGAGCCGAATCAGGCACTATCACTTTATTTCGTTTCAAATCTCCACGCTTTTCATGATATGCCTTAATAACCATGATGCCGGCCAACTCGCCATGGGCGCCGGCAGCAGGCTGCAAACTGACCTTATCCATCCCTGCAACCTGGCACAAATCCTTTTGTAAAGTATACATCAATTCCAAAGCGCCCTGAGCCGTTTCCTCGGGTTGATAAGGGTGAAGCCTTGCAAAGCCAGTCAAGCGTGATAACTCCTCATTTATTTTAGGATTGTACTTCATGGTACATGATCCCAAGGGATAAAATCCTGTATCAACCCCGTGATTATAAGTAGAAAGTTTAGTAAAGTGCCTCACCACATCAATTTCTGACACTTCGGGCAATTCAGCCTTTTTATCCCTAAGATATTTTTCAGGAATCATCTCGCCTACTTTCTGGGTTGGCACATCACAGGGAGGCAGGTAACAGCCTTTTCTTCCTTTTTTGCTGATTTCAAATATCAAAGGTTCTCTCATAGTACACCCCCCAATCTTTCTGCCAACCGGTCAATTTCATCTTTAGTTCTCAACTCAGTTACACAAACCAGAAGACATTTGTTCAAATCTTCACAAATAACAGATAAATTTACGCCGGGCCAAATACCTTCTTTTCTTAATTCCTCAATTACTTCACCGGCCGGTTTAGGTAGTTCAATGACAAATTCATTGAAAAATGCCTGACCTGGATAAACAGCTTTAACCTGAGGCAGTGAAGTCAACTGTCTATATGCATAATGAGCCTTTTGCAGGTTGGTTTCAGCCATTTCTCTTAGACCTTCTTTGCCCAGGGCGCTCATTGTCATAGTGGCGGCTAGAGCGCATAAAGCCTGGTTGGAACAGATGTTGGATGAAGCCTTTTCCCTGCGAATATGCTGCTCCCTGGCCTGCAGGGTTAGCACATAACCTACTTTCCCATCTACATCCCTGGTTTTACCAACTATCCTCCCTGGTAATCTACGAATCTGCTTTTCATTTGCAGCCAGAAATCCCAGATAAGGTCCTCCAAAAGCTATATGATTACCAAACCCCTGGGCTTCCCCTGCCACAATGTCCGCTCCCAATTCACCTGGAGATTTTAATATTCCAAGGGCAACAGGTTCAGTGACCACAGCAATCAATAAAGCCTTCTGTGCTTGAACTTTTTTCGCAAGTTCCTCCAGGTCTTCAACGCAGCCGTAAAAATTAGGATATTGAACAATTAAGCAAGCTGCATCCTTTTTATTTAATTTTTCTTCTGCCTGCCCTGCAGATGTTATTCCTTGCTCTAAGTCAACCTCTTCAACCTCAAACCCTTGACTCCAGCAATAGGTCTTTAAAGTCTGGGCATACTCGGGGTGAAGGCCTTTGGAGTAGAGAATTTTGTTCCGTCTTGTTGCTGCTACCGCCATATTGGCTGCCTCTGCTGTAGCTGTAGCCCCGTCATACACGCTGGCATTGGATGCGTCCATGCCCGTAAGCTCACAAATCAAACTTTGGTATTCGAAAATAGCCTGCAGGGTGCCCTGGCTGATTTCCGGTTGGTAAGGCGTATAAGCTGTATAAAACTCTGACCTTAAGAGCAGTTGATCAACAAAACTTGGAATGAAATGGTCATACGCTCCGGCCCCCATAAAACTAATGCACTGGTCAACTGTTTGATTCTTCTCTGCAAGCGCCCTGACATGCTTTTTTAATTCATACTCCGACATGCCTTGACCCACATCAAAAACAGCAGCCTTTCTTACTTGCTCAGGAATATCCTGGAACAGGTCCTCAATTTTTTCATAGCCCAGGCTATTTAACATGGCCTGGCGATCTTCAGATGTATTAGGTATATACCTCATTTACTCCTCCTCCTTGAGGAATGCTTGATACTGTTCCGCTGTTAACAAATCATCCAGCACGGAAACATCTTCAATCTCAAGCTTAACCATCCATCCTTCACCATATGGATCGCTGTTAATCAGTTCAGGAGAATCAAGGAGCGCTTCATTAATTTCTACTACTGTTCCTGCTACGGGAGCATAACAATCAGAGACTGCTTTAACTGATTCTATGTTTGCAAATGATTCACCCTCATCAAAGCTGTCACCTGCTTCAGGAAGTTCAACAAATACTACATCCCCCATGGCCTCCTGGGCATGGAAAGTAATACCTACAACTACTATGTTGCCTTCAGCTTTCACCCATTCATGATCCTTCGTATACTTTAATTCAACTGGATACATAATATTTACCTCCTTTTATAAAACGGAGTTGCAATTACCTCCGCCTTCTTCATTTTTCCTCTCACATCAATAAACAGTTCCTGCCCGATATTAGCATACTCAACTTTTAGCAATGCATTACCTAAATTTTTATTAAGATAAGGAGCTGGTGTACCGGTGGTAACAAAACCAACCTCTACATCACCCACATATACAGGATAATCTGCTCTGGCAATTCCTCTATCCAGCATCTCAAAGCCTGCCAATTTCCTGACAACACCCTCTTCTTTCTGCCTTCTCAATGCCTTTATACCAATAAAGTAATCCTTTTGCAGGGCTACAAATCTACCGAGTTTAGCTTCAAGAGGAGTAATGGTTTCGCTTAGTTCATGGCCATAAAGGGGCATTCCTGCTTCAAAACGCAAGGTGTCTCTAGCACCCAATCCTACCGGAACTACTTCTAAACCTCCGACTTCAAGGATCTTCTTCCACAAATCCTCAGCATGTCTTGGTTCGAAATAAATCTCAAAACCATCCTCCCCGGTATAACCTGTCCGTGAAATGAGACAATCAACACCTGATACCTGTCCCTTTGCCCAGTAATAATACTTGATGGAATCCAGGTCAACCTCTGTCAGGGCCTGTAATATTTTTAAAGCAGAAGGCCCTTGTATGGCAATTTGAGCAGTTTCATCCGACTTATCAACAACCTCCACATTACCTTCTTTATGCTGCATAATCCACTGATAGTCCTTGTCTTTATTACCTGCATTTACTACCAACAGGTATTCACTATCAGTTATTTTGTAGACCAGCAGATCATCTACAGTACCGCCATTTTCGTAACAAAAGACGGCATATTGTATCTGTCCATTCTGCAACTTTGATGCATCGTTGGTAATCAGCTTTTGTACAAGGGCCAATGCATCGGGGCCCTTTACCCAGATCTCTCCCATATGGCTTACATCAAATAAGCCTGCCTTTTCTCTGACAGCCATGTGTTCCTCAATAATACCCTGATACTGAACAGGCATTTCCCAGCCGCCAAAGTCAACCATTTTAGCTCCTAATTCTTTGTGTACGTGGTTTAATGGAGTCATCTTAAGACCCATCTATACGACCTCCTTTAGATATGTGGACATTAAACAATCAACGCGCTTATCACCCCTTTCCTAAGTATTTGTACCAAACTACAAAACATACCCCCTTTCTTACGTTAGGGACATTCCTCCAAACTGGAAGTTGGAAGTGGGCTGTTAGATGTGGGAATTCTAGAAGTGCTTTGGAGCGTTACTAATTCCAACCTCTAACTTCTTATCTCCCGCCTCTAAGTTTAGGTGTGTCCCCTGACCTTAAACTGACCTTAAATAAAAAAGACAGAAGAAACAAATGCTGTTTCCTCTGTCCTGAAACCTGAGAGATTTTCCGAAAAAATTTCGGTTACCCCTTTGGTGTTTTCCTAAAATGGAAAACTCTCCAGAGCCGTGTCATTCAGCGGTACTTTTGCCTGAGAGTTTCGGGTGGTTCATCAGCAAGAACTGCCCTTTCTCCTTCGGCGCCTTATTTAAAAGGTCTCTCCCGCCAAAGTCATTCACTGATATTCTATTGGCGCCCAAGTAATTCCAAGGCTACTTGCGGGGCTACCTGGGCACTTGAGCCATAGGCATCGGCTCCCACGGTACCTGCATAATCCCGTGTCAAGGGTCCACCGCCTACCAGGATTTTTACCTGTTCCCTCAATCCTTCTTTCTCCAAGAGCTTGATGGTGGCAGGAATAAACGGCATGGTAGTGGTCAGCAGCGCAGACAGCGCCAATATATCCGGCTTATGAACTTTTACTCCGTTTACAAACTCCTCAGGGGAAACGTCAATGCCCATATCTATTACCTCAAAACCTTTTCCCCTGAGCATCATTATAACTAGATTCTTCCCTATATCATGCAAATCTCCTTCTACAGTTCCTATTAAAATTTTTCCAGGTAAAACATTTTTTGCAGAAGAGAGGTAGGGCTTTAGCACATGCATCCCTGCATGCATTGCCCTAGAAGAAATTAGGACTTCCGGTATATAGATTTCATCATTTTTAAATTTAATGCCAATTTGATCCATCCCAACCAGCAAACCTTTTTCAAGAATTTCCAGGGGATGGGTATTTTTTGCCAGCAGGTCCTCTGCAGCTTGCTTAACCTTATCAGCATTTCCGGTTATTATAGCCTGAACTATTTCAGCAAACTGTGTCACTATGCCTACGCTCCTAACTAAAGCGCTTTTCTTTTATATTGACTGGGGGTTACCCCTTCGCTTCTCTTGAAAACTTTTGTAAAATAGCTGGGGTCTTCAAATCCAATTTCATTTGCTACTTGCATTATATTATATTTTGGATTTTTTAGCAGCCTTTTTGCCTCTTCAATACGAATTTTTGTTAAAAATTCCATAATGGTACACCCTAATTCTTGTTTAAATATTTTGCTTAAATAACAAGGGCTTAAATAGACTGCCTGAGAGATATCATCAATGGTCAATTTTTCAGTATAATTAGTTTTCATATATTCAGCGGCCTTTTGAATAACCTGGAGATTTTTGATGCCATCCCCTTCATCCACACTGTCTACAAATTTTTGAGCGATTTTTAAAAGCCACAAACATAAGTCTTCCACATTGTCCAATCTCATCATTTCATCCATATATCGGGAATTGAGGCTTAAAAGGTTTCTTAGATTAGCCCCGCCTTCCACAGCTGCTCTTGACATAACTACCAACAGTTCTAAGGCCCGGGTTTTTATCTCCCTCAAGTCGCCTGGATATTTCTGCAATATATCAGCCAGCAGCTCATTTAAATGCCTGTACGTCCCGTCCCAATCACCATTACGAACCTTATTCACTAATTCATGTTCCTTATCCAATGAATATACTCGACTTGAACGGGTTTCAATTTTCTTGACGGCCTCTTCCAACAATTTGCGGGCCTGCATTTCTTCGCCTAGACGAGCCTGCTGCTCACTGATTTCTTTTCTCTGTTGAAGGGTAATCATGCTTGTTTTCATCAAATGGTTGGCAACCACAAACAACAGGTCAGCCGCACCCTGTACCATTTGAGGAGAAACCACTGCCAGCTGATGAGTGGACTCAATTAATTTGGCCAAATCAATTCCCAACCCGGAACACATCTCCCTAATCTCTTCAAGGAAATACTCTTCAGGTTCCCACATGAGAACTTGAGCACAAATAATAGAGCCTATAAATTTTTCCTCAAGTATTAGAGGGGCAGCCCATCCTACCAGTCCGGCATGACATCTAAAAATATAAGGCTCTCCATATTTAGCAGCTTCCAGGCCTGCTCTAACATAAGAACGCTGGCACTTTTTCAATCCTCTGTCACAGGAACGGACCAGTTGGCAGAACTCACAGTCTTCAGGGAATTGGGCTGGAACAATGCGCCCTTCCCCACTGACGTCAACTATTACCGCACGCAGCCCGGTGGCTTTTTTAAAGGAACTTAGAATTTTTTGTAGTATGTCTTCTCCTACTAAATTTCGTAGCTCACGGTACTGCTGCATGTGGAAGTCTTCCTTTCCTGGTACAATTAATATGCACTTTGCATTTTAGTTGTATTTAGTTATTCTATAAATAATAAAATTTTCCTTCTTTAAAAAAATTCTCACTTTCAGTAATTTTTGCATTTAAAAGCCCAGGGAACTAATAAACTCTTCCTGAAAGTCAGGCCTGCTGGATAATTCCAGGTAATGAACCGTCTTTGCTATATCCTCTGCTCTTTCTTTCTGAAAGTCCGAGACCAATACCATCTTGGAGCCTTCTCCAGCAGCATTTCCAACCTGTTCCACTTCCAAGTCTTTAGGAAGTAGACCAATTACCTTGGCGCTTTCTACTGAGATATAATTTCCAAAAGCCCCTGCAAGCAAAACCTTTTGAATATCTTTTAGCTCAATGCCCGCTTCCTTTACAAGAATCTTCGTACCGGCATAAATTGCTCCCTTGGCAAGTTGAAGTTCTCTGACATCCTTTTGGGTTAGGAGAACCGTATCGAGACCATCTTCTGATTTGTAGAGAACAAAATCATAACCATTTTGTCCTTTTACTATTCTGGAAGTAAGTGTTTCTGGCGCTTCAGGTAAATTTTCCGGCGGTGCGATTCGCCCGCTTTTCTCGATGATACCTGTTTTAACCAGCTCAGCTACAGCATCAACCAGTCCGGAACCACAAATCCCAATAGGTTTGTTATTACCAATCACGCCAAGGTAAACCTGACCTTCTTGGATACGGACTTTTTCTATGGCCCCTTCAGCTGCTCTCATCCCATACCTGATCTGTGCTCCTTCAAAAGCAGGCCCGGCAGCAGTAGAACAAGCTATTAACTTATCCTTGTTGCCCAGAACCAATTCCCCATTAGTTCCTATGTCAATGGCCAACTTAATGTGTTCACTTTTTTCAAGGTGAGTGGCTAGAATCACCCCAATGGTATCTGCCCCCACATAGCCAGCCACATTGGGAACAGTATACAAGACTGCTTCTTTATTTACATTTATCCCTAGCTGGTAAGCATTTAACTTGAGAGAACTCTGAAAAGCAGGAACATATGGAGAACCTGCAATAAAGGTAGGGTCTGCCGATACCAGCAGGTGCTGCATACAAGTATTGCCGACAGTAGTAATACTGTAAATGTGCTCATTTGAAACCTGGGCTTTTGCTGTCAAAGCATCTATTATAACATTAATTGTCTCTATCGCTTTGCGATGCAAAATGTCCAAGCCGTTCTTGTTTTCGGTAACATAAGTGATCCTGGATATCACATCAGCTCCGTAAGACCTCTGCTGGTTTGCTTCAGCATGAGAAGCCAGTACTTCACCCGTATTCAGGTTTATTAAAGAACCAACCACGGTGGTTGTACCAATATCAAAGGCAGCGCCGTACAACTGACCGGTGGTATCACCTGCTTCAATATCCAACAAACTGTCACCTAACCTGGTAATGGTAACCTTGAAGCCTGCTTTTCGAATAACTTTTGGGACCTTATAAATTACCTGAGGTGTGTATTGTGGTTTCTCAATGGGCAAAGCTGCTGTTATTCTGTTCAGGTCAGACCTTTGGTCCTGTAATGTAGGCTTTTCTAAAAGCAAATACTGCTTTTGCAAAGACGTATCTATAGAGTAATTGCCTCCACCGCCCAAATGTGTCTTTCTATCCCCTTCATCAGCCTTGGGAGGAAGCCAAACGGTAATACTATCCATAACTGGAATAAGGCAGGCCAATTTCCAGCCTGCCTCAATCTCTTGTTGGGATAGCTTTTTGCCGGAATCTCCGGCTGAGGAAATATTTCCATCAATAACTTTAACTTTACATTTCCCGCAAGTTCCCCTGCCTCCGCAAGAACCCTCAATGGAAATTCCTGCTTCGGTTATAGCTGTATGAAGGGATTGTCCCTCTGGCACCGCTACTAAAATATTTTCCGGCAGCAAAGTAACCTGATATTTTTTCAAAAGACATCCCTCCCTATTCAATTATAACATAGTCTACAAAAAATTCTATGCGGATTTATTCCCCATAAAGTCCGCTCCTGTGAGCTGACAAATACTTGCCGCAAAATGGATCTTTACCAAGCAGCGCGCCGGAAGCATATATGAAGCCCATCATCCTCTTATCAAGGGGATTCAAGATATATGCATCCATTCCCATGGCCATAGTCTGAATCATAAAAGTTTGATTTAAAACAGGCCTGTTGGGCAGACCATAAGAAATATTGCTCAGTCCGCAAATGGTATGTACCTTAGGAAATTTTTCTTTAATATACCTGACAGTGTCCAGTACTTCCATGCCGGCTTTGTCTCCAGTACTAACAGGTTTTACCAGCGGATCCAGGTAAATGTCATCTTCAGCCACTCCAGCATCAGTTAGGTCTTTCACCAGTTTATCAACTATGGAAATCCTATCGTCTGCTGTTTCGGGCATCCCTGAATCATCCATGCACAGGGCAACGACTTTAGCATTATACTTCTTGACCAAGGGCAGTACCTCGGCAAATCTTTCCTTTTCTGCAGTAATGGAGTTAACCATGGGCTTGGGGGCCTTGGCCAAAGACAATCCTACTTCCAGGGCTTTGGGATTTGGGCTGTCAATGCAAAGGGGAGCGTCTATTACTTCTTGAATAGTTCTAACCAGCCACTCCATTACCTCAGGTTCATTGAACACTTGAGTACCACAGTTTACGTCAACATAATTGGCGCCGGCAGATACCTGCTCCTTTGCAATCTTCTGAATATACGCGGCATCTTTGCTCTCCACTGCAGGTTTTATGTCTTTTCTACTGGTATTAATTAATTCTCCTACAATTAACATTATATTCCCTCCAGAATACATTTAATTTAGGGGCATTCGCACTTCTCATATCACACCTCTATATTGATAGGTGTATCCCCTGAGATACAATACAGCTATCCTATTCCTGGCCTGCCATGATGATTTCTAGCTTAATTTATCACAGAGTTCGGTAGCAGAAGCCGCATCAGGCGCATAACCATCTGCACCGATTTCTTCAGCAAATTCCTGAGAAACGGGTGCACCGCCCACAAGCACCTTTACTTTATCTCTTAGGCCTTCTTCTTTAAGGACTTCAATGGTATCCTTCATTGCCAACATAGTAGTTGTAAGAAGCGCTGACATGGCAACAAAATTTGGACTATGTTCTTTAACAGCATCGGCAAATTTTTCAGGAGGAACGTCAACACCCAGGTTAACAACGTTATATCCAGCGCTCTCCATCATCATACCTACAAGGTTTTTACCTATATCATGCAGGTCGCCCTTAACTGTTCCTAATACAACCTTGCCTTTAGTAGGAATATCCACCTCTGCAATTAACGGTTTAACAATTTCCATACCACCGTGCATTGCCCTTGCTGCCATTAGGACTTCTGGAACAAACATGTCACCAGCTTTAAATCTTGCTCCTACAACTGTCATACCGGTAATTAGACCTTGATTGATAATGTCAATTGGGCCTACTCCCTGGTCTACAAAAGACTTTGTTAACTCTCTGACCTTAGCTTCATTACCAGCAATTACCGAATTAGATAGCTCTTCAAAGTTTGGCATAACAATTAAACCTCCTTAGTTATTTTTATCTGTATTTTTCTTAGTATACCTAGTTACAGAATCATTAAACTAATAATTGAAAAACCAGGTATAGTTATATGTTAATTCTTTCTTGTAACTGGAATATCCTCGGTAAAATCTTATTATCTCCTGCATAATATGATACAATTTAAATAAGGTCAGGGGACACACCTCCCTTGCCGCGTAAACTCTTGGGTTTGGAGGAATGTCCCCAACGTATGTCAGGGGACACACCTCCCTTGCCGCGTAAACTCTTGGGTTCAAGGTAAGGGGACACACCACCTTCGGAGGAATGTCCCCAACTTATGAATGTCCCCAACGTATGTCAGG
>JBFLYC010000037.1:17405-31419 GCA_040756735.1 Bacillota bacterium | reverse complement strand
TTAAGGCATAGTTCTCTAGACAAGCGTGTCCTGTTCCAGTCTGGGTTGTTTTGAAGCAGCTCTTTAATCAGCTCAATGTCGTTTTTAGTTGTTTTGCGTCCTTGTATAATCTTTTCCATGGGTTAATAATATCAAAAGATTTGGCTTGAGTCCAGGTGTAATTTACAAAAAAATGCTGTTTTTGAAAAATTAATCTTGAAACATTTTAAGGGTGCGAAAAATCAGATATCAAATGATTATAAGAATATATTTGTTCCTTAATCCATTAAATAATGCAGTATATCATACCAAAAGGCTGCAGTATTATCCTTTACCCTTAGAGGATAATACTGCAGCCTTTCAAATTGTTTCTATAATTCTTTGCTGATCTTTTGCAGTTCCTTAAACTTTTTTTCATTAACCGGTTTAAAATTGGAAAGCTCATATTTTCTACCAAGCTGCTTATATTTTACTTCCCCCAAACTATGGTACTTTAAAAGTTCATACTGTTTAATATTGTTTAGTTTACTGATAAACTTTAATATGGATCTTACATCTTCTTGATTGTCATTAAAATCTGGGATTATAGGCGTTCTGACAATTACAGAAGTATCCCTTAATTGATGGGACAATTTAATTAAGTTACCAATTATTAATTCATTATCAACTCCAGTAAAATCTTTATGTTTTTTGGGGTCCAAACATTTTATATCATAAAAAATCAGGTTCGCATACTCACAACTTCTTCTCAAGTCTTCCCATTTAGCATAACCACACGTTTCTATAGCTGTATCCAAACCCATTTCTTTACAAGTTCTTAATAAACATTCTACAAATTCAGCTTGCAGCGCCGGCTCCCCACCGCTTACCGTTAACCCTCCTCCAGACCTCCTGTAAAATATACTATTATCTTTAACGGCATTTATTACTTCATTAACCGACATTAATTTACCCATTACGGTTATTGCCCTAGCAGGACATATAGTAGCACATTTACTGCAATTTACACATAATTCTCTATTAATTTCAATTGCCGATTTATCGTTTTTAGATTCAATAATGGCATTAGAAGGGCAGGCATTTATACAGCGTCCGCACTGCACAGACCCTAAACACACATCCTGTTTAAAGGCTATCTCCTTATCGGCACTCTGAGACTCGGGATTGCAGCACCATTTGCACTTCATAGTACACCCTTTCAAAAATATCACATCTCTAATTCCAGGCCCATCATGAACACAAAACCTTTGAATATTAAAGACGCATCCTAAATTGACTTTACCACCCATAACACAAATGCCCTCCCTCTGGCTCCTCTTAAAAACAAAGGTCTCCCCGTCTCTGATGGTATCATCGATAACCAAGACAAGAAAACCTAAGCTTTATTAAAGCCAATACTTATATTACTACATAACCTGATGTTCTGTTCTGCTAATTATCTCATTTTGCAAAGCAGGGCTTAAATCAACAAAGAAAGCGCTATAGCCAGCTACCCTAACTATAAGGTCCTTATGTTTTTCTGGATGTTTCTGGGCATCTCTTAACATATCACTATTTACAATATTAAACTGCAAATGCCAGTGTTTTTGATCACACCATGCTCGAATAAAAGACATCAAGTCTTTAATGCCTTTTTCATCATCCACTATCCGGGGACTAAGCTTAATATTTAACAGCCTTGCTTGACTATTATTAAACTTTTGGCTGTTAGATTTAGCAATAGATATCAAGGTGGATATTGGTCCATTGACATCCATGCCTTGCGATGGAGATATCCCTTCAGAAAAGGCTTCTCCCGCCTTTCTCCCGTTTGGCGTAGCACCCATTATAGCTCCCAATCCTACGTGAGCAGTAACTGGTACATACTTCACATTTAATGAAGTGCCTTTTACAGTTTTGTATTTCCTTGGGCTAGTCAGGAGCATGGCATCAACCTCACGAGCAATATTGTCGGCATAATCATCATTATTCCCATATTTGGGAGCATTAAGGAGCATTTGCCTGATTACTTCTTTACCTTCAAAATTTACCTTGAGAGATTGTAGCAGTTCATCCATTGTTAAAGTCTTGTCGTCAAATATAAGTTTTTTAATAGCTGTTAACGACTCTACAACTGTACCAAACCCAATTATATTTATATTGCCTGTATCCTGATGCCTCGCTCCTTTTATGTTGCCCTTATGAATACTTTGACACTCTCTCATACAGACATCATGGAGAAGAGAAGTTATTACTGCTGATAATTTCTGTTCATTAACTATTTCCAAAATGCTCTGCCTATTATAGAAATGCTTGACCAGATAGTCATATTGAATGCTTAATGCATTCATTAATTCATCAAAATCTTTAAATTCTCTTGCTTCCCTAGTCTTAATACCAAGCTGAATTCTCTTTCCTTTTAATACAACTTCACCATTATTTAAGGCCATCTCTAATGCTGCAGGCAAATTGATACTAGCTCCTAAAGGTAGATATGTGTCTCTATTAATCATTCTAACTTCAGTACATCCACTTCCAGTATAATCTCTGGCTTCCTCCAGTAATGCACCTTGTGATAATAAGAAGGGAATAATGGTTTCATCATTTAGTAGTTTTGGAAAGCCCGAGCCTTCCTTAATAACTTCACAAACCTTATATAAAAAATCTTCAGGTGTTTGAGAATGTATCCTTACTGATAAATCAGGATAGTTAATGGGAAATTCTTTCTTTGATCTTAATATTAAATATGACAAATCATTTGTCGCATCTCGACCGTCTTGTGTTTGCCCACCGATTACAGTTTGCTCAAAATGTGCATATCCCTGCCAAAAAGACTTGGCACGAGTGGCATTAATTGGAAGAAACTGTGCTATTTTAATCCATAGGCATTCAAGTAGTTCTAGTGCCTTATCTTCATCTATAATTCCTTCTTCCATGTCCCTTTTATAATACGGGTATAAATATTGATCTATCCTTCCGTTACCAATTACCCCTGCCACTGGCTGTTCCATCCTCAAAGCCAGCTGGGTAAACCATTGTGCCTGTATTGCTTCATAAAAAGTTCTAGCAGGCTTACCTGGTACCCATTCACATATCCTTGATATTTGTTCAAGCTCTTTTTTTCTGACTGGATCTTTTTCAACATCAGCCATATCTGCTGCTAATTTTGCATATCTTTTAGCAAATTCAACCATAGCATCGCAAACGATAATGACAGCCTTCAGGAAAAATGTTTTATCTATATTATTGTTGGGATCATCAGGACCTGTTGCAATTAACCTTTCTTCCGCTTCCTCTTTAATTCCTAAAAAGCCCTTTTGAAGAACCTTTTGATAATCACACACCCAGTTTAAAGACGCATTTATGTTTGCATTATCCTGTATTAAACCAAGGGTTCCATAATCATCATCTCCAAAAACAATATTTCTGGTATCTTCCGGCAGCATATTTAAAAAAGCATCATGTGCCGTCCTGCCCTTCCAATAGGGCAATATTTCATCTTTTACAACCCTAATATCTTGTTCAGATATAATAAACTGATTCTCGTCTTTATGGTTTAATTCTTCCAAACCTTTTGCTAACCATCCGCCCCGGAGTTCTGGAAATAAAATTCCATGACGCCCCTTCTCACCACAATTTCCAACAATCAATTCATTATCATCTATTGAAATACTTATTTCCTTGAGTATTTTTTCCATGGCTTTAGCCCACCTAAGTTCTAATGGCAAATCTTCAGTTTCTTTAAAAGACATGGTAAGTAACCTAGCTCTCTCAATACTTACTTTTGGCGGTTGGGTCCTAAAATCTTCTAATAATTTTTTTACTCTTTCTCTCTTTAACTTATCTTCCTCTATGGTTGGCCCCTTAAATATCTGCTCATTACCTATCCGAGACTCTATACAAGAGGATTCATTTCTTGTATCACCCAATTCATTCACTCCTTTCTTATGTTTTCTTTTTAATTAAAATTAAAGCCCAATACGTCCATTGTAGACATATTGGGCTTTTTGCTTATTTTAATAACATTAAGTTCTTAGCTTAATGCCAGTAAGCACCCCAATCACAGTATTTTATTATATTTTCAGTTTACTAAATTTAAATAAATGTGTCAACTCAATACCAATCTTACTTTATGGGTAACATTGGTATTGAGCTGCGCCCTCCATAAAGAAGGCTTATATTATATAAAGGAGGAGTAAAGGCATATTGTTTATTAAAACTAGTAAGCTTTTCTCACTAATTTTAATACATCTTTTATTGTCTTTAACCAGTATTCTGGTTTACACTCTGCCAGTAGACTTTTTTCTATAATGCTGTACTCCACCACAGCACAAGGGACTCCTGCATCATGTGCTGACCGAATATCATTTGGGCTATCACCTACCATTAAAGCATCCTCTGGCTTTAGCCCTAATTTATTTAGTGCTTTAATTACGGGAGCTGCCTTGGGCTTGTGCTCTTCAGTATCTTCAAATCCAATTAATATGTCAACATAATCCAGCAAGCCAAAAAGGCGTAAACCCTTTATGGCAGTATCACGCATTTTAGATGTAACCACTGCTATTTTAAAACCTTCTTTTTGGCTTAAAAATTCCAAAGTCTCTGGAACGTGGGGAAATACTTTAGTTAAGGCATCATGGTTTTCTATATTGTATTTCCTGTAACACTTAACAACATCTGGCAGCTGCCTTGGAGAACAATATCTCCCCAGTGTAATTTTCAAAGGCTCCCCAAAGTATTGAACAATCTCCTGCCTGGTTGCATGGACATTTAATTGGGACTTTAAAGTATGAAGATAAGAACGTATAATTAATTCATTTGTATCAATTAAAGTACCGTCTAAGTCAAACAGTACACCTTTGTACATTTATGAACTCCTTTACTAATATGACCGTCTAATTATCAATAACCATTTTGGTTTCTACAAGGACTTTTTTGATGCGCTGAACTTCACTTTCTGGTAAGGGTAAAAATGGTGCCTTTGGATATCCCACATCTATACCTAACATTGGTAAAACTGCATGATAGAATGGTATTGGTATACCCGAACCTGTAACAGTTCTCAGCATGTTAGCTTTTTTCTGTAATGCCACTGCTGATTCAAAATCACCAGATACACACTTTTCGTAAATGTCTTTAATAAATCGAGGAAAGGCATTAGATAGTCCTGAAACACATCCATGGGCTCCACCAACAACTGAAGGTACTAAATGGGTTTGAGAACCTATTAGAAATAGAAAGTCTGGTCTTGTTACCTTTGCCATATACTCATAGAATAGTGCAATATCAGCACTGCTGTCTTTTATTCCTTTAACTCCTATTTCTGCTAATTCGGCTAACAGATCGCCTGAAACTGAAAAATTACTGTACTTTGGGTTGTTATAAACCAAGACCGGTATCTTAACCGCATCGACGATACATCTATAATGATTTTTGATAACATCTTCTAAATGTTTATAATAAAATGGTGTAACTGCTGCTATTGCATCTGCTCCATTTTCCTCGGAATGTATCGCTAACTCTAATGTACTAGCCGTATCTGAGCATCCTACATGAACGATTACCGGCACTTTTCCGTTAACGACTTCTAAAGTTACTTCCGTAACTCTTTTTCTTTCAGCTATTGTCATTATTGGCCCAGACCCGTAAGAACCACACACGAAAAGTCCATCTACTTCTTTAATTAAATATGCGATATAGGCTCTTAATTTTTCTTCATCAACTTTGCCTTCCTTTGTGAAGGGAGTAATCACTGCTGGATAAATACCTTTAAATTTTTCAACATTCATTTTTCTTCCTCCTTGAAGTTTTATTTTATAATTGCTTTAAATGCTTGTAACTTTATTTCATAACAAGCAAAAATTTAACTCAAGTAACTCGTTTATCTATACCTACTTTATTGGTTTTTTCAATACATTCCAGGGAAAATTCATACTGTCGGACAGCAATAAGTGCAAAAAGGATATCAATAAGATATAACAAAGCTAAACGGGAAGCACCTGTTCTAAATTTACTGTTTTCAGTTGAAACAAAAAGGTTTATATCAGCTAATTCTGACACTGGATTTTTTGAATACTTGGTTAATGAAATTATGGTGGCACCAGCCTCCCTAGCAGTTTTTAAACTATATAAGATGTCAGCAGTCTTTCCTAACAAACTTATACCTACAGCAACATTGCCTTTTTCTAACAGTGCTGCAGAATTAGCTTGAACGTGAGGGTCTATATAGGAAATAGCAGGTATTCCTATTCTAGCCATACGCAAATGAGCTTCCTGGGCTATTAAGCCTGAATGCCCTACCCCATAAAATTCTACACGTTTAGAATTACAAATTGCATCCACTGCTTTTTCCAGTTCTTTAAAATCTAAAATACTATGAGTTTCTTTAATTGCCTTTAAACTTGAATGAGTAATCTTTGATGCAATATCTCTTATATTATCTTTACTTTTAATTTCTTCAGGTATGAACTGTTTTGGTACAACCAGGTCTTGTGCAAGAGATACTTTAAATTCCTTAAATCCCTTATAACCAATTGCTTGACAAAATCTTATAATTGTAGCCTCACTAACCTTGCTCTGAACTGCCAATTCTGCTGTCGAGTAATGCACTACCTTCTGTGAATTTTTAAATATATAATCAGCTACAAGCTGTTCAGAGTTCGTTAAGGCTGTGTAATACTGTTGAATACGTGTTAATGCTCCCTTTAAAACTTCAGAGCTATCTTCTTTTTTAATATTATAAAGTCTATGCAATTGTTAACACCTGCCCTAACGGTTAATACCATCCTGGCCGCTGATAAACATCTGAGCTTCTTCCAATGTTGGCAATGCTTCAACATTTCCATTAACTGTAACGGCCATTGCCCCTAAAGCATTAGCCAGTACCATAGATTTTTTCAGGTTCCAGCCTTTAAGCTGACCTGCTAAGAACCCTGCAGCAAAGGCATCCCCTGCTCCAAAGGGATCTACAATCTTCACCCTAAATCCAGGCACCTCGACCCTTTCATCTTTTTGCAGTCCAACTGCACCATCAGAACCTGTCTTTATTACAACTGTGTCTGGCCCCATAGCTGTTATTCTTTCAAATAAGGTATCTACCTTATCTGTACCAAATAAAACTCTACATTCTTCTATACCAGGCAAAACAATATCAGCTAATCTCATTAACTCCAACAAGGTTTTTTGAGCATCTTCTTTTGTCCATAACTTCAAGCGAAGGTTCGGATCAAAAGAAACCTTCACACCATTATTTTTTGCCACCTTCATGGCGTACTCTACAGCTTTACGACATGATTCACTTAGGGCTGGTGTGATCCCTGTAACGTGAAGGTATTTGGCCTGCTTAATGTACTCTTCCTTTATGTCTTGAGGACCCATGCAGCTTGCCGCAGAGCCTTTCCTGTAATAAAAGTTTTTTATCTCACCGTTTGCCTGTCTTTGCCTAAAGAAAATACCAGTCGGATTATAGTTATCAAGCTGCACCTGTGAAACATCTAATCCCTCTCCACGAAAAGTTTTTAAAACATATTTTCCAAACTCGTCGTTCCCAAGTCTGCTAATCCAACCAGCTGTATGTCCAAGACGTACTACGCCAACTGCAACAGTTGTTTCTGCTCCACCAGTATGCCTTTCATAGCTTTCAATATAGCTAAGAGGACCTGGTTTTGAACCATCAAATACTACCATGGTTTCCCCTATGGTTACTAGATCCGGCAACTTCATACCTCCTTCATTAACAAATGTCTAACTAAATTTCAACAATTACTTTTATAGCACTTTTATTATTGTTAAGTAATAGGTCTATACCTACACCTATTTCCTCTAGTCTTATACGATGAGATACTATGGATGAAAAGTTATGATTATTAGCTGTTAGTAAGCTTATTGCACCAAGAAAATCTTTCTCGGTATAGGTTGAACTACCAGTAATCAATTGTTCTTTAAGCCTACTTTTTTCTATGTCTATAACTCCTGGATTATCGAACTGTCCCACCAGAACAATCCGACCTTGTTTTCGCACTACAGCAAAGGCCTGGGTTATTAAATCAGGAACACCCGCAGCAACTATTGCCACGTCAACACCCTTTTTGCCATATTGCTCCTCTATTTTTGATGCTAGATTTTCTGATGAATTATTGATTGTGGTTGAAGCACCCAGAATTTTCGCTGTTTCCAGCTTCATATCAGACAAATCAGCTACAATTATATCCTTGACCCCCATTTTCTTTGCAGCAATTTGACACATTAGTCCAATTGGACCAGCACCTACAATAAGAACACTCTCATTGGATTTAACACACACCCTATTCAAAGCATGTATACCAACCGCTAAAGGCTCTGTTAAAGCTCCAAGTTCATAGTTCAATTCATGGGGAATTGTATATACAAGCTCTTGAGGCGCTGCAATGTATTCAGCAAAAGAACCTGCCCACTTATTTGTTCCTAATAGAGTTTTACTATCACACATGTTAGTCGCCCAACCCTGACTGCATGGATAACAACTTCCACACTTTTTCTGTGGCAAAACAGTCACGCGGTCACCAACTTTTAAAGAATTTACTGCATCACCCCTAGCTACTATTTCACCAGCTAATTCATGTCCTAGAACTGCTGGTGGTTGTCGCCGGGGATGATAACCCTGGTATGCATGAACATCGGAACCACATATGCCCGTAGCCTTAACTCTTATTAATACCTCATCACTTCGTAGTTTTGGTTCAGGTTGTTCTTCTATCTCTACTTTGTATGGCGCCTTTAAAACTGCAGCTTTCATTGTATCACATCCTTACTTATAGTACATCTTTGGTATTAAAACCATATAATTCACATATAGCCTCAATCATTTCTACGGCATTTGGCGGACAGCCGGGAACATACAAGCCTTTATCTTTAAAATCTTTATTACATACACCAATTATAAGGGTCTTTCCTGTTAAATTTTTAATTGAATCTTCTTTATATACAGCTAATATAATATTTAGATCTTTTAACTTATCTTTTAAACCTTTACCCTTTAGGTGTACAAGAGCACTTAAAATACTTGAATAACACCCTGTACATCCATACTCATCAATGATATTAACAGTAGGGTAATCTTCTATAAAAGATTGAAAGCGAGGCTTGAAGGGTTTAACATTAATTTCGTTTAGCTGTAAGCCCTTGACAATTATTTTGCTTTCATTCATGGTTCCCACTTGCTTTTCTGCAGCCCTATTTATATGCCTAATTTTTTGAGGGTCAAAACCCATGATTTTTGAGCATACGGTATCTACTGCAACGGGATCTTTGCCCGCTATTAGAAGTCCTAGGGGCACACAATCCCGAGGATATTCCCAATTACCCTCCATGCCTACAATCCCATCGACTACACTTAAAGATGTTCTAACAAGAGAATTTAAGTCAGCTATTCCCTCATCAATTCCAAGCTTGTGAGTTTTCCGTTTTTCAATACCGGGCAATACTCCCTTCATATTTTTTAGACTAAGGGTTACTCCTGTCCGGATGTGTGTTTTCATCACTGGAAGATTTATAATCAAATCAGACTCTAGAACTGTTTTTGCAATTTTAACCTTGTCCATAACCAGAGGATCCGGAACATCCATTTCAACTGCTACATCTTTGTTTAAATCTACTATATCGATCCCATATTTTTCTTTTATGGGTTGTAGACCTGCTGCCTTTACACATTCCATTGTTTCATTCAGGGTTGTAGCAAAGGCAAAACCTACCCCACAACCCTCACCCAGGACTATGCTTTTCTCCTTGAAGCCTGTCTCTAGTAGCAACTCTACTAGCGCAAAAACTATCCTGCTATCAGTTATATGACCACTGCCTGATTTTTTAGGATGAACCAGATTTGGTTTTAGCAGCACCTTCTTACTCTTGTCACCAAATACATCATCCCATGCCCCAATCATATCTAATATTTTGTAAATATCGTCTTTCAATGGTAAAGAATTATTAACCTTGTTATTAACATCTAATATTGCTACTTCAGATACTCCGTTTCTTGTCATTTATAATCCTCCTTGACAGGTCATAATAAACCAGTTCATGTTATGTCAGCTAGCAGTTTGTCTACAAGTTCTTATTTGATGGCTGAAGCCCTACTTTTCCTTTTATTATAGTATTTCTTCAGAGTAGGCAGGACAAGTATGAACACAACTGCAATAATCAGTATTAAACTAATTGGCCTCGTGAGAAAAACAGTCATACTCCCATCAGAAATTATTAAAGACCTTCTAAAATTGGACTCAGCTATAGGCCCCAATATTAGACCAAGAATTAAGGGACCAAATGGCATTTCAAATTTACATAAAATGTATCCTACAACTCCAAAGAAAATCATTATCCATACATCAAAAATACTATTTTGCAGTGCATAAGTACCAACAACACTTAAAAGAATAATAGTTGGAAGCAAAAAATATCTAGGCACAGTCACTAACGTTGCAAAAAAACATTTATAACTTGTCAAGTAGCAATAAGTTACGATAATGAACGAAATACTTAGAATTAGCAAGATATTTATGGTATTAGGCTGCATTTTTATAAAAAATCCTTTATAATAGAGATAACAGGGTAGTCCTTGCCCAAATCCCTACTATAAAGGAGTAATAAAATGCGGGACAAGGATACCAAACTTTCCACATTTAATCAACTGTTTAAACCAATTTTCCAAAAAAGTTTTCAAGAAATTTTAAAGCACCTGGGGGTTGATAAATACGTTAAAAAATTGTTTGCTCATAAACTAGTCACACTTATGGCTTTTGCCCAACTTGAACAATTGTCAAGTTTGCGCGAAATCAGCAACAGCCTAAATACCGAATTGTGAAAACGGCACTCGTTTTGTTACAAGGCTAAAAAAGAATGCATTTCACCTTCTGTTTATTTAAATTACTTGAGCTAAAAACAGGCTATAAAGGCCCGTTACTGACAATTAAACGGCTGTTACATACCTGCCTTTATGAACCGTTCAACTGCTTTGTCCAGAAGCTTTATAGAAAACCTAAACGGTACTCTAAGGGCCGACGACGACAAAAAGAGCATGAGGCAATCTATCAAGAAACTTTAAGGCAGGTGATTGCAGGAGAAGCAGATCATTTATATGATCTGACCTACGACCCGATAACTCTTTAAACATTAAATCTTTGTAAAAATGATGTTGTGGTTAGTCAAGTCAGAATAAGTGGTTGGTTGAACCTGCATGGCGCATTCAAGCAAACGATAAAACAGCAAACCTCTTTTGGCAGACTTTCTGCGGTTGAAGCGGAACACGTATTCATCCAAGTAGGCCTGCAAGTGCATTTCCTATACCGCACCCTGGTGTGTGCCGAGCAGCCAGCGCTTTAAAAGGGAAGCAATCATGTGAACGTGCGGCAACAAATTCTTCTCGGCTGCGACTTCGAACTTTTTCGGCACAACATGCTGATAACCGATTTCGTCAATCGAAGCGTAGCTGCTCCAGCCGTCTGTGATGACCGTGCAGCCGGGTTCGACATTTTCTTTGATGAAGCCCTGAAGCGACTCTTTAGATGCATCCGGTACAACTTTCATACGAACGCGCCCCAGCTGGTTTTTTCCCTCAAGAAGCTCAACCGCAATTACCACAAGGCTTTTATTTTCTGTGCCGCGCCCGCGCTTGCCGTCATTTTCTTGCCCGCCGATGTAGGTTTCATCAACTTCAACGACCCCAGATAATTTCGTTCGATTCGGATTCGCCATCGCAGTGCGGATTTTGTGAAGCCATGTCCATGCGGTCTGGTAGCTTCCAAGCCCTAAAACCTGCTGCAGTCCGGCAGCGCTTGCGCCGTTTTTCTGGGTGGTTACCCACCAAATTGCTGTGAACCAATTCCTCAGGGGCTTGCGTGTGTCCTGAAAAATCGTCCCGGCAATAACCGATGTCTGGTGACCGCATCTCGAACACTCATATAGATTTTCGCCTTTTGGCCATGCCTTTCCAGGTTCCTTGCACTTTGGGCAGACGAAGCCCTTGGGCCACCTCAGCTGATAAAGGTAGTCCCGGCACTGCTTTTCGGTCATAAACCGCTTGATAAATTCGTCAAATGTCATTGGATACTCTTTCATACCTCATATCATACATGTTGTGAGTACCGTAATCAAGTGGATAACCAATTAAATTTAATAGTGAGGACGCTTGTAGGGAGCACCTTTTTAAGATGCGCTGGCTGATGGTTTTAAGTGCCTTAAATACGGTAACGAGACCTATTACGTTATTTCAACAAGAAACCGCTATGAGTGCACCGCTTGCCACTATCAAGCATCCGTCACAGTAGGTACCGTTATGGAGAAGACGCACATTAAGCTTGAAAAATGGTTTTGGGCCATTTACTTTGTTGGAAGAGACAAAAGAGGGTGTTCGGCCATGATGTTATTAAAGGAGCTTGAAATATCCTACAAAGCAGCCTGGTTCATGCTCCACAGAATCCGTAAGGCCATGAAGGACCGGGATTCACAATACCTGCTTGCCGGTGTGGTAGAACTGGATGATGCATATTTTGGTTCGCCGGACGAAGGAGGTAAACGTGGGAGAGGGACCAGCAAAACTAAAGTAATGGTAGGTTTGTCGCTTAAATGGAGAAGGTCATCCACAGTTTCTCAAAATGCAGGTGGTAAATGACCTGAAAAAAGAAACTATAGCTGAATTTGCGCATTCAAACATACAAACCGGCTCAACCATATCAAGTGACGCATACAGGTCTTACCAAAACCTTCAAGCAGAAGGTTATAAGCTTGAAGCCAAGGTATTCAATCCTAAAGAAGATGAAAAACATTTGAAATGGCTTCATACTATTGTTTCCAATGCGAAAGCTTTTGTGGCT
Source organism: Bacillota bacterium (assembly GCA_040756735.1). Classification (GTDB taxonomy): domain Bacteria; phylum Bacillota; class DSM-16504; order Desulfitibacterales; family Desulfitibacteraceae; genus JBFLYC01. The sequence continues at coordinate 18,619 of JBFLYC010000037.1, read as the reverse complement.
GGAACTTTCCATGGTCTTGACCAGAAGCATTTGCAACAATACCTGGATAAATTTTGCTATAGGTTTAACCGTAGGGCTTTTGAGAGTGAGTTATTTAATCGTATTATTAGCAGCTGCATCACCTCGCAAAAAATAAGGTATACTGAGCTAACGACATAGTCATTTTTTCTTTTAGCAGCCCCCCTTCCATGCAAAGCAGTTCACTTCTGATTATGTCTTACGCCAAGCTATAGCATCATTATCTACAACTACTCGCCTTTTAAGCTTTGAACTATTTTTTTTGCCACCAGTTCAGCCACCCTATTTTGAGCATCACTTGTCCAGGCACCCAGATGAGGGGTTATTAAAAAATTGTTAAGGGAAAATAGCTTTGATGTCTCTATCTTTTGTTCTGGCGGTGGCTCATTTTCCATTACATCACTGCCAGCACCCGCTAGCTTGCCACTTACCAGCCCTTCATATATCGCTTCCTCATCCAGGACTCCTCCCCTGCTCATATTCACAATGTATGCTCCCTGTTTCATCTTGGAAACTTCATCATGAGATATCATATGGTAGGTTTCCTTGGTAAGTGGGGCATGCACAGATACAATATCAGCAGTACCAAGCAGCTCATGTAAAGTCATTAAAGTAACTCTATCTGGAACATCACTTTGGGATAGATATGGATCATAGGCAACAACTTTCATTTTAAAGGCATCCGCTATTTCAGCTACCCTCAACCCAATCTTCCCTAGCCCCACGATACCAAGGGTTTTTCCACACAACTCAATGCCCATAAAAAGAAATTTATTCCAACACCCTTCTTCTCGAACTTTCTTACTAGCAGGCCATACATTCCTGATTACATTTAAAATATGGGCAAAAGTTAGCTCTGCCACTGACGGAACATTTGCTCCAGGTAAATTACAAACCTTTATATTCTTCTTTTTTGCGTAGTCAACATCAATGTGGTTTAATCCTGCTCCAGGAGTTGCTATAACTTTAAGTTTTTCTGCTTTATCCAACACTTCTTTATCAATAGAGGTATTACCCCGCACCATTACTGCATCATAGTCTTTAATGATCTCTAATAAACCAGACTTATCAATTTCAAATTCCTTTGTTACCTCACATTCTCTTTCTAATATTTGAAGTCCTACATCTTCCAGAACATCTGCAAGCAATACCTTATACACCAATACTCACTCCCATCAATTTAATAACTATCTATT
>JBFLYC010000037.1:0-17395 GCA_040756735.1 Bacillota bacterium | reverse complement strand
TAATTTAAGTATAATTTTTACATATAAAATTCCAAATCATCTTAATTATAATATCAAAATATTAACATTATCACCGCCCATATCGGTATCGCTTATTCCGATTTGTCTTATTATATTACATTCTCCTACATTCTCCATATTTTGAAATTTTCCTCCCGCAATTTAAAAAAATTAATAAATTTTATTACATTAACAATTACCGCTTATGTTTTAATAATTTTAATATTTTTCTTTTAAATAACTTAGAAAAACCCACTTTGTTTATTACTTTTTACTGCCTTGGATTGTCTCTAGAAACAACCAATAGTTCATTATGCCCCATAATTTCAGCCTTGGTTCTTGCACCAGATGCCACATCTAAAACTTGCTGAAGCAAAAGTTCTCCACATTCTTCGATTGTCTTATTACCATCCACAACGCCTCCAGCATTAAAGTCCATATTATCGTTCATCAGCTCAAAGGTTTGCGTATTACCAGTGACCTTAATAACAGGTGCTGTTGGAAAACCTATAGGAGTCCCTCTACCTGTGGTAAACAAAACTATCTGAGCTCCACACGAAACCATACCAGTCACAGCTTCTCCATCATGACCGTGGGAATCCATCAAATATAATCCACTGCTCTTTGGACGCTGGCTGTACTTAAGCACACCATTTATCTTTTGACTCCCTGACTTGAGAATATTACCCAGCGCCTTCTCTACAACGGTACTCACCCCTCCATCCATGTTACCCACACCTATTAATGCTCCTCTTTTTTCAAACCGCTTATCCTGTCCATCTCGTCTTAAAATTTCTTCCCAGCGATTAACTACAAACATGATATCATCAGCTACTTCCTTAGAAGCTGCCCTTCGTACCAATATGTGTTCTGCACCAAGTATCTCAGTAATTTCAGTAAAAATACTAGTACTACCCTCATTTATTATCCTGTCAGAAACATAGCCTAAAACTGGATTAGCCGCAATACCAGAGGTGGCATCAGTACCTCCACACTTTAGTCCGATCTTCAAATTGCTGACCGAAATTGGCTGTCTTTCAATCATATTTATTTTATCAACCAACATCCTTGCTAGCCTCGTCCCCTTCTCTATTGCCTTAAGACTTCCTCCTGCTTTTTGTATCACTACCATTTCCACAGGCTTGCCCTGGCAGCTATGTCAGCAGCAAGCTCGTCAGGTTGGAAACGTTCACAGCCCAAACCTACTACCAGAACCGCACCTACATTAGGGTTTATACCTAATCCTTTTAATGTATTGGCCGTTTGTTCAAAGTCGGCTCCTATTTGTCCACACCCAACTGTATGGGTTAGAGCTGTTGCTCCTTCCACTTGTCTGGCAATTAGATCTGCCACCCTATTCGCACAATATGCCGAAGGTAATATAGCTAAATGGTTCCTCACTCCAGCTTCACCATTATCCCTTACATAGCCCTTGAATTCCATTCCTGAACCACCCTTTCCATTAAGTGATTACTTGCCCCGTTCACTTGCGATATTATGGGTATGAACCCACTGCCCTGCCTTGATATCTTGAGTAGCAAAATCTATATCTTCTCCATATTTATAAACCCTGTCCTGCTTTTTAATGTCTTTAATTGCAACTTTATGCCCAAAGGGAATTTTTTCTCTCAATATTACAGTAATGCCTTTCCCTGCATTTTCAAAGTATAACTCCTGGCCTATTTTGGTAAGTTCAGTTAGAGCCACAGCAACATTGTCTGTAGGGGACAAAACATAAATTTCTCGTTTCAAAGGCTTACCCTCCTTGACGTTAAACTTTTAATTTTTAGCTCGTCAGCCAAAACATCAAGCTCCCCAATAATAGCACCTTCTAATGGTATACCTTGTTTCAGTCTTTGGTTTGCTGTATCTATACTCCTTTCCCCAGGTATATAAACACGTTCAAAGTTAGCAGCAGGCGGTGAACTCTTCAAGTTCTGCACCAGTTCATCCATCCTTGCCTTAAATTTATCAACGGAAAGAAATCTATCTATGTTTATAGCCATCATAAGGGTCCCATTATGTTCTGAATCAGTAAGTATTTTGGATAAGATTTCTATTGTTAAAGCAAGCCCATAACCCTTAGGCCCAGCCATGGGCAATATTGCCCCTGCCAGTGCTTCTACAGGGTCATCAGTTGAATTGCCCTCTTTATCTATACCCCACCCAACGGGTATCTTTTCTCCACGTTTAGCAGCAAGGATAACTTTTCCTCGAGCTACCACGCTAGTTGAGGCATCAAAAATAAAGGGAGGTTCTTGCTTGCATGGCACAGCCACCGCCAGGGGATTAGCACCAATCATGTCTTTCTTTAAAGCCATCATGGCATAATAAGCCAACATTCTCGTGTGGTTTGAATCTCTAAGTGCTACACAATATATACCTGTTTCAGCCCTTTCCATGCAAAGTTCCATGGCTTTTACTGCACTAATAAGCCCCAGAACGTTTCCCCCATCAACAACAGCTATACTTGAAGTTTCATTAATAATTTTCACTTCCTGATGTGGCTCAATAAGCCCCTGATCAAACTTTTCTTTATACATTACCAGTCTTGAGACCCCATGGGAACTCACACCACGGAGGTCAGCCTGGACTAAAACATCTGCTGCAATTCTTGCATTGTCAGGAGTTACCCCACACTGTGTTAATACCATCACAACTAAATTGGATTAACTGCTCATACGTAAACAATTTGTCAGTCATTTTTTTCCTCCTGTTCTGGGCAGCTCTGCAAACCACTACCCTTGGACTAATCTTTTGAAGTTAAGCCTTAATAAAATGAATTACATAAAAGCTATATTCTATTGGTTACATTCAAAGATTCAGCTAGTTTATTCAAATCCCTACGCACCTTTTCATCCAGCTTAACTCCATCTTTAAGTCCTTTTTCCATACGGTTATGCTCAATTTCACCTGGCAAATAGATCTCATCAACACCTGGCGCCCTGGGAGATTCCTTTATCTCTGTAATAAGTTCTTCTATTCGCTGTTCAAATAGCTCTAGAGGCATAAAGTTATCGATACGGAAAGCGCCTAAAAACGCCCCTAGATTTAATGGCGTCTCAAAGTTTTCAGTCATGGAGGGAACCTTTGAGCCAAATAGTGCCCCTGTCATTACCCCTGATAATATGTCTACCAAAAGAGAAAGGCCGTATCCCTTGGGACCACCAAAGGGAAGCACTGTACCCAACCTGGCTTTTTCAGAATCCTCTGTCGGGTTTCCATCTTTATCCAATGCCCACCCCAGGGGTATTTTTTCCCCTTTTTTCGCTGCCAAAAGAATTTTTCCCCTGGCAACAATGCTGGTGGCCATGTCTAAAACAATTGCAGGGAACCGTCCTGCAGGGACAGCTACAGATATAGGGTTTGTACCTAAAATAGGCTTAATACCACCCCACGGAGCCATATGAGCTGAAGCATTTCCTACACAAAATCCTACCATGCCTTTCTGGGCAGCCTTTAAAACATAATCAGCACAGATGCCCAGGTGGTTAGTATTCCTTACCCCAACTAGGCTTTGGCCTTTTTCCTCAGCCATGGCAACGGCCCTTTTCATTGCATCGTCAGCATTAATCTGTCCCAGGCCATTATCTCCGTCAATCAAAAGTGTTGTAGAAGTAGATTTTACTACTTTTGGGCTTGGATGTGGATTAACTAGGCCCAACTGGATTCGTTTTATATACACGGGCAATCTAGCAACTCCATGGGAGGATACACCACGTAAATCTGCAGTAACAAGATTGCTCGAGACTATTTCAGCATTTGATTTTGAAACACCTACTTGTTCTAAAAGTGTATTACAAAAGGCTTTTATATCGTTATACATATAATGCAAACCTACCACTCCCCTGGTCTATAATAAAGTAAGATGCCGCTATCGCACGAATAAATATGCATAATACCTTCTCAATAATTATAAACTTGATAAAAGACCTAGCCACAAAAATCATCTCAGTCTACACCTTACAGGTAACAAAAAGTCCTTTGTGTCTAGGTCTTTAGAAAATAATTATAGAACAAATCTTAGCACAGGTTTTAATTACTATAACTATTTTAAGGGGGGCATACATAACTACAAAGCTACAGTTAGTTCAACAATCCCGCCATATCTAATAGTTCTTTGTACGCTTTATATTCCCACTCAAGGTATTCAATTAACTCTTTAGTACTCATGTAATCAACGGATGAACCTGTATTTTCAATAAAGTCATGATACTCTTTACTGTCTACTGCTTCTTTTAATATATCATGGAGTTTCTGTACTATTTCAGGTGGAGTGCCTTTTGGAGCATAAAACGCTCTTACTGCCTGGGCAGTGATATTTGGATATCCTAGTTCAACCATGGTAGGTGCATCTGGCCCTAAAACACTTCTTTCTCGTCCTAATGAAACAAGTATCTTAAATTCACCAGTTTCTAATCCAGCTAAAGCTTCATTGGGAGCAATAGCAATTGCATCAACCTGACCTCCCAGTAGTGCTGGTGTTGCAGGGGCTCCACCAGTCCCGCTTGGAATAATATTTAGGTCAAGACCCAGTGCTTTTTCCATAGCTAGAACCCCAACTTGCCAGAGGCCTCCGGCTGCACCTGTTTGAACCCTTAACCTTTTCTCTTGTGCTGCTTCAATGAAGTCATCTAGTGTATCCCAACCTGAATCACTACGTACTATTAAAGCAGCCGGGTCAGTATTAACTGCAATAATTGGCTCAAAGTCTTTGTAATACAAGTCAGTATGCCCCATATGTTTCAAAATAGAAATATTTGAAGTAATGAATAATAAATTGTAACCATCAGGAGGGGAACTAGTTATTTTTTCCATGGCCAGTGCTCCCGCACCACCAACATCATTTGTGCAGACCCAGTTTACATTAGTGTTTCTTTCAGCTATTCCAGCTAATACCCTGCCTACCTGGTCAGTTCCTCCACCAGCTCCAAAGGGTATAGAAATATTAATATTTCTTCTTGGAAAATCAATTTCCTTTTTCTCATCTTGTTTCGCCTCATCTTTAGCCCCACTATCTTGTTTAGTTCCACAACCAACTACAAAGATTAAGCATACTATTAAAAGAATACTTAACAGTAGTGATTTCCTTTTAAATTTAAGCATAGATATATCCTCCTTTTTTAAAATCCTTTTTCATATACACTCAAGCCCCAAAAATTTCATGCCCCCCAATAATTTTCAACTTAACGATTCAACTAGTTATTAAATAAGGCCTTTACAACCTCCTCTCTCCATCTGTCATTGTGTAATCGTACCTTCACTGACCGCTGGTGCTTATATTTTTAACTTGAAAATCTTTTTTTCTAATTTTGGGCAATAAAAGCATTATTACTAATAAAATCCACAAAACAGCACTAATAGGCCTGGTGAACAATTCAATTACATTTCCTTCTGCTAACTGCAGGGCTACCCGCAGGTTAAGCTCAAATATAGGTCCAAGCACAATTCCTAATATCATGGGAGCTATTGGAAATTTGTTTCTTCTCATAAAATATCCTAATATACCAAATGCTAGCATAACCATAACATCAAAAAGCCGATTGGCATATGCAAAGGAGCCTACAATACAAAACAAAGTAATTATTGGCATTAACAAACTATTTCGTATTGTTACAGCTTTTGCATAAAGCCTTGCACCTGTCATACCTAACACTATTAAAAACACATGAGCAATTAATAATCCAAAGTACAATGCATAAATAATCTCTGGATTATTTTTATATAACAAAGGACCCGGTGTTAAGTTGTGGATCATAAAGGCACCAATAAGAATTGCCGTTATCGCATCACCAGGGATACCCAGTGTTAACAAGGGGATAAAAGCTCCAGCAACGGCAGAATTATTAGCAGCTTCCGGAGCAGCTATCCCCTCTGGCACACCCGAGCCAAATTTTTCAGGGTATTTAGAAGTTCTTTTAGCTTCATTGTAGCCAAGGATTGCACCGATTGCCCCACCAGCTCCTGGCAAAGCTCCAATGAAAGTTCCAATACCAGCACAGCGCAGGATAATCTTCCAAATGGTCTTTAAGTCTTTTAAGGTTGGTATAACTCGGCCAATTTTTTGTTTAACCTTTACTTGTACATCTTTTTTAGAAAGCTGCGTCAAAACTTCTGCAATACCAAACAATCCAATCATAATTGGTATATATGACAAACCAGCTAACAACTGCGAGGAACCATAAGTAAACCTGGGAACACCTATTATTGGATCCATTCCTATGCTTACTATAAATAAGCCTATACCTGCCGATATAAACCCCTTTATAAGAGATCCCTGAGAAAGGGCTGCAACAACACTTAACCCAAAGCAGCACAGAGCAAAGTATTCAGCTGCACCAAATTTAAGAGCAAATCGAGCAAGAAAAGGGGCTATTGTCAGTAATATAAGAGTCCCAATCAAACCTCCTAGAGCCGATGAAATAGTGGCTATACCAAGTGCTCTACCGGGCTGGCCATTATTCGCCATTGGATGTCCGTCTAAAGCTGTCATTAATGCTGATGGGGTCCCAGGAATATTCAGCAAAATGGCAGACATGCATCCACCATATACGCCACCAATGTATATTCCAACTAACATCAGCAATCCATTTATGGGAGACAAGGAAAAAGTAAAAGGTGTAAGGATGGCAATTGCCATGGTTGCTGTTAAGCCTGGCACTGCACCTACTATAATTCCAAAAAACATACCTAGAAAGGCAAGCAGCAGTGCTTCAGGAGTAAACGCTAGACTAAAACCAGCCAATAAATCTGGGTTCATATTTATCTCCTTTCTATTTCTGTTTGATTTTCATGAAATAACACTAAAAATAAGGAATAAATTTTCCATGCGGGAAAGGTACACGCAGCAAAATATCAAACAAATATCCTATTATACCTACTGTAATTAATGAAATCACTACTGCCTGCCATACCTTAACGGCCCTAAACAAGAGAAATAAAACTACTAAAAAGAAAAAAGCCGTAACATAAAAACCAAATAAAACCAGCAAATAGCGAAAAGCTACAATAGAAGCTATTATACCAACGAGCCTTTTAAATGCATATGACCCTATTCCATCAGATAAAAAGGTAATAATGTTGGTTGTTTCACGCTTTATTTCATTTTCTTTAACTGTTTGGAATAACAGCACTGCAGCACATACGAATAAGAATACTCCAACCAGTCCTGGAACAAGTCCTGGAGATACCATGTCTATAGCACCAGACAGACCTTCAATATTCATAGAATAATGTATTACATAGACACTAAAAGCCATTAACAAAATAGCAATAACGGAGTCTACTTTTAATAGTTTATTAATCAACAAGACCACCTCCCATTATTAAAACTAATACTAAACAAATCTTGTGGGGCATTTTGTTATGAAGAAATACTATTTCGGTATTAAAGACCCTTTAATAAAATTCGATACTTCAATTTCACCAGCCGCCATTTTCAGGGCCTTCTCTACATCCTCGAAACCAAACTTGTGGGTAACTATTTCTTCAAAGGGATACTTTTTAGCCTGGGCTAATTTTATTGCCTTTTTCACTGATTGATAATCATAACTATAAGCCCCAAGCACCTTTAACTCTTTCCAGGTAATTTCATCTGATACAATATTTATTGATTTTCCACCATTTATTCCAGCCAGCACTACTGTCCCCATGGGTCTGGCCAAATCAATAGACAACTCAGTTGCACTAGCCGCACCGGTAACATCTACAACCACATCAGCCATCTTCCCATCTGTAATTTCCCTAACCATTTTTACAGCATCATTTTCTTCTACATTTATCACAAAGTCAGCACCCATTTTTTTTGCTATTTCAAACCTGTAGGCATCTCTGGATAAACCTGTTGCAATAACTGTGTCTGCACCTGCCTCTTTGGCAGCAGCAATAGATACAAGCCCCTGGGCACCAACCCCCTCAATAACTACAACATCACCTATAGACACACCGCCAATAGACTCTACCCATCTAATCCCATTACTTATCACTGAACAAATAAGCAGTGCTACTTCAGGCTCAATATCAGATATTTTATGTACAATAGCATTGGGATGCAAATACATAAATTCCGAATACGAACCCCAAAGAAAAGGGGGAACACTTGACGATATCTTACATCCATAACCTAAAGAACTTTTGCATAACCTCTGCATTCCAGTTAGACACATTTCACAATGGCCACAACCAAAAGAAGTTTCAACAATAACGGTATCTCCCCTACTCACGCCCCAACGCTCCGATGCAGTTTTTCCTATTTCATCGATAGTCCCAACCATTTCATGCCCCAGGATTAAAGGGAAATTCCTTCGTCGTTCTACCTTGCCATGAAAAAAATGAGGATCAGAAGCACATATTCCTGTTTGAACAACTTTAAGCAAGGCATCATCTTCACCTATGGCTGGGCGTGGAAATTTCCGCAGCTTTAACTTGCCAGGTTCTTCAACAACCAATGCTTTAACTTGGTCCATTATGTTTCACTCCTATCTGGTTATTTAGTATGTTGCGTTGAATTACACCTGTATAATTCTTCATATACTTTAATCACACTAGATGAGTCCCTGGTCCCCAATCCCATACCCATGGCAACCTGTTGTATCTGCCTAGCTATAGATGGGAACAAGGTTAATGCTTGCTCATCTTGAGCCATTTTGAGAATTAAACCTAAATCCTTATATGCTACATTAAGGGTTGCTTTTAGATCAAATGTCTCATTAACTATACCGGGCCCCCTGTTGTTAAGGATATAGCTATAAGCTGACCCCTTAAGTAAAATTTCCAACAATAAATCTGCTGGCAGCCCAAGTTTCTTACCAAGCGATAAAGCTTCACAGGCCACAACCAGGTTAACATGCGAAATAAAGTTATTGATCAACTTGGCCTTTGAGCCCATACCAATTGGACCTAAATAATAAATATCCGAACCAATTATTGAAAAAATATCATGGCATTTCTCATATAAATGCTTTTCTCCCCCAACTAATAACATCAGCGTTCCTTCTATTGCACCACGGGGCCCTCTAATAACTGGCGCTTCTAAATATCCTATTTCTTTTTTCTTCAAGACCTTCTCTATTTCAATCGATGTTTGGGGGGCAACTGTAGTCATGTCTATAACAATGCTACCTGGTTTTAAACCTTCAATTAAACCTTGTGGCCCAACTATTACGTTTTTTAAGACTTCATCGTCCAATACAATGGTAAGCACATAATCAACTCGTTCAGCTAATTCCCTTGGATTTTCAGCTATCCTTGCTCCTAATTCTTCAAGTTGTAATGATTTTGATCTTGTCCTGTTATAAACAGTAACATCGTGACCGGCTTTTATTAAGTTAGAAGCAATAGGCTGTCCCATCAGGCCTAGCCCTATAAAACCTATCTTCTTTATATCTTTTGTCAATAAGATAACCTCCTGCAAATATTCGGAAATAGGTATTCCATTTTGACTCACTTTGCATTCCGTTTTTAATGTTTATATTCTATCACTAACGTTGCAAAAAAACATTTAGAACTTGTCAAGTAGCAATAAGTTACGATAATGAACGAAATACTTAGAATTAGCAAGATATTTATGGTATTATGCTGCATTCTTATAAAAAATCCTTTATAATAGAGATAACAGGGTAGTCCTTGCCCAAATCCCTACTATAAAGGAGTAATAAAATGCGGGACAAGGATACCAAACTTTCCACATTTAATCAACTGTTTAAACCAATTTTCCAAAAAAGTTTTCAAGAAATTTTAAAGCGCCTGGGGGTTGATAAATACGTTAAAAAATTGTTTGTTCATAAACTAGTCACACTTATGGCTTTTGCCCAACTTGAACAATTGTCAAGTTTGCGCGAAATCAGCAACAGCCTAAATACCGAAGGGTTAAGAAAATCAATCATGCTTGATGATATTAGCTTTTCCCAAATATCCAGAAGGCTGGCTGATTTGCCAACAGAAGCTCTTCAATTGCTGTTTAAGGGCTTATCTCTTGAAATAGCCAAAGAAATTGGTGTAAATGCCTTAAATAAGGAGCTAGGCCGCATTTGCCTAATCGACTCTTCAACCATCAGCCTGTGTCTATCCCAATATAACTGGGCAATTTTTAGAAGTACCAAAAGTGGTATAAAAGTTCACCTTCGTCTTAGATTTTTTGAAAGTGGGGTTTTGCCTGAGCACGTTGTGATTACTCCAGCTAAACCTGCTGATAAAACACAGATGGAGCTTTGGTTGTCTGTGAAGAAGGTGCATTAAATGTCTTCGACCGTGCCTATGTAGACTACGAGAATGAACAATATCACCGCCCATATCGGTATCGCTTATTCCGATTTGTCTTATTATATTACATTCTCCATATTTTGAAATTTTCCTCCCGCAATTTAAAAAAATTAATAAATTTTATTACATTAACAATTACCACTTATGTTTTAATAATTTTAATATTTTTAAATAAAATTAAATTAATAACACATAATATTATATATTGATTGTCCCACAAAAAGCATGAAATCCCTTACAGAAAAGGGTAAAACTGATATAATATAAGTATCAGAACCCTTGGAGGAGTGAGGATTACATGTTTTGCAGAAACAATTCACAACAGATTACAATGATGGACCCATTAAATACAATACCCCAATACCTTAAGAAAATATTACTAAAAAGCTGGGCCCATACATTCCAAAAAATAAAAGAAGAACGCTTTGCTGTTTTATACAGCGATAACCATGCTACCAGACCAAACACGCCAGTAAATATCATTATAGGGTTATTGATCCTTAAAGAGATATTTGGACTAACCGATGAGGACTTAATCGGCTCACTACACTTTGACACCAGATTTCAGTATGCACTAAGAACTACTAGCTTTGAACAACAGCCTGTTTCAATTAACACCTTAACTAACTTTAGGGCTAGATTATATAACTATGAAAAGGAAACCGGCATTGACTTAATACAGCAGGAAGTAGAAGAACAGGCTGAACTTATAGCTAAATATCTTGAAATAGATAACAAAAAAGTACGAATGGACTCATTTATGGTTAGCTCATCCTGTAAAAAGCTAAGTCGTATAGAACTAGTTTATTCAGTAAACGCCAGATTTGTAAAGCTCTTAAACAAAGTAACTGCTGATAATATTCCAGAAGAATATAAAGCTTACCTAGAAAGCGGCCATAAGAACGAAACTATTTACCGAACAAGAGATATTGAGTCAAAAAGCAAGTTGCAATTTCTTTTAAAACAAGCCCAGGTATTACATCAAACAGGCTCACACATTGGTGAAGCAGTTACAGAAACAAAAGAGTATCAATTACTCACTAGGATGCTTAAAGAACAATTAACCGAGGATGAAACAGGGAAATCTGTTCCCAAAGCAGGAAAAGAAATAGCTCCAGATAGCCTACAAAATCCAACAGACCCAGACGCCACATACCGCAAGAAATATGACAAAAGCACAGGATATGTAGCAAATGTAGCAGAGAGCTTTAACGTAAAAAACAGTGTAATAACCTCATACGATCTAAAACCAAATACCTATAGTGATTCTAAGTTTGCAGATGATACAATTTCTAAGCTAGAAGAAAAAAGTTCAGAAAAAATACAAGTAATAGTAGATGGCGCCTATTATGAACAAGATAAAGCAGAAATGGCAGCATCTAAAGGTATTGAGTTAATCCCCGGTGAGCTAGTTGGCAGAAAACCATCAACTGATAAACTAAGCTACAACAGGTTTAGCCTTGATGAAGATAACAATGTAGTTAACAGATGCCCTAACAATCAACAACCTATTCAAGCGTATTATGACGAAAAAGGTAAACATATACAGCAAAATTTAGTAAAGAGCAATGTCAGAACTGTCCTCATAGAGACAAGTACCCTATGAAAGAACAGAAAAAAGACAATGTAGTTAGATTTAGTGCCAAGAGATACAAAACTGATTTACAACGTGCAAAAATGGATGACACTGAATATATTAAGCTTGTAAACCAAAGAGCAGGAGTTGAGGGTATCCCTTCTGTATTTAGAAGAAAATACCAGATAGATTATATGCCTGTTAGGGGATTAGTGCGCTCAAAAATCTGGTTTGGTTTTAAAGTTGCAGCCTACAACATCAGAAAGTTGATAAATAGAGCTTCAAGTTTAGGTCTAACTGCTGCACTAAATTTTTGTTCTAATTATTTTTGTATGTTTTTTCCAAGAATCAGAGTGAATTTCTTCTTCAACAAAATTTGTTTAACGGTTTTGAAGAAAAAAAAGCTTACTTAGTGTGGTTTAACCATATATTAATTTTAAAATATTTATCCCAGACAATAGATGTAGAAATACACAGTGACAAACAACAGTCGAGACTTGTTTGCTATAAGTATGTTTCAAAACAATATATTCTAGCTGCTATGGCATGCTCTATACCGATTTGGTAACTTGAAACATACATTCTTCATAATCAGTAATTTTGCTTCCTGTGTTTTTAATAATTATTAAATTTTGCTTCACTTTAAACAGACGAATGCGGAAAGTTTTTATTTTAGCAACCTAAAATAAAACATCAGCCTCCTAAGGGCGACCATCTCTCATATTATCTGCCACAAGCTCAACCAGATGCTTAACAACAACATCACTCTTTTGATTAATTAAAGCATGAGACAACTGCATCATGCATGAAGGACAAGCTGTAACCACAATATCTGCTCCACTTTCTATAATAGACATTACCTTTTTGCTTGCTATTTTCTGAGAGAGGTGATAATGACTAATGTTAAAGGAACCGGCTGAACCACAGCATCTGTCCGCCAGCCCCATTTCAACGTACTCATAAGCTGGGGCTAAACGCCTTAAAAGTTCCCTTGGTGCTGTTTTACCATTTTCTGTCCTTTTTAAATGGCATGGGTCATGATAGGTTGTTATTTTGCCTATTCTAAAGGGCTTAAATTTAATATCCAAAACCTCTACCAGGAAACGGTTAATATCCATCAACTTCCGGGAAAACTTTAAAGTCTCCTCACTTTCTAAAAGTTCAGGATAATCAAGCCAAGTAGAAAGACAGGTGGCACAATCAAAGACAATGTAATCTATATCTTTTAAATTAAAATGGTTAATATTTTGTTTTCCAAGGATTTTACCAGTAGCAAAATCTCCACTGGCAAAGGCCGGAACTCCACAGCAACTTTGTTCAGGAATGATTACTTCAACCCCATGGGTGTTAAGAATTTTTAAAATACTATATCCTACATTATGGTTAATCAGATTTGTAACACACCCTGTGAAGTATGCCACTTTCAAAAGAGGTCTTTCCACGGTATTTATACGGGGCACTTTTTTACGAAAGGGTTTACTGGCAAAATCCGGCAACAAGGCCTGGACTTTGGTCAAATCACCTGGCATTAAAACCCCTAATAATTTACGCAGACCGGATTTTTGATACAGATATAAGGCCTTGCCTGCCATATTCAACCGTCCGTTGTATCTAAGCAGGTGTTGAAAAAGGTTCTTTTTTATTATTGGAAGACCCTTATTAGCTACAAGGTCTTTTCTAGCCATCATTATCAGCTTGTCTGCCTGAACTCCGTTAGGACAGTTTTCTGTACAGGCACCACATAATAAACAAGTAGAAAAGATTTCTGAGAGTTTATTATTCCAAACTACTTTGCCAGACTGTAGATTTTCCAGGAGCTCAATTTTTCCCCTGGCTACAAAGGGTTCTCTACTGGTTTCATAGTAAATAGGACAGTAAGCCTGACATCCTCCACATCTACTGCATTTATTTAAACTGTCAAAATAGTTGTTATTCATATTTTCCATCTAGAACACCTTTTTCGGGTTTAGAATATTATTTGGGTCCACTGCCTGTTTAATGGTCTTCAAATATTCGATTCCTACTTCTCCAAGTTCCCACTGCAGGTATGGTTTTTTCATTAATCCAATTCCATGTTCTCCTGATAGTGTTCCTCGTAGCTCTAGTGCTGCCTGAAATATTTCGCCAACAGCTTTTTCTACTCTTTCCATCTCTTCTTTATCATTCTTGTCGGCCAGGATATTAGGATGAAGGTTACCATCTCCTGCATGTCCGAAAACCGGTATATGCAGGTCGTATTTGTCTGCTATTTCCCGCAATCGTTTAACCATTTCTGGAATTTTACTTCTTGGTACGGTAGCGTCTTCTGATATCTTGGTAGGTTTTAATTGTACTATTGCAGATGAAACGGCCCTCCTTGCTTTCCATAGGGTTTCTCTTTCTACTGCTAGAGAGGCTATGTTAATCTTTCTGCAGTTATGGCCTTGACAGATTTTTTCAATATTCTTAATATCTTCTTCCACCTGGCATATGCCCCCATCTACTTCTATTAAAAGTACTGCTTCGGCATTTAGGGGCAGTCCTAGGCTACTGTGCTGTTCCACACATTTAATGGTAATTTTATCCATAAGTTCTAGTGTTGCTGGTATTACTCCCTGTCTAATAATAGCTGTAACACTATTTGCAGCATCTTCTAGTTTATCGAATATGACTAATGCCGTCCTTATTTCTTTTGGTTTTGGCAACAAGCGAACTGTAATCTCGGTAATTATTCCAAGGGTTCCTTCGCTTCCAGTCAAGAGACGAGTAAGGTCATAACCTGTAACATTTTTTACTGTTCGACCACCTGTACGCATGATTTCTCCTAAGGGAGTTACCACTTCTAATCCCATTACGTAATCTTTTGTTACTCCATATTTAAAAGCCCTTGGGCCTCCTGCATTTTCCGCTACATTTCCACCCATGGTGCACGTTTTAAGACTAGCGGGGTCAGGGGGATAATACAAACCCACCCTTTCTACCTCTTGATTAAAATGTCCTGTAATAACACCAGGTTCTACTATAGCTAACATATCTTCTGTATTTATCTCTTTGATTTTATTCATCCTGGTTAGTACTAGTGCGACACCAGAACTCATGGGAATAGATCCACCGCTAAGTCCTGTGCCTGCTCCACGAGGGAATACTGGGAATTTTTCTCTGTTAGCCAGCTTTACTATTTCGGCTACTTCTTTCGTATTACCAGGAAATACTACTAATGCAGGAATTCCTCTTTGGAATGTGCCATCATATGAGTAGCAGATCCTTTCTTCCAGGTTGGTTAAAACATTCTCTTTACCAACAATTTTTATTATTTTTTGTACTGTGTTTAAATTCAATTTCATCATCCCCTTACAGGCACCTCACAAATCTTCAAGAGTAGATTCGAAAAATCTCAAAGCCTTGAAACAAAAGGCTTTATTTTTATGCCATTTTAAGCTTCACCTCAAAAACGTCTTGATTTTAACTATGTACTTAAAACGGCAATAACATTAGATATGCAGAGATATTCGCATTAAACTTCAAAATAAAACCTCATACACCCAAATATCAACCTTGACATTTGCAAAGTTACCCCAAAATCAAATTGATGGAACCTTTTACCATCTAATAACTTTTTTTGGGGTGATTTCTTATGCTTACTGTCAAGTATTCTCACAACCAGTATCAATGTTTTGTTCATGAGTTTTTAACTCGCTATTTTATTTCTAATGGTCAGCACATCACTGTTTTGACTAGAGATGTCTTAATTCTTAAGCTTTGGGGGCTGATCTTGATGGAATTGTTCCTTTTCTTAAAAGTCGTTATTCTAATTCCAATAAAGGTGCACCTCCTAAGGATCCTGTTGCTATGTTTCGTTCTCTTATTTTAATGACTCTTAAGGGTGAAACAAGTATCTCTAATTGGGTTGATACTTTAAGGGCTGAGCCCTTCTATGCCATCTTGTCAGGCTTTCTTCCTGCTTGTTTTTCTACTACTAAAGTGGATGGCATTTTTGC
Organism: Bacillota bacterium; assembly: GCA_040756735.1. Classification (GTDB taxonomy): domain Bacteria; phylum Bacillota; class DSM-16504; order Desulfitibacterales; family Desulfitibacteraceae; genus JBFLYC01. The sequence continues at coordinate 1,582 of JBFLYC010000037.1, read as the reverse complement.
TGACCCTATTCCTGGTGTTGGTACTTTTTATGATTTTATGGATAGGCTGATCCGTAAGGATCGTATCCTTTACAAATCCAAACTGCGAAAGGTTAAGCGTAAGCCTAGGAAGAAACAAAAGAAAAATCAAAAATTATCTTCTTCTAAGCCTGGCGTTATTGAGCGTGTGGTTAATAGGGTTCTAAGGTATGATCTTCAAAAACTACCTGATAACCTTGAAACTACTCTAAATCATATCTTAAAGGATGTTTTTGTTATGCCTTCTTATTACATGGGTATCCTTGGGGATGATCTACATGGCCGCTTAAACATTGCCGCTGATGGTACTTGTATGCCTTCTCATGCTTCTTCATATGGTAAAAAGGTTTGCCGTTGTAAACTAATGCCTGGTGAAAAATGCGATTGCCCCCGCTTTTTTTCTGACCCCACTGCTTCATGGGGCTGGGATAGCTACAATGAACAATACTTTTATGGACATACTTTCAATGGCTTTACTGCTTGTGATTCTTTCTACAGCCTGCCTATCCATATTAAGTGTGTTTCTGGCAAGCGTCATGATTCTGTTACTGGTGTCTTTGCTTTTAAAGAACTTGTAGACTTATATTCGGATATTCATTTTAATGCCGGTGTTTTTGATTCTGCTTATGATGCTCATGCTTTTTATCTTCTTAATATGCATTTTGGTATTAGTCCTGTTATAGATCTTAATTCCCGCTTTGAGGCTCCAGTGTCTAACAACGATCTTATTAAATACGATGTTAACGGTATTCCTCATTGTAAAGGCTTGGGGCTTAAGTTGTGTAACTGGGGTATAATTTCTAAGTCTTATCGCCATAAATGGCTCTTCCCTGTGCAATGTGATGCTTGTGATAAATGCCCTGCTCACAGCAGCAAAACTCACTATACTAAAACCAAGAATAATCCTAGATTCTTCACTCCCATCATACGAGGCTCTGATGAGTGGATATATCTTTACAAAAGACGTTCTACTACTGAAAGGTGTCGGGATAGAATCAATAATGATTTTAAGGCTGAGTCCGCTGTTGTTCTTTCTAAGGAACGGAGAATTGTTAGGGTGTTCCTTGGTGCTTTTTGTTGCTATGTTGATGCTTGGTTTTGTGAAAGCAGCCTATCTATTACTGATATTTTCCCTGTTCTTTCAATGCTTGCTGCTTAATGTTATATCTTTGGTTTTAAGTTGATTTACTCGTTATTCTGTTGTACAGGCATTTTTTGGACCATACCTAAATGCCTATTTGGCATGTTTATTTTTATGCTTTAGCTCTATTTACTTGCTTTTATTGTATTTCTTTCCTTTTATTGGCTCGCCTCCAGTTTTTGTTTTTCGAATCTACTCATTGGAAGTCACCATTTAATTGTTTATTTATCTAGCGATTCAGCAAGAAGTTCAACTGTATGCCTGACTTTTATGTTATCAAGAGTATTTCTAGCCACGCCGTCATTAAGATGCATCATACAAGCTGGGCAGCCTGTTGCCAGCACATCCGCTCCGGTCTCCTTGATATTCTCTATTTTTTCATCATTTATAGATGTAGATAAGTCATAATGTATCAGACAGAAA
>JBFLYC010000036.1:0-33310 GCA_040756735.1 Bacillota bacterium | reverse complement strand
TTGTATAATCTTTTCCATGGGTTAATCATATCAAAAGATTTGGCTTGAGTCCAGGTGTAATTTACAAAAAAATGCTGCTTTTGAAAAATTAATCTTGAAACATTTTAAGGGTGCGAAAGATCAGTTATAAGGTCCATCTGCTTCAAAAGATGCCACGCTTTTAAAGAGCGCCTTGCCGTTGCTGGAAACCTCACCCCACCGCATGATGGAGGCTACCACGTCTGCAGAGGTCATTTCTTTACCATTATGGAATTTTACGCCCTCACGCAGCTTAATGGTATAAGTCAGTTTGTCATCACTAATGACGGGCATCCCATCGGCAAGCATGGGGACTATAGCAAACTGTTCATCCAGAGCATATAATTGTTCAAATATATGCCATCCCACATTATAAACAAGGGTAGTTGTTGAAACATGCATATCAATTGTAGGGGGTTCAGCATCAATGATGACCTTTAAAGCGCCTCCAAAAACAGGGCCGTCTTGAGCCGCATCTGGTTTTCCATTTGGCTGGCTATCCTTTGAGCTGCACCCGGCTAATACAAAAATGCCGATAAACACTACTACTAAAACCAGTAAAGCTATCCTCTTACTCATTCTCTTAGAAACCCTCCCCTTAAAATATATTTCAATTATCAAATATTTTTGACAAAAACATAGATGTCAAAATAGATGCTCTCGATATACCCCCTCCTTTTTTAAATTATATTGGACAGCTTCTTCTTGTGAGCGGCCCTCCTAAAGAAGGCAGATTTCTTTAAATCCACAATCCGGTAAGGTATTCCTTGACTTTTTAAATATCCAGCTCCCCGATCAGTTGTCAGCAGGCATCCTGGAGTATTGTTCAAAACCCCCTCGGCAAAAACTAATTTTCCGCTTATAATCGTATATAAGGCTGCACCTGTGTTAAAATCTACCAAAGCCAGATCTGCATCAGCCCCTGGAGAAAGATGTCCCTTGCTGGTTAATCCAAACATCTGAGCAGGGCTGTAACAAGCCTTTAATACAAGTTCTGGCAGAGACAATGCTCCGAATTTAACCAATGCCATACCATGGGTGAGGATAAAATTGCGCGGTATGGCTCCCCCGTCGCTGCTAATGGCATCAACTACAAATCTATTTCCGCCTTTGACTTTTTCGGTGGCACAAACTAAGGCGCTGACCCTAAGATTTACAGGAAAAGAAACCCCTACCCTTGTTTCATTTTTTATCCATCTATCATAGGCTTCTTGACGATAAAGCAGCCTCATTTCATCACCCACCTGGGCATATACAGCAGCTACCCCATCCTTAAAAGCCTGTTTCAAGCCCATCCTGTTTACAGGGTATCCCATGGCTCTAAGACAGTTCCTTGTTACATGACTTTCAGGAACATCATCCTTTCCTATATAGCCGTTGCAGCCGTTAAAGGGAGCCAGGTGAGATTCCGATACTATATGTTCAGCCTTCTGCAAAATTTCCATTGCCCTGGCTAATTCCCGCAAGGGGCCATCTATTTGACCCCGGCAGTAAGCATTAATATGTGCTATATGCAGGGGATTGCCCCCGGATAGTATTACTGCTTCCTCCAGGCCCAAGATATTGCTTCCTGTATCGGTGGTTCCTGCATGAAATGCTACATAAGCAAGTTCCTGGGCAGCAGTTTCAATTACATCGCCGGTGGTTTCCGGAGACAAAGGATAGTGCCCGCCCAACAGCTTAACTCCCAGGGCTCCCATTTTCATGGAATTATTAATCTTTTGTACTACCTCCTGATGAGGGGCAGACTCTCCACTAAACCCGTATCTGGGCCTGATTCCTTCCAAAACACCAACATTGAGACCATACCCATGGGGCGCTATTTCTCTATTAATAGCATCCACGGGCCCTTCAAAGTCTATAACTGTTGTCACTCCTGCCTTGACAACCATTCGAAAACCTGTCCCGCAGACCTTGCTGCGGATTAGATGGGCATGGGAATCCACGATTCCCGGCATTACCAACAGACCTTTACAATTTATAGTTTTACTGGAGACAGAAGGATCCAGGTCGCAAGAGACTTCTACAACTTGCCCACTTCTAATTCCCACATCCATAATGCCGTCAAACCTGTTTTTAGGACATACTACATGACCTCCTTTAATTAAAAGATCGTATTTTGTTTGTTTACCCACGGCGCTTCACCTTTTTCCTTATTTTGTTAAATCCTTACTAAAGAGAATACAGGAGTCAGAATACAGAAGTTAGAATACAGGAGTCAGAATACAGAAGTTAGAATACAAAGTCAGTAAGGGTACTGATTTATTCTGAATTCTCGCTCCCGGAGTCATGGGGACGGTTCGAGCGTCACCGTGGCGCAGCGAAGGTCCGAAGGGAAGACGATGGAACCGTCCCCATGGCGGAACCGTCCCCATGGCGTATGAGCTAAGTGGATAGTCCTTCACTAAATATAAAGATCATGGTCCTTCTTAAAATCCTCGATTGTTTTCAAAGCTTTCAGAGACCGTTTTTCATCCAACATTGCCATGGAAAGAACCAGAACATTGCAGATTGTAGTAGCTGCAGCATAGGAGTTGTAAAACCCCGGACTACTGGAATGGGCAATTAAAGCTATATCCGAGGCCTCGGCAATTGGTGAAAAAGTCTTGTCTGTTATGGAGATTACTTTTGCTCCAACTGATTTGGCCAGTTTAATTGAGTCTAAAGAATCTCGAGAATAACGCGGATAACTTATCACAATTAAAAGGTCGGCTTCCGTAATAAAGGCCAGCTGTTCAAACATAACCAAACCGCTTGAAGTTATCAGCTTAACATTTAAACACAGCCTGCTTAAATGGAAATTCAAAAAGCCGGCCAATGCTTCACAACTATTCAGTCCCAAAATATAGATCTTTTGAGCCTTGTTAATGGCTGAAACCGCGGATTCCATATTCTCCAGGGAAAAACTTTTAAATGTTTCCTGGATGTTTTTTATGTCATTTTCAAACACTTCAGTTACTGCCATATTAACTTTCTTCATCCTGCCCAGGGCTTTGATCATCTTTTGTGACGGGTCATCTTCCCGGGTAAGATACTTGAACAGCTCTGTTTTTATTTCCGGATAACCTGAATATCCTAAAGACTTGGCAAATCTGACCACTGTTGCATCGCTGACCCCCACCTTGGCTCCAAGGTCCAAAGCCGAAAGATTGGCAACCTCTTTATAATTAGACAAAATGTATTCACCCAGCAGCCTTTGGCTTTCGGGAAGTTCTTTTAACTTGGATGCAATTACTTTTAGAATTTCCGGCTCTTTCATGAATTGACCCGCCTCTCTGTTGTAGTTTTTATTACTAATTTATTGACGATTGTAGTATATGTTACTACAATTCTATATAAGTTGTTAAAATTCCTTCCAACTCTAGAAATTTTTTTTGTGCCAACCAGGATAGAAAGAAATAATCGGAGCGCCATAAAGGATTTTATTAGTTTTTGTTGAAAGAATAGCAAAAAGGAAGGAGGTAGGGTGGTGCAGTCAAAGCTCATAAATATCAAAGTAAAAGTAAATGGAAAAGAATATAATTTGACCATGGACAGTCACCTGCGTTTAATAGATTTGCTGCGGGACCGGTTGAAATTAACAGGGACAAAGGAAGGATGCGGTGAAGGAGAATGCGGAGCCTGCACTGTGCTAATGGATGGAGAAATAGTCAACTCCTGCCTGGTGTTGGCTGTGCAAGCACATGGCCGGGAAATTACAACAATCGAAGGTGTAGCTCAGCCTGAAAATACAGCACACGCCAAAGATAGAGTGCAAGAGGAAGCCCTTCATCCCGTACAGCAGGCCTTTCTGAATAACGGCGCTGTGCAGTGCGGCTATTGTACGCCCGGTATGGTTATCTCAGCGGTGGACCTGCTGAGCAAAAAACCTAAACCATCCAGGGAAGAAATCAAAAGGCATTTGGCTGGAAATCTCTGCAGGTGTACAGGTTATGACAAAATAATTAAGGCTGTGGAAGAAGCGTCAACTAAGGGAGGTTTCAGCCATGGATAAGTCAATTAATAATAAACTAAACGTTGTGGGTAAAAGTGCTATAAAAGTTGACGGCATAAGCAAAGTAACAGGTAAAGCCCTGTTTCCTGCCGACCTGGAAGCTGCCAACATGTTATTTGGAAGACTTTTTCAGCTGGATGTATCCCATGCTGTGATAAAAAATATTAATATAGATGAAGCTGCAAGGATACCAGGTGTGGCAGCAGTGCTGACCGCCAGGGACATCCCAGGCTTAAACGGGCAGGGGGTCTTAATTCCCGACATGCCTGTATTATCAATGGATAAGATTCGTTCCATTAATGACGTGGTTGCCCTGGTAGCTGCAGAAACGGAAGAGGCAGCAGAAGAGGCTCTTGGCTCCATAAAAGTTGAATATGAAGAGCTCCCGGGAGTCTTTGATCCCGAAGAGGCCATGAGGGATGAAGCTCCCAAAGTGCATGAAAAGGGTAATGTTCTCTACCACCTGAAGGTTCGCAAGGGGAATGTGGAGGAAGGTTTTGCCGCTGCGGCGGTGATTGTTGAAGATACTTATACCACCCAGATGGTTGACCATGCTTTTCTTCAGCCAGAGGCCTGTCTTGCGTATCTGGATAACAGGGGGCACCTGGTGGTGCACGTGGCAACCCAGTATACTCACTGGGATCGGTATGAAATATCCAGAGCCTTGAACATACCTGTCCATAAGGTCCAGGTAATAAATACGGCGGTGGGCGGAGCCTTTGGCGGCAGGGAAGACATGACCCTGCAGGTGAGGACAGGTTTATTGGCTTTAAAAACCGGACGCCCTGTGAAGATGGTTTGCAACAGAAGAGAATCCTTTAGAATTCATGCAAAAAGGCATCCCATGATCATGCATTATAAAACCGGCGCTGATCAAGCAGGCAGGCTGACTGCAGTGGAAGCCCGTATCATTGGCGATACCGGCGCTTATGCTTCATGGGCGCCTAATATTTTACGCAAGGCAGCAGTCCATGCAGTAGGGCCTTACCAGGCGCCCAATGTAAAAATAGATTCATTTGCAGTATATACAAACAACCCTTTTGCAGGAGCCATGAGGGGTTTTGGAGCGGCTCAACCACCCCTGGCCCACGAATCGCAAATGGATAGGCTTGCCGGGGAACTTGGAATGCATCCGCTGAAAATCCGCTGGATCAATGCCATGGAGGTTGGCAGTGAGACCCACACAGGGCAGGTGCTTTTTGACAGCGTGGGCTTAAAAGAAACCATGAAGGCTGCGGCAGTCTCCATGGGCTGGAATTTGCAGGAGATTCTTGGAGGTGAAGGCGATGGCTAAGAAAAGGGGAGTTGGTATGGCCTGTATTTTTTATGGTATGGGATACGGAAATGGATTTCCCGATGTATCAAGCGCTATTGTAGAAGTCCACGATGATGGGACTGCCACTGTGCGTATAGGGGCCGCCGACTGCGGGCAGGGGTCAAGCACTGTCATGGCCCAAATTGCCGCAGAAGAGTTGGGTATTGAGGTGGATGATGTTACAGTTGTTTCGGAAGATACTGATGCAACGCCCGATGCCGGCACCTCAGCAGCTACCAGGCAGACCTATGTATCGGGCAATACAGTGCGCCGGGCAGCCAGTGAGGCCAGGCAAATTCTTTTTAAAAAGGCGCTGCCGGAGCTTGGCGTCAATACCCTCCAAGGACTTGCGGGCGCAGGCGGTTTTATATATGTGAAAGGGTTCCCGCAAAAGAAGATCAGCATCAAGGAACTTGCCTTTAAAGCCAGGCTTCAGGGGTTGAGGATTGTGGGGGAAGGAAGCTTTACAGCCCACAGCACCAAGGTTGATATGGAAACCGGCCAGGGAGCCCCTTACTGGCCTTATGCCTTTGCTACACAAATTGTTGAGGTGGAAGTTGATACCCTGACAGGAATGGTGGAAGTACTGAAAGTAACCGCGGCTCATGACGTAGGTAAAGCCGTTAATCCTGTAAATGTAGAAGGTCAAATAGCCGGCGGGATCTGCCAGGGTCTTGGCATGGCCCTATTAGAAGAAGTAGAGCTTAACATGGGGAAAATTAAAAACCCACTTTACTCCAAATACCTTATTCCTACAATAGCCGATGTGCCGGATATTGACCCATATATTGTTGAATCTCCTGAACCAACAGGGCCCTATGGAGCAAAGGGAGTAGGCGAACCTGCCCTGCTGCCGGCCGCGCCTGCTGTCATTAATGCAATTTACGATGCAGTGGGTGTACGCCTGACCAGCCTCCCGGCAACGCCGGAGAAGGTGCTTAAGGCCATGGAAGGCCTTAAAGGTCAAGAAAAACTTTAATATTATGTTATTATGTTAACAGCATTTAGGATTCGCTATATCTTCTATCGGGACAAAAAACGACACATAGGAAAATTTTTACTTGAAATAAGGGAAAATTTTGTGTATAATTATTAGCAACATTCAAGCGTGAGTGCTAATAATACAGAAAAGCTTCTGATTGATTGCTTAATTGGGAGTGATTTTCTATATTTTACCTTAATAATTAATACTACAGCGAAATTTAGCAATTAGCGGAGCCATGGGGACGGTTCGAGCGTCACCGTAGCGCTGTGAAGGTCCGAAGGGAAGACGATGGAACCGTCCCCATGGCGTAGCGATGTAACGAAATGAGTAACCTTTCGCTGTAGTATTAATAGTATTAATAATAAGTAAGTAACACTCCCAGTTAGGGGGTGTTTTTATATGTACAACTAGGACCTTATGTCTTAATTAAATGCGGCGCCATCAGAGGCATAAAGATAAAAATTCGTTTTCTTATACAAAATTAAATTTTAAATCAAAGACAATTTAATAAATAACAAGGGGGTATTTATATTGTCTAAAATTAATATTGCTATTGCAGGTGTAGGTAACTGTGCTAGTGCGTTGTTACAGGGAATTGAGATGTATAAGAAATCACCGGAAAACAATGTTGGACTGATGAATTATAATCTTGGAGGTTACAACCCAGGTGATATTAACGTGGTTGCTGCCTTTGATGTGGACAAGCGCAAAGTAGGCAAGGGCCTTAAAGAAGCAGCGCTTTCCAAGCCCAACTGCGCTGCTCTCTTTTATGACAAAGTGCCAGATTACCCTGTTCAGGTACAGATGGGGCCGGTTCTAGATGGTGTTTCTGAACATATGGCTGATTTTGACGTGGATAAGAGTTTTGTGGTCGCTGACCAGAAACCTTGCGATGTAGTCAAAGTTTTAAAGGAAAGTGGAGCAGAAATCCTTATTAATTATTTGCCTGTAGGTTCAGAGAATGCTGCGAAGTTTTATGCTGAAGCGTGTCTGGAAGCTAATGTGGGTTTTATCAATGCCATGCCCGTTTTTATTGCTTCGGATGAAGTTTGGGCCAGGAAGTTCCGTGATAAAAATATTCCCCTGGTAGGTGATGACGTCAAAAGCCAGCTGGGGGCCACCATCATTCACCGCACTCTAACCAAGTTATTTGAAAACCGTGGTGTCATTCTTGATCGTACTTACCAGTTAAATTTCGGAGGAAATACTGACTTCTTAAACATGCTTAACCGCAGTAGGCTTGCCTCCAAGAAAAAATCAAAAACCCAGGCCGTGCAATCAGAGCTGAAGATAGCTTTGGCTGGTGATAATATTCATATTGGCCCTAGCGATTATATTCCCTGGTTAAATGATAATAAAATCTGTCATATACGCATGGAAGGAAGGGGTTTTGGAAACGTTCCCTTGACCCTGGATGTTAAGCTCTCTGTGGAAGATTCGCCCAACAGCGGAGGCGTGATGATTGATGCTATTAGATGTTTAAAATTAGCCCTCGATCGGCAGATTGGCGGCGTTTTGAATGCTATTTCTGCTTATACCATGAAGTCCCCACCGATTCAATACACAGATACTGAAGCTAAAAAGATGGTGGAAGAATTTATTGATGGTAGGAGAGAACGTTAATGAGAGCTGTCTTACTTGCTGCTGGAGAAGGAAGGAGGCTATGGCCATACTTTAACAGGCCTAAGCCTCTTGTGCGTCTATTAGGTCTTGCCCTGATAGAACGCAACATCCTAACCTTACGGGAATGTGGCATCAAGGATTTGGTAATTATTACCGGTTGTCATGCATGCGAAATTCAGGATTATTTAGGCAACGGTGAAAATCTGGGAGTAAGAATTAATTATTTGCATAATCCAGATTGGAAACTTGGAAACGGCGTATCAGCATATACCTTTCATAAAGACTACCACCAGGATGAAAAATTTATATTAATGATGTCCGACCATATTTTTGAATTAGATTTATTAAAAGCGTTTGTTGCGGAGGTAGAGAATATCCAACAGGATGAGGTGCTGCTTGCTGCCGACAGCCGGCTGGAAAATGTTTATGACCTAAACGAATGTACAAAGGTCAAAGCTGAGCAGAATTATGCCTTAAAACTTGGCAAGGGATTGTGTGACTTTAATGCTGTAGATTGCGGTCTTTTCATGGGTACCGGGTCACTCCTGGAGGCTTTGTCAAATTCCATTGCCCAGGGAGCTTATACCCTCACTGATGCAGTAAACCAGCTGGCTGGACTAGGCAAGGTAAAATTGCATTTTGTAAGCAATTGCTGGGTTGATGTGGATGACTATCCCAGTTATAAACAAGCTGAAAAAGTCCTCCTGCAGTCCCTGGCGCCTCCTAAAGACGGTTTTATTTCTCAAGTCATTAATCGTAGGGTTTCCCTCAGGATAACAAAACTTTTGGCTCCAACTGGAATAACAGCAAACCAAATTACCCTTTTCTCATTCTTAACTGCAGTAGCTGCAGCAGTTTCCTTTGCCACGGTAAACCCTTTTATTGGAGGAGTACTGGCACAACTTAGCTCTATACTCGATGGAGTTGATGGGGAAATTGCCCGTTTGAAATTTTTAAAGAGTAGTTTTGGAGAGATGTTCGATTCCCTACTCGATCGCTATGCAGATTATTTCATTATTATTGGCATGGCCTATTCATGGTATAGCGCCACAGGCCACACCACGGCCTTGCTAGTAGGTGCAATTGCTCTCACGGGAATGCCCATGTCCATGCTTTTTAAAGAAAAATACCAAAATATTACTGGCAAACCATTTATCCCTAAAATTCATGATGGCATACTGCGTTATCTTCCAACTAATCGTGATGGCAGATTATTTATTATTATGCTGGGAGGCATTTTAAATTTGCTGCCAGCCACTTTGACCTTGCTGGCAGCCGGCACTCACCTGCAGGCCTTGTTCCGCCTCTATAATGTTAGCAAGCTTAATCTAATTTAACATAATTAACTACCATTGTTTTATATTAATTTATAATTATGTTTGTTGATGGTTTAGTTGCATAACTGAACTAACATGGAGCAGCATGCCTGCGAGTAAAAACATGGTTACAAAGATTATACTCTTTCAGGAGGGCCAGGGCTTTATCTATATAATCACCCAGTTCATCAAGGGAATGGGCATCAGAGCCAACAGTAAAAATTTTAATGCCTGCTTTCGCTGCCAGGGTTAGTATCTCCCTGGTAGGATGAAATTCCTTTAACCCCCTGCGGCGGCTAGAAGTGTTGACTTCCAGCCCCATTTCCCTGCGAGCCATTTCTCTAAAAATCGGTTCTACAACACCACGGTGAACAGTTAGGACCCCTGGCCCATAATGTCTAATGCCATACCGAAGGTACAGATCTACATGGGCAATACAATCAAAAAGTCCTGTAGCGACTGCTTCTTGCAGTGTGGTGAAATAGTCTGTACGTAATGCAGCCAAGCTTTTGTTTTGAAAATAGGACGGGCTTTCTTTCATGGATGAAATGGCGATATGGTTAAGGCAGTGGATAGCCCCCAATACAAAGTCGAATGGATAATTGTTAATAATTCTTTCCATATCTTTCTCGCAGCCCCGGCAGTATCCAACTTCTATTCCGGCCTTTACTTTGAGATTTGCGTGCTGAAACTCATCCTGCGCCCGGGTAATTTCTCCAAAATAACTATCCAGCCAGGCATGGTTGAAAACTGATAACTTTTTCCCATTGGAAACAATAAAATTGTCTATTTCCCTACGCACCGGATCTAGCTCAATATGGGTAGTGAAACAAATTTCTGTTAGATTTAATTCCAACGCCTTGTAGCAATAGTCCCTTATCTGAACAGGAGAGGCATCTATAGAATAGTTTGGATGAATGTGATAATCAGTTTTTGCAAATTTCATTGAACCTCCAAACAGTCTGGGTATACCCATCTTGCTATTTCTCCCAAAGTTGATGAAGCGCTGGTCTCTCATTGATACCCAGTGCTCCGCTGTAGCCGTCTTCTTTGAATATATCTTCTTCCGTAACGTGATAACCTGCTTTTCGCTTCTCCATACAGATTTCAGCTTGGGTATCAAGAGAAGTCCCTTCTGTCAGGTCTTATTTACATACCGTCCAGTCTGGTCATCATAGGTATATCCTTTAAGTGGTTTAACTTTACCATCAAGCATGATTTTCCCAGTGGCGTCAACTATAACTGTCCTGTCGTCTGGCAATATTTTCTCCCGCGTTTCTGCTTCTCCACAGCCAGCAAGGCTGATAGCAACTAATGCAAAAATTAGCAAGTAGGTTATAGTCTTCATCAAATATCACCCAGCAGTTGAATGGATTTTATTTTGTAGCGGAATACCCCTCCAGGTGCTGTAACCTCCACTTCATCATCGACTTTTTTTAACAATAACGACTTGCCAACTGGTGATAGACATGATACATCTCCCTCTCTCATGCTAACACAGAAGGGGCTCACTATGCGATACCTAAAGACTTCTAGGTTCGATAAGTCTTGTATTTCCACTTCACTACCTATGGTAACAAAGGGTATTTTACTGTCTGTAGTTTGCGACTTTTTTGTTTTTCTAATAAGTTGGTCAAGGTGTTTGATATAATTGTCGATAAGCTTCTCAATTTCATTACGTTCTGTCGACGTTTCGGGGTAGTATTCCTCAAGCAGCTTTTTCTTCCCCTCTTCAATTTCTACCATATGTTTGACCAAATTTTCAAATATGTTTTTTGACAATGTAACCTTAGCCAATTTAATTCCCTCCAACATTTACCCATTAAATGGAAAAACCCAATATAAAACGGAAGGGCGCTTCGCCAAAACGGCAAAACACCCGATTAATACTAACTTATCACGGAATACAAGGATTGTCAATGGTGTATGATATTTCCATTTAATGCAAGGGGTTATAGTTTCTGGTATTTTGAAAAATTTTTCGCCACTACTGTGATCTAAAATTCATTTCCTTCGGGGCAACTTGGTGGCTAACCCTTCATCACCATAAACAAGAGAAGCTGGAGCCTCTTTTACGAGTGTCTCCAGCTTCTTTTTCGCAACCGCATATATATACATGTTCTCCATATATGAAGCAAAAGAAGCTTTTGATGAAGCGCTAGATACAAAAAATGGAACTAAAGTTATTATTAAAGTCAGGTAAAATTATAAAAAGTTATAGTTGAAGTCTTATGGCCTAAAGACGATACGTCTTTATGTTTTATTTTTAGATAAATATTCAAAAATAATCGGGAGGATATGGGAGGATATATAAGCATAATTTATTATACTAGAGAATCGAAGAAATATTTCAATAATATGCTTAATGAGCCTGTTTTATTATCAAATTGGTCTAAATAAGCAGATTTTTGATTAAATATGTGAAAAAATGGACTTATCAAAAGCCAGAGGCGCAGATTATAATTAAGCTGATAAGCTTTATTTATAGCATCTATTAGTTCATTGTATTTTTCTATGGAAGGAGGGTCGCAGACTAAGGAGCGGCGGTACGTTTTATTAGTGTTTAGGTTGCCTGAAAAATATTAAAAAATTAGGAGGGTGAAGACCTTGAGTCAGAACGTACAAAAAAGGCCTGGAGCATTTGACGGTTTGTTTTCTAAAGAAGACTGGTGGGCAGTCTGGTTAGGTGTCATTATCATTATTCTTGCAGCTGTGAAAGTTTTCCCAAAGATTGTTTTGCCCAAAAGATGGGGTAAAGAAAGCTTTGATATTTTATCCTCCATTCCAGGAGACGTTATTGGCGGCATTATTGTAACAGGCATACTTTGTTTAATCGTTTTTGGTCTGTCTATAGCTTTCACAGATAGAAAAGCGCTTCCCAAGTTTGCCATTGCTTTCCCTTTGGTATTTCTTGTGGCCATACTGGCTGAAATTTTCGGCAGTTACAGCCCCTGGAGACATTATGGTTTTAACAATGTTATCTGGGCGCTGGCATTAGGCTTATTAATCAGCAACACCATTAAAACACCTGATATCATGAAGGGCGCAGTCCGTACAGAGCTGTACATTAAGACAGGTCTTGTGCTGTTGGGCGCTTCCATTCTCTTTAACCGCATGATGGCCATGGGATTAATGGGTCTAGGCGTGGCATGGTTAGTAACTCCCATAGTAGTCATTTTCATGTACTGGTATTCCCAGAAATTCCTCAAAATGCAGGACAATAAAGGTCTGGCCATTACCATTGCTGCTGCGACTTCTGTCTGCGGTGTATCTGCAGCCATTGCAGCCGGTGCGGCAGCTAAGGCCAAGAAAGAAGAGATTTCTCTTGCAATTTCAATTACCTTAATCTTCACTGTGCTCATGATGATTGGTATGCCTGCTCTTGTCAAGGCAGTAGGCATCGACCCAATCGTGGGCGGCGCCTGGTTGGGCGGAACAATTGACTCCACAGGCGCTGTTGTGGCTGCAGGCGCTATGTTAGGCAACGAGGCCATGGAAGTTGCCTCAGTTGTTAAGATGGTCCAGAACATACTCATCGGTGTAATTGCTTTCTTCGTGGCAGTATACTGGGTTGTAGTATATGAAGGAAAATCTGCCTCCGAAGCCAATGTTGGCCCCATGGAAATCTGGATCCGTATGCCCAAGTTCATCATTGGTTTCATCGGCGCATCTTTGATCTTCTCCTTCTTATTACCAAGTCAAATAGTCTCAGACACCCTTGGTATTGTTAACGGCTACCGTGAGTTTTTCTTCACCCTGGCCTTTGTAAGCATCGGCCTAGAGTCCAACTTCGTTGAGATGGGCAAGATGGTTAAGGGCGGCAAGCCTCTAACCCTATACATTATTGGTCAATCCTTCAACCTTGTATTGACCTTAATAGCAGCTTACATCTTCTTCAGCGGCCAGTTCTTTGCGCTGCCATTCTAATATAAGCTTTGCTGATGAATGAAAGATAACAGCAAAAAACCAGACCCCCTTTTTAAAAAAGAAGGGGGTTTATTTATTGGTCATCTGTAGGGTATAATACAAGTGAACGCATAATTTATGGGGACACACCTCAATTTAGTGGGGTGAAGTACGAAATTGGGTAGGTGGCCCCAATTTATAGGAGGCAGGCAGATGAAACAGTTTGGCAAAATCCTCAGGCTTGTGATTCTAGTAACAGTTATTTCAGCGGCTATATATGTTATAGCTTTTGATAAGGGAAACTATGCGGACAAGCCAGCCGGAGCCGGTCAGATCTGGTGGGCGGATGTGCCCATAATTGAAGAATTTTATCAGGATTTAAAAGCTCGCAGGCAATAGCTGCTTATTATTAATTCCTGCAACAAATGTAGGTATTAGACTGCCGCCCCTGGCTGTAGTGATTATATCAATATTAGATACTCTAGTGTAGAAGCCCCTTAATTTGCCTCCATACAAATAGGGGCTTAAGTTTATCTTGAGTCTTTCTGTTGTGCCGGGGGCAGTAACAAAACTGCCTTCAGGAACCTTGATTAATTGCTGGACAATGTAGTTGGTATCCATGTTTTCTTTCAGATGTTTTTCCCATTCTGTTTGGGAACAGTCCTTGCCCATGTAAAGCCCCTGACTTCCGTATGCATTATGGGGTTTAATGATATACCGGTTCTTGTCCATGATAATTTCATCAAGGTTCTCTCTGTCAAGGGCCGCTGTACCTTTAGATGCCAGTCTGAAGGTAGCTGGAAGATGTGTTTTAATAAAGTTAATTTCTTCAGATGTAAAATAGCTTTTTGCCTTTTGGGATGTTAAAAAAGTAAAAACCAATTTGCTGTGGGCTGCTTCTGAGCGAAAGGAGCCCACCATACAAAAGGCGCTCTTTCTATATGCCTCCAGGAAATCTTCTATCAGCTCATATCTCTCAAGGAGTTCAGTTGTCACAGCGCGCCTGTAGACCAGGTCAATTCTAAAGCTGTCATGCCAAAGGCACCCATTTTGATAGGTTAAGTCTCGTGGATCGCAGGTCATGGTGTCATAGCCCCTTGACCTGAAAACATTCTTTAAGGCTTCAAACTCAGCTATGGTAGCTTTATCCAGAAAATCAACGATTGCTATGTTGGGTTTAGAGTCAGGTATGCAAGGGGCAGTTTTGTGCTCCTTTCTAAATTGTCTCCAGTTTTCCAGGAGAGTGTCCAGCAAGCTTTGTCTCAGCTCAAACTGCTGCAATGAGTATTTTTCCTGCAGGACTTTGCCTAACTCAGTATTAAGAAAGCATTCTTCCATGGTGTTTGTTTCATTCATGCCGCTGGTGCCATCAGTGTTGAATTCGCAAAAATAAATGTTTCCCATGTTGTAAAAGGCGTCAAAGCGAGTAATGGGGATGGCCGTGGAGTAACCAGGGTCGACTTCCAGCAATGCCGTAAAAGAATCAGGGAATTCAAAAAAGGAGGCAACTTCCTTCTCTCTTAGCAGGAGTTTAGCGGTCTTTTCCAATATCCCCCACAAGTATTCAGTCTTTTCTTTAATCCACTCATACTCTTCCCAGGAAAGCACATAGGGATGATAGATGCTCTTGATGGTTTTTCCCTGGATTTTTGCAGAACTGTTTTGAAGCTGCGAAAAATACCAGTGGCAGTTCTCCAGATAGTATTCGGGTTTTTCTATGCTTTTATTGATTAATTCTTGTACTAATGATTCTCTCATAAAAAATCTCCACTTCTCACTTTATATCTGGCAGGTAATCTTTTCTTTTAGCTTTAAGAGGTCTCTGCCATGTCGTTCCCATTCGGCAAGGAGAACCTCAGCAGGCGCCTTGCCCTGTATGATAAGCAGTTCCTCCAGTGCATCCAGATGCTTAAGGTCGGCTTCTTCAGCCAAAAGGCCTTCAGCCACCAGGTTTTTCAAACCTTTCTTTCCTGCTTGAAATACTTCCCTGCAGACATCCAGGAGTTGCCTCTTTTCAAAACCGGTCTGCAGTCCTGTCTGGTGGCTCCTGTAATGAAGCTCCAAAAAGAGTTCGCGCGGCCATTTGGAAAAGAAATCAAGCAAATCCCTGCGAGTAGCATCATCAAAAAACAGTCCTTTAATCAGAGCAGGCACACTTGGTACAAGACGCGGGTGCTGGGCATCTATCATGCGTATTTCGATATGCTTTGGTTTTACCCTTGTTTCAAAAAAGGCAAAGGATAGGTGATTGATGAAATCCTCTACGGTAAATGTGTTTGCTTCCTCCAGGTATTGACGCAGCTTCATGCCCTGCATGGGTACAGCCTTTCCTTCTTTAATCATAAGGATCATGGGCATATCGAGGAGAATATTTACATAATCGGTAAAGGAGAAATCACTATGGAAACTCTGGGGGACAATCCGGCATCTATCATTATCCGTATGCTCCCAAATGTAACCCCTGTAATCCAAAAAGCCGCTGGGTCTATTTTGTTTAAAAGGTGAATAAGCAAAGATAGCCTGCAGGATAGGCGTTAAGTAGCTGCTTAGACGAAACTTTTCGCTAAAATCAGTTTCACTGGAATAATCTATATTAATTTGAATGCTGCAGGTAAGTTTCATCATATGGTGGGCTAGTTTGCCCTTATCAACAAAGTATTTGGACATTATTTGATACCTGCTTTTGGGAATCCATTCTGTATCCTCTAAAGTGCTCACAGGTTGATATCCGATAGGCAAAAGTAAAATATTTTTAGGTTCACAAACCTGGATGAGGTCACTGCAAAACCGGCGATATTCTTCCAGGCAATCATCTGTTCGGGTACAGGCTGCCCCGCTTAATTCAATCTGCCCGCTAGGTTCCAGGGTGATATTTGAGGCTCCTTTTTTTAACCCAATAATATGTTCCCCTTCATAAACCGGCTGCCAATTGCTGAAGCGAACCATATCTTCCAGAATTCCCTCAATTCCATTTTTACCAAAATAGGGAACAGATTTAAGGGTTTGAGCATCAACAGCAAACAGTTCACACTCCAGGCCTGTGCGCCAGTCTCCTCTGGGAGTGGTAGATTGACTGAAGATACGAATCATTTGTTCAATGCTTTCAATTTTTTCCTTGCCATTTATTTTTGCAGTTGTTATTTGGGTCATTGAGTGTTCCTCCGGTTTTCTAAGTATACTTCGATAGTAACTCCTTAAACACATAATATCAATGATTTAATTCCCAAAAACTTTTAATTTCTCAAAAGATAATTAAATGGTAATATGTAGGCATGGACTATATTTGGGTGCACTCCCTATCTAGATATGGGAAGTAGGATGCCTGACATTAATAAAACTATATTAGGAGTGAGTATATGAAAAAAGGTGCATGTAATTACATATTATTATGTTCTCTTATTCTGTTAATACTATTAATTTTTATTGGCTGCTCCGGGCAGGAAAATATTTATTATAAAGATAAAGTGGCAGCGCTCATGTATCACCATATAGATGAAGTGGAAAGCAGCGTAACCATTACTCCCCAAAGGTTTGCTCAACACCTTGAAATGCTGGAACAAAGGGGTTACAACGTAATCAGTATAGATGACCTGCGTGAATTTTTGGAGGGGAGAAAAAGTGTCCCCCCAAATGCAGTTGTCCTTACCTTTGATGACGGCTATGAAAGTTTTTATGATTATGCATTTCCTATCTTGAAAGAAAAAGACATGTCGGCAGTTGTATTTATGATTGTAAGGCATATAGGAGTAAAAAAAGGGCAAATACCTAAATTAGATTGGGCACAGATGCAGGAAATGCTTGCTCATGGTATGTCTTTTCATTCCCATACTTATGACAGTCATGTTTATCTAAAGATTAATGCCCATGGGGAAGAACAACCGGCGCTGGTGTCCAGGGCATATCTGGCTGCAGAAAACAGGACGGAGGCTCAAGAGGAATATATAGAGAGAATATATACCGATTTAGAAAAATCAAAACGAGAATTGGAAGATGGGTTAAAAACCAGGGTTGATTTTTTTTCAGTTCCCTATGGGGCCAAGAATGCAGAAGTTGAGAAGGTTTGCCTGGATATTGGCATGAATTATATCTTTACAATTAAACCAGGGCTTATTAGTTCCAAAACCGACCCAATGTCACTGCCCAGGATTAATGCCGGCAGTCCGGATATAGATGCCGAAAAACTTCACCAACTGATTGACAAGGCTAAATAGATTAGAGGCAAAAAATTGCTTTTAAAAAAATTATTATAAAAGCAAATAAAAAAATGTTGTAAAAAGTGTTAAAAAAAATGCAAGATTTTGGTGTGTACTTTGGTAGTATATAGTGAGCACATCAAAATACCTACTAACTGGTTCTGTTTTTCATGGGACTAGAAGGATGTGAATGTGTGGAGAAGTTAGCTGATGAAGCCTTAGTGAATCTTACTGTAAACGGAGATAAAAACGCTTTTTGTGAGTTAATAACCAGATATGAAAAACAGATCTACAGTCTTACATACAGACTAACCAACAACCCTGAGGATGCCCAGGACCTGGCCCAGGAAGTATTCAGCAAAATTTACCAGGTTCTTGATAAATATGACAAGGGAAGACCTTTTTTTCCATGGATGTATAAAGTGGCATCCAATGTTTGTTATAGCAGGCTCAGGAGCCAAAAGGCCAAGGCCCAGGAGGTTTCCATTGATAAGGTCATTGAATTTGCTCCCCTGGCGCCTCAAAGGGATACTCATCCGGAGGAATATTCCCTTGCCAGGGAGACACAGAGACTGGTGCAGCAGGCCATAGCCGAACTGCCGGAAAAATATAGAGTTCCCCTGGTGTTAAAATACCTGGAAGAACTCTCATACAAGAGGATTTCAGAAATCTTAGACCTACCGGTCACTACTATAGAAACAAGGTTATACAGGGGAAAGATGCTTTTACAAAAACGATTAAGCAAAGTAATAGAAGGGGGGGAGCGTTATGAAATGTCAAGATAGCAGGCAAGTATTATACACTTATCTGGACGGCGAGTTGTCTTCATATGAAGAATCTGCTTTATATGGTCATTTGGCAGCTTGTCAGTCTTGCCAGCTTGACATGGACCAGGCAAGAAACCTCCACAACCTTCTGGACAAGACCATTAAGCATGTTGAGCCCCCTCCTGGTTTTGCAAAAAAAGTCATGGCTAATTTAGATAAATACCAGCTAAGCGCTGCTGAAGACCATGTGCTTGATTTAGGTTCCAGCCGCAGCATAGCAAAAGAAACAGATCAAAAAACAGCGGCTCAAAGGACAGCAGGTGGGTTTAAAATGGCGCTTTTAAAAAGCCGCTGGGTAGGCATAGCTGCAGGTATTGTGTTTGCCTTTATGTCCTATGTAGGTTTTAACCAGGTAGCCCAGATAGCCTTTGACCCCAAGGCAGAGAATGGAATTTATTTTGGCATTGTGCCAAAGGACTACCATGAACTTCTTGCAGAAAACAATGTAAAACAGACAGGAGATGCCGAAGGTCAACCTGATGTGTCAAAAGATAATATTCCTGGCAGTGAAAACAGTTTTGACGTGGAGAATCCTGTTTCCGATAATACCAACCAAAGGATGGCTGATGGCAGATCCGATACCCTTAAGGAAGACAGCCGGTCAGGGGGCGGCCAAGGACAGCAGCCAAACAGCGGCAGTGAAGGCAGCAGCGGCAAGCAGGCCGGGCAGGAAAATCAGCATGCAGCTCCTGGTCCTAACCCGGAGCAGGATAGCCTGCCCTTCATTACAAGCGAGCCCATTATCGCAGCCAATCCAACTTCTACGATAACATTGAACATGTTTGGCCTGCAGGTAAACAGCGCTGCATGGAGCCCCAACGGGCAGCAGCTGCGTTATATGATAGAGGATAACGGTAAATTTGAACTTTTCGAAAGCCAAACAGACGGTCAGGGGCAGAAATCCTTGGGTACTTATAATGCCGTAGGCATATGGTCCCCCGATAAAGAGAAACTCCTTTACAGCAAGGTGGTAGATGGCAAGAGCACCCTCTGGCTGGAACATAAAGGAGAAGCTATTAACCTTACTCCCTATGAAGAGGGCGCCAAGGGCGACGGTGCAAAATGGGCCTATAATCCTATCTGGTCAAGCAAAAATGAAATTGCTTATCTGACAGGAAGATATGGCGGTACGGAAATTATGGTAGTGGACCTTCAGGGTAATTCACGCAGGATCACCAATTCCAGTGATGCCAAATCCAATTTGGCCTGGTCGCCGGATGGTTCTGAAATAGCCTACTACAAGTCCTGGGAAGATAAAGGCGCCTTAAAAGGCGAAATAGCAGTGGTATCATTAAATGGCGAGAAACCCAGGAGTGTAACGCCGACCATCAAGGCAGGCAACATGGTTCCCACCTGGTCGCCCGATGGAAAGCTGCTGGCAGTAAATGTAAATGGCGAGGAGCAGGGCATATGGTTGGCCCGAAGTGACGGCAGCGATTGGGAAAAGAGACTGACAGGCAAGGGCGGGGGTAAAGTTCTTTCATGGTCCCCAGATGGCCAAAAAATTGCCTTCAACGATGCACAGGGAGCTTTTCATATCCTGATCTGGAGGTCAGCATCCGGCAGATTGGAATTAATGCAAATTCCACCCATGGGCAGTTTGATGATGGAGACAACAATAGAGTGGTCCAGAGATTCAAGAGAACTGCTGCTGGAACAGCCAGTTCAGGGCAGTACTCAAAAGAACCTTTGGATAGGTTCCCTACCGAAGACAGTTACAGCATATTAAGTGCAAAAGATTAATACTATCAAGACAGCGGTGTTCCCGCTGTCTTCTTATGTGCTTAAGAAATTATTGGGAGAGATTTTTTCAATTATCTATTTTGACAAAATATGAGGTATAATAAAACAATGGAGTAATAAGTTGACATGAAGTTAAACTAGTATTAACCTAAATTATGAATGTGATTATTGTCTTAACATGTATTGCATGGAATATGCCTTACATTAACTTTATACAAGGAAAAGAGGTGCTTATTTTGGATATTGTGCAGCAGGCAGTTAACAAAATACATGATGAGCTGCAAAAAGCTTTGGTAAAAGCAAGGAAGGATAATAAGCTTAGTTTTAGAGAGGCGCCAGCTTTTGTGGTTGAAGTTCCTAGGGAAAAGACTCATGGGGATTTTGCTACCAACCTGGCCTTCCTTTTGGCCAAGGAGGCTAAAAAGGCTCCCAGGCAGATTGCTGAAATTCTGATAGAATACTTAAATCCAGGAGATACCTGGATTGAAAAGATAGAGATTGCCGGCCCAGGGTTCATCAATTTTTACCTGGATAAAGCATGGTTTTATCAGGCGCTGTCCTGGGCTTTGAAAATGGACAAGGATTATGGCAATACCAGTTTTGGAGGAGGCAAGAAGGTTCAGGTCGAGTTTGTAAGCGCTAATCCTACAGGACTTTTACATATGGGCAATGCCAGAGGCGCAGCCCTTGGGGATTCAATCGCCAATCTTTTAAAGGCAGCTGGCTATGATGTAAGCAAAGAATATTATATTAATGATACCGGCAATCAGATAGATAATCTTGGTAAATCCCTGGAAGTTATTTACCTTGAAGCTTTCGGCATTAATTTGCCATTTCCGGAAGAAGGTTATCATGGGGAAGATTTAAAGGATACCGTTAAAAGATTTATAGGGAAATATGGCAAAAAGTATGTAGATACAAGCAGAGAACTGCGCAAAGAGCGGTTAATCGAGTTTGCCCTGGAAGAGAAGCTAGGTCATATCAGGGAAGTATTAGCCCATTTCGGAGTTAATTATGATGTCTGGTTTAGTGAGCAGTCCCTCCATGATTCAGGCATGATTGAAAAAGTAATAGAGGAACTTAAAGAAAAAGGTTATATTTATGAGAAAGAGGGAGCCTTGTGGTTTGAAAGCACTCGTTTTGGGGATGAAAAGGATGAGGTTTTGGTGCGCTCTAACGGTATTCCTACTTACTTTGCTGCAGATATAGCCTATCACAAAAATAAATTTGCAAGAGGTTTTGAATGGGTAATCAATATATGGGGAGCTGACCATCACGGTCATGTGAACAGGATGAAAGGTTCCATGGAAGCCCTGGGGTACAACCCAGATCAACTCCATGTGATTATCATGCAGTTGGTAAGGCTGTTCAGGAGTGGGGAAATAGTCAGGATGTCCAAAAGGACAGGCAGGTATATAACTTTGCAGGAACTCGTTGAAGAGGTTGGCAAAGATGCAGCCAGGTATTTTTTTGTGATGCGCAGCGCTGACAGCCACTTGGACTTCGATCTCGACCTGGCGAAATCCCAGTCACAAGAAAATCCTGTATATTATGTGCAGTATGCCCATGCTCGTATCTGCAGCATTCTGCGGCAGGCTGAAGAAAATGGCATCAGCATGGTTCCTGTAGAAAAACTTGATTTGTCGCTCCTGAAAGAAGAAGTTGAAATTGAGCTGACCCGCAAAATTGCCGATTTGCCCGGCTTAATAGTCGGCGCTGCGATGGCATTAGAGCCCCACAGACTGCCCAAGTATGCCCATGAATTAGCCGGCAGTTTCCATAGTTTTTATACCCAGTGCAGGGTCTTAAATCCCGACAGGGACCTTGAACAGGCCAGACTGGCTCTTGTAAATGCAGTAAGAATATGCTTGCGGAATGTTTTAACCATAATCGGCATTGCAGCGCCTGAAAGAATGTAGGAGGGGAATTATGACCAAATTTATTTTTGTAACAGGGGGAGTAACTTCATCTTTGGGTAAGGGAATTACAGCATCTTCCCTGGGAAGACTTCTGAAGAGCAGGGGACTCCAGGTAGCCATGCAGAAGTTTGACCCTTATATCAATGTTGACCCGGGCACAATGAGCCCCTACCAGCACGGAGAAGTTTTCGTTACTGACGACGGCGGTGAGGCAGACCTGGACCTGGGCCATTATGAACGGTTTGTTGATGTTAATTTGAGTAAAAACAGCAATATTACTACAGGTAAAATATACTGGTCGGTGATTAATAAGGAGCGTCGGGGAGATTATTTAGGAGGTACTGTTCAGGTTATTCCCCACATTACCAACGAGATCAAAGATAGGATTTTAAGGGTTGCCAAGGAACGAGACAATGTTGATGTAGTAATAACTGAGATAGGCGGAACTGTAGGTGACATAGAATCTCTGCCTTTTTTGGAAGCCATCCGTCAGATGAGGAGTGAAGTGGGCCGGGATAATGTCATGTATGTGCATGTGACCCTGGTACCCTTTTTAGAGGCTGCTCGTGAGGCAAAGACCAAGCCTACCCAGCACAGTGTAAAGGAACTCAGGAGCATAGGTATTCAACCAGATGTGATTGTTTGCCGCTCAGTTAATCCTCTGTCTAAGGAGATGGAAGACAAAATAGCTCTCTTTTGTGATGTTTCCCCTGAAGCTGTTATTCAAGCTGTTGATGCCGAAACTATTTATGAAGTGCCTTTAATGCTTAAGCAGCAAGGGCTTGATGACATTGTGGTGGAACGCCTGCAGCTTTCCTGCGGACTGGCAGAAATGGGTGAATGGATAGAATTAGTAAACAAGGTGAAAAACCCACACCACTGGGTAAAAATTGCCCTGGTAGGCAAGTACGTAAAACTGCGAGATGCATACTTAAGCGTGGCCGAGGCCTTGTGCCATGCAGGAATTCACCATATGTCCAAGGTGGATATCCAATGGGTCTATGCAGGTGATCTGGAAAGATATGATGTGCAGGCAGTTCTGCAAGGAGCAGATGGGATACTGATTCCAGGAGGTTTTGGTGACAGGGGTATCGAAGGTAAAATCAAGGCGATCAAGTATGCCAGGGAAAACAAAATACCAATGCTTGGCATCTGCCTGGGGATGCAGCTTTCTGTGGTAGAATTTGCAAGGAATGTTCTGGGTTATTCTCGTGCAAACAGCTCAGAGTTTGCGCCAGAGACCGATCATCCTGTAATAGACATTCTTCCTGAGCAAAAGGAAATAGAAGATAAAGGTGGAACCATGCGTTTAGGCATTTACCCATGCAAGCTTTTAGAAGGGAGCAAAGCATGGGATGCATATCAAGATGAACTGATTTATGAAAGGCACAGGCATCGCTACGAGTTCAACAATGTGTATAGAAGAGACTGCGCTGCAAATGGCATGATAGTCAGTGGGGTTTCTCCCGATGACAGGCTGGTAGAGATTATTGAGCTGGTGGACCACCCCTGGTTTGTTGCTACCCAGTTTCACCCGGAATTCAAATCCCGCCCAAATAGACCGCATCCACTTTTTAGAGATTTTGTGGGAGCAGTGCTGAAGAAGAAATTAGACAGCTGTTAACAGGTATTATTTTTCTATAAATGACGGTAATAAGCTGTAATTGTAAAGGGTGTGCTGGTTTTTAATTCAACTATTTTGGGTATGTTACATATATAGAAGTCATTTAACTTCTGACTACCACTACAGCGAAATATTACTCGTTTCGTTACATCGCTACGCCACGGGTACGGTTCCATCGTCTTCCCTTCGGACCTTCGCTGCGCTACGGTGACGCTCGAACCGTCCCCATGGCTCCGCTAAATTGCTACATTTCGCTGTAGTACTGCTGACTACTGACCACAGAACGACCGATTATGGAGGTATATTGTGAACTGGACAGCCAGATTAATAAATGAAGAGGAAAAAGATAGGTTTGATAAATTTATCGCCGGTTCTGAAAAAGGGCATGTTTTGCAGTCCTTTGAATGGGGTCAAGTTAAAGGCCTTACTGGTTGGAAACCTTTTAGGTTGGTCATTGAAGATAATGACAGGATAGTTGCAGCCATAGGTCTTTTAAAAAGGGATATTCCTGTTATCAAGAAAGGTATTTTCTATGCTCCCAGGGGGCCTGTACTGGATCTGCAGGACCATGAATTGTTTTTGTTTCTTTTAAAGCATGTCCAAGAGTTAGCCAAAAAGGAGCAGGTTATCTTTTTAAAAATTGACCCTGATGTCCCTGTAGCTAATGAAGACTTCAAAGGACTGTTAAAAAAAGCTGGTTTTGTTTCTGCAGAAAGAGGGGGCAAATTTGAGGGCTTGCAGCCTAAATTTGTCATGCGTCTGGATATTAATTCCGGTGAAGATGAAATAATGAGCAAATTTCACCATAAGACGCGCTATAACATCCGTCTTGCTGAGCGTAAAGGTGTTGTTATCAAAGAGGATTGCGTGAAAAATGACCTAAGGGACTTTTATAGTATTCTTGTAGTTACCGCGGAGCGAGACAAGTTTTTAATACGCTCATACAGATACTTTGAGATAATGTGGGAGCAGTTGGTGGAAAATAACCTGGCCAAACTATTTATGGCCTATTATGAGGGTGAACCCATAGCCGGAACCCTGGCTTTTACCATTGGAGACAAAGCCTGGTATATATACGGTGCTTCTGCAAATCGACACAGAGATAAAATGCCTAATTACCTGCTCCAATGGACAATGATTAAATGGGCAAAAAGCCTGGGTTGTACCATGTATGACTTCAGGGGGGTCCCCGGTGACTTGTCAGAAGATAATCCCATTTATGGTCTCTATAAATTTAAGAAGGGGTTTAATGCTGTTTTCACAGAGTTTGTAGGAGAATACGACCTTGTTTATGCTCCGGTGTATTATAAACTATGGAACTGGGGTGAACCTCTTTACAGCAAGGGCATTAGAAAAGTTATTGCTATCAAGAAAAAATTGAGGGGAAGAAAATGAAAAACCAAATGCAGCTGTCAAATGAGGCTTCTGCTTGGATTGAAATTGAAGCAGAAGCTATTTTACATAATCTAGGGGTAATCAAGAAGCATCTCAAACAGGACACCAAGGTTCTAGCTGTAGTTAAGGCTAATGCTTATGGGCATGGCGCCTTGGAAGTGGCCAGGCTGCTCAGTGAGGCCGGTATCTATGGTTTTGGTGTCACAAATTTGACAGAGGGTATTGCTCTTAGGAAAAGTGGAATACATAACCCCCTGCTCCTGTTTGCGCCTCTTTTGCCGGAACAAATACCTGAGGCCGTAAGCAATGAACTGACCATAACAGTAAGCAGCATCTCCCAGCTAAAGTCTCTTCAGGAGCAGGCTGAATCCATGAATGCAACGGCAAAGGTCCATGTTAAGCTTGAAACCGGCATGGGCAGAACCGGATTATGGCCTCATGAGCTTGAAGACTTTATTAACGAGCTAAAGAAAAGCCCAAATATTCAAGTTGAAGGTATTTATTCCCATTTATCGAAAGCCGGTACAGACAAGGGTTTTTGTGAAAAGCAGTTTTCTCACTTTTTAGAAGGAATCATAAATTTTGAATCCCAGGGCATAAACATTCCTATCAAGCATATAGTAAATAGCGCCGGACTTATTAATTATCCTCATATGCATCTGGACATGGTAAGGAGCGGGACTTTAATCTTTGGACAAATACCTGCTGGAATCAATCAAAACCTTGATGTTAAGGATCCATGGAAGGCGAAAGCCAAAATCATAGCTCTTAGAAAAGTTCCTGCCAATTGGCCTGTTGGTTATGGCGCTGATTTTGTTACTAAAAGGGAAAGCCTTATTGGAGCGCTTCCTATAGGATTTGCAGATGGGTTAAATGTTTCTGCAAAAATTTCTCCAAAGGGTATTGTTGATCTCATAAAAATTCTTGTTAAGGAAGTGTTGGCTTACTTTGGCAGGGGTCCCCAGGCTTTGGGGGTAACCCTTGACGGCAAGTTTTATCCCTTTATCGGTCGTATAGGTATGCAGTTATCCATGGTTGATTTTACTGGTGCTCATGTAAAGGAAGGTAGTATTGTTGAGTTTCCTTTACGCAGGATTAATGCCCCAATGCACCTTCCCAGGATATATTTAAAAAAACAGCAGCCTTACCAGGCAGCTGCTGAAGAATAAGTTGGGGAAAGGAGAGATTTTATGAGGAAGAAGTTAATAGTTGGGACAGTCGCGCTGCTTTTACTTTTTACCTTGGTCGCTTCATTTTTATGGGGAGGCCCCGAAAGAACTGATAAAGCTGGCAGCGGCAGCCAGATTGCAGTAATTTATATAGAGGGCGTTATTATGGGGGGGCGTTCAGGAAGCGATTTCCTTTCTGGAGCTACAGCAGGGTCTATGACTGTAATGGATCAACTGCGTAAGGCAGCGGAGGATCACACTGTGGGGGCTGTTGTGCTCAGGCTTAATACTCCCGGGGGCAGTGTGCCTGCTTCACAAGAGATTGCCCAGGAAATAACCAGGTTAAAAGAAACAGGAAAGCCGGTAATAGCATCCATGGGGGATATGTCCGCGTCTGCAGGTTACTATCTGGCTGCTCTGGCAGACATAATTGTGGCAAACCCTGCAACAATCACAGGAAGCCTGGGAGTATATATGCAGGTGGCAAATTATGAAGAATTATATGATAAATTAGGAATAGAATATAATTATATAAAGAGTGGGGAGCACAAGGACATGGGTGCGCCTAACAGAAAGTTAACGCCTAGGGAAGAGGAAATCTTGCAGGGGATGGTTAATGATATTTATGAACAGTTTGTACAAGTCGTAGCAGATGGCAGAAAACTCCCCATTGAAAGAGTCAGGGAGGTGGCCGATGGGAGGATTTTTACCGGCAAGCAGGCATTGGAGCTGGACCTGGTGGATAAATTGGGCAACTACTACGACGCTTTGGATTTGGCTGCAGAAGTTGCAGGTATTCCCGGCAAACCCGTTGTTAAAACATACTATCGTCCAAGTCCTTTAGAACTTTTGCTGGGAGGGCAAACTCCCCTCACCTTTGTCTGGCAGGGAGTTAGAGTCAACCATACCAGTCCTTCCTTATATCCGGGAAATGTTGGTTTGGGAGGCGAGTAAAGTGTATGATGAAAAAAATTTTGCACCAGAAAATGAAAATGAGATTAAAAGTGATGATATAAGGGAAGTAATACATAAAGACGATGAAAATACCGCCGGAAATCCCTCACAAGAGCAGATACATGAAGTAGGAAGTAAGGATAAAGGTATGACCTATATAGAAACTATTTATGGAGTAGCGGCAGCTCCTGGGGATACCTTTATCAAGATATCGCGTTATCCCAAGCTGGGCCATAGTCTAGTTACTGTACTGGCGGTATATATCTTTACATGGTTATTGAATCTAGCACAAATGAGAAATGTTGGCTTTGATATGATGGGCGGAATAATGACTGAGTTTGGAAATATTCCTGCTCATGTATTCAGCAGCATGTTTATTGTCATGGGTCTGGTTGGTATCATCTTTGCTCTGCTTTTATGGTTTGTGGCCTCGGGGACACTAAACCTTTTAGCGGTATTGTTTGGGGGTACAGGCCATGCCAGGGGCTTACTGGTTGCCTTGGGTTTTACCTATATTCCAGCAGTGTTCATGGAGGTCCTGCAGTCAATTGTCAATTTGTTAGCCCTGCCAAATATACTCAATGTCCTTGTGGGCCTTTTAGCGCTAATTTGGATAGTTTTTTTGCAGACTGCAGCAGTTAGAGCCACTCAAAACTTGACAACAGGGATGTCTGTACTTGTGATTTTAACACCTGCTGTTCTGCTGGTAGCCCTGTTTATTTTATTGATTGCTTTAACCTTTGTCGCTTTTTTCCCTATCTTTGAAAGTTTAAGTAATTTTACTTACTAATTTGCAGGATTTTAAGCAAGCTGCGAAGAAAAACCATGTATGTGAGATGGGGGGAGATTGAAGGTGTGCAGCGATCATGATCATAAAAAACCAGAGGTATTGATTATCGATGATCAACCTGGAGTAAGGATGCTGCTGGCGGAAGCATTCAGATCTGACACAACAATTGTCAAAGCTGCGTCAAGTGGAGATATGGCTTTGGAAATGTTGAAGAAAGGACACCCTGATATCATCTTTCTAGACCTAAAAATGCCCAAAAAGGACGGAACAGAAGTTCTTGATGACCTGAAAGCGGCAGGTTTTACAGGTAAAATTGTAGTTATTACAGGGATGGACACCTTGGGTTTTGAGCTTGGAGACGTAGACTACATATTGCATAAGCCCTTTGACATTGCAGAAGCCGTGGGAGTATTATACAGCTTATTGGGCTTAAATCTGAATAACATCAATATGTGCAGTTAATGAATTGGGATGTGTCCCCTTTAACTGTTGCGGGAGGATTTATCCACTGGATCGTGAATAAAGTAAAGGAAAGGAGGGTAATTGCAGGTGATTCCAACTAATACAGTTGTAGCAGTGCGCTGTCCTGAATGTGGCAGTGTGGAGTATATATCGGTTTCCCTGTTTTCCTTTAGTCATGCAAATCAGGTAAGCTTCAATTGTTCCTGTGGATCTAATTTGCTTAAAATCAGCGCCAAGTTAAGAAGGAGCTTTTGGCTTCAGTATTACTGCGCCATGTGTGAGGGAAGACATTTGCTAAGTATTGCCAGACGTCAAATGTGGTTTGCAAAGGAAGCCATAGAACTTGTTTGTGATGATACTGGTATTGAAGTAGGTTATGTAGGACCAAAAGAAAAGGTTAAGGAAAGGGTTAATAATCAGGACCAATCCCTAGCAGGGATGGCAGACCAACTGGGTTTTACCGAGTATTTCATCAATTCTGCCGTCATGTACGACGTTTTGGATCATGTTTATAATCTGGCTGAGAAAGGGAAAATTTACTGTTCGTGCGGCAATTCCAATGTTGAGGTGGAAATTTTTGCTGAACATATAGAGTTGAGCTGTAATGTGTGTAAAGCCAGGGGGAAAATTATGGCTGAAACAGAGGAGAATCTGCAAGCTGTTAAATGTATGTGGGAATTGAAGCTTACCCGGAAGGGTTTTCGCTCCAATAAGCAGGAAGATTTTAATAAACATAATGCTGACATCTAGATTAAGGATTCAGAAAACAAAATACAGAAAACAGAATACAGAAGGAAGGCAAAACTGAAGAGAAAGCAAGGGACTTCTGGCTTCTGATTTCTGACTTCTAAATAATGGAGGGGTAGTCATGCCTTTAGTACCTGTAAAACAGTTATTAGATGATGCTGTAAAGGGGAAATATGCAGTAGGCGCTTTTAACTGCAATAACATGGAAATAATCCAGGCAATTGTTCAAGCAGCCGAGGAGGAAAATGCTCCTGTTATAGTCCAGGCCAGTCAGGGTGCAATAAAATATGCTGGTTTGGAATATATAGTTGCTTTGACAAAAATAGCTGCAGAAAATACTAGAGTGCCCGTGGGGCTGCATCTAGACCACGGTACAAGCTTTGAACAGGCCATGAAGTGCATCAGGTACGGTTTTACTTCAGTTATGATTGACGGTTCTGCATATCCTTTACAGGAAAATATAGCCTTGACCAAAAGGGTCATAGATGTTGCCAGGGCTGTGGGTGTTTCCGTGGAGGCAGAATTAGGCAAAATAGGTGGTACGGAAGATGATATTACTGTTGATGAAAAGGAAGCCATGTTCACAGATCCGGCTGAAGCAAAAGAATTTGTGGAGGCTACCGGAGTAGATTCTCTTGCCGTGGCCATTGGTACAGCCCATGGTCAGTACAAGGGCGAACCCAGGCTGGATTTTGCCCGGCTGGAAAAAATTTGTTCTCTCATTGATACTCCCATTGTTCTTCATGGTTCTTCTGGGGTTCCCGATGAGGCCATTCAAAAAGCTATCAGTATAGGTGTAAGAAAGGTGAATATAGATACCAATCTGAGAGAAGCCTTTGTCTTAAAAGCAAAGCAGGTGATGATGGAAAATCCCAAGGAGATAGATCCCAGGAAAATACTTGGTCCTGCCAAGGATGCCATGAAAGATGTCATTCGTGAAAAGATCAGGCTATTCGGAAGCAGCGGAAAGATTTAAAAGAGTGCGTAAAAGTTAATCCCCTTATGACAAGGGGTATTTTTTTGAAGTAGTACTTAGATTTAGATTTAGGCGGGTGAAGATAAGTGAAGATATTTATTGATACTGCAAACATACAAGAGGTCAAAGAGGCCAATGACCTGGGTATTATCAGCGGGGTAACAACCAATCCGTCATTGATTGCCAAAGAAGGCAGGGATTTTGAGCAGGTGGTCAGGGAGATTTGCTCAATAGTTGATGGACCCATTAGCGCTGAAGTTATCAGTACAAAGGCGGAAGGCATGATTGAAGAGGCTAGAGATTTAAGCAGGATACATGAAAATGTGGTGATTAAAATACCCATGTGTGCGGAGGGGTTAAAGGCTGTCAAGGTCTTAAGCCAAGAAGGAATCAAAACTAACGTAACACTGGTTTTTAGCGCCAATCAAGCCTTGCTGGCTGCACGAGCAGGTGCAACCTATGTAAGTCCCTTTGTAGGCAGGATAGACGACATTGGTCAGGATGGTATGGAGGTTGTAGCTGATATTGTTCAGATTTACGCCCAGCATGGTTGTAATACTGAAATAATTGCAGCCAGCATCCGCCATCCCCTTCATGTCAGGGATGCAGCTCTAGCAGGTGCGGATATTGCTACAGTTCCTTACAAAGTGATCATGCAGATGATCAATCACCCGCTTACGGATGTGGGGATAGAGAGGTTCCTCAAGGATTGGGAGGGCATGAAAAAATAAAAAAGAGGAGATGAGTTTCTTGGAAAGGGAGTTGGCGCTGGAGTTTGCCCGTATTACAGAAGCGGCTGCATTGGCATCCGCTCGTTGGATGGGCAGGGGGGATAAGATAGCTGCTGACGATGCTGCTGTAAGGGCCATGAGGGCTGTTTTTGACACAGTCAACATGGACGGGACAGTGGTAATAGGAGAAGGGGAGATGGACGAAGCCCCTATGTTATATATAGGGGAAAAGGTGGGCAGCGGAAAGCCGCCCCACCTGGATGTGGCTGTAGACCCTTTAGAAGGAACCAATATTGTTGCCAAAGGTCTAACCGGTGCTATAGCTGTACTGGCTGTGGCCCCCAGGGGGTGTCTCCTGCATGCTCCGGATATTTACATGGATAAAATTGCCGTAGGACCTGAGGCCAGGGGCAAGATAAACCTTGATGCTCCTGTGGAAGATAATTTGCTGGCAGTTTCCAAAGCTTTAAACAAGAGTGTAGAAGACCTTACAGTGGTAATCTTGGATAGGCCAAGACACAACAAGCTTATTGCTGATATTCGCCGGGCAGGGGCAAGGATTAAATTGATTAGCGATGGCGATGTGTCTCCCGCCGTTGCTACAGCTTTTGAGGATTCAGGTGTGGATATGATGATGGGTATTGGCGGGGCCCCAGAAGGAGTACTTGCTGCCGCCGCTTTAGCTTGCCTTGGAGGAGATATGCAGGGCCGTCTTATGCCTGAGGATGAAGAAGAGATAGAAAGAATACACCGTATGGGCCTTCTCGATGAGAAAAAACTCCTTACCCTGGATGATTTAGTTAGAGGAGATGATGTGATTTTTGCAGCTACAGGGATTACAGATGGCGATCTCCTAAGGGGTGTACGATATAACTCCCGCGGGGCTTCCACCCATACCATTGTGATGCGTGCCAAAACAGGTACCGTTCGTTTTGTGGAAGCCTGGCACCGTTTTGACAAAAAGCCTCTTATAGATAAAATACAGGGAAAAAATTCCAAATAGTTTGACTAAAATACTTAATAAATGGTATACTATACATACAAAAGCCTTCTGAATATTAAGAAGGTTTTTGTATGTTTTCTTTCCTCAATATAATTCCTCGCATTTTTATGTATTTTTTCCCAAAATAGTTTTTACCAGCTCGATTTTTTCCTGTTTCTAATTTTTAAAACCAAAAATGGAGGTATTTTATTAGTGAATCCTGCTGAATTAGAGAGCAAAACCATGGTGGAGTTGTATGCCATTGCCAGGGAATTACAGCTCCCAGGTTATTCAAAGCTTAGAAAGAAAGAACTTATTTTTGAAATTTTAAAGGCACAAACCCAGAAAAACGGCGCTCTTTTCGCCCAGGGCATTCTGGATATACTGCCCGATGGGTACGGTTTTTTAAGACCCTTTGACTACGTTCCCAGCAAAGATGACATTTATGTTTCCACGTCACAAATACGTAAGTTTGACATGCGTACAGGGGATAGAGTAGCCGGTCTGGTGAGACCGCCCAAGGAGGGTGAAAGATATTTTGCCCTTTTGAGAGTTGAATCCATTAATGGTCTTGATCCTGACCTTTCACCAAAAAGGCTTTACTTTGACGGGTTAACCCCAGTCTATCCGAAAGAGAGACTCACCATGGAAAGTCGTTTAGGGGATATTTCTGCAAGGATAATCGACCTTGTTTCCCCTGTGGGAAAGGGACAGCGTGGATTGATAGTATCTCCGCCTAAGGCAGGCAAAACAGTACTGCTCAAAAAAGTTGCCAATGCAATTACAGAGAACCATCCTGAACTTGAACTAATGGTGTTGTTAATAGACGAGAGGCCGGAAGAAGTCACTGACATTGAAAGGTCCGTGAATGGGGAAGTTATTGCTTCAACCTTTGATGAACCGCCTGAGAGTCATGTTAAGGCAGCCGATATGGTTTTAGAGCGGGCAAAGAGATTGGTCGAACATGGCAAGGATGTGGTGATCCTTTTAGATAGTATAACCCGGCTTGCCAGGGCACATAACCTGGTGGTGCCTCCGAGCGGCAGAACCTTGTCAGGAGGCGTTGACCCCACGTCGCTGTATAAACCCAAGCGGTTTTTCGGAGCTGCCAGAAAGGTAGAAGAAGGCGGCAGTCTTACCATTTTGGCCACGGCTTTAATAGAAACGGGGAGCAGAATGGATGAAGTTATCTTTGAAGAGTTCAAGGGAACAGGAAATATGGAGTTAATCCTGGATAGGAGACTGGCTGACAGGAGATTATTTCCTGCAATTGATGTAAAGCGTTCTGGGACACGCCGGGAGGAATTGCTGCTGACCAAGGAAGAGCTGGAGTTGATTTGGAACTTCCGCAAAATAACCAGCAATATGGATACTATTCAGGTTACTGAAATGCTGGTGGAAGCCCTAAAGAAAACTAAAACTAATGCAGACCTTTTAAGAGCTCTTCCCCAACTTTTCCCAAGATAAAAATTATCCCAGGCACACAACACCCCCCCTATTCATAATATGAATATGAGAGCAGCGGTATGATGTCAAGTAGGTAATTGGAAATTTTTTTGCGAATTCGCTGCACAAAAGGGGGTGTTTGCCTAAAAAAGGCAACACTAAACAAGCCCCACCCTATCACAAGAATATTTTTTA
>JBFLYC010000035.1:0-35931 GCA_040756735.1 Bacillota bacterium | reverse complement strand
TCGGGCAATTGTTTGATTTAGATAATATACCAGTAGATAATTCAAATCCTGTGGTAAAGGATAACTTATTTGATAGTTTGGCAAGTTTGATGATTGGTAAGGCTGATATTTTACATAGCTGGAATGGACATTGTCTTTTTCAAATGCATAGAGCACATGATTTAGGTATGAAATGTATTGTTGAAAGAGCAAGCACTCATATAGAATATCAGTATAAACTGCTAAAAGAAGAACACGAGAAATTTGGAATAAAGCATGAGCCAATCAACCCTTTAGTTATGAAAAAATCTCTACTTGAATATGACAAAGCTGATTATATTTTTGTTCCATCTAAATTCGCTTATGACACTTTTCCTAAAAAGTTGAGAGACAAACTAAGATTAATTCCTTTTGGCGTGGACATTGAAAAGTTTAAGCCTAAAAAGCTACCCCATGATGAATTTACCTGTTTGTTTATAGGCGATAACTTAATTCGTAAAGGATATTATTATTTAGAGCGAGCATGGTCAGAGTTAAATCTAAAGAATGCAAAATTGATAATAAAAACAAATGTGAAGATGCGCACTCCTTCCCCAAATATAGAAATAGTTGGCTTTGTAAAGGATGTTACTGAATTATATAATAAAACTGATGTTTTCGTATTTCCCTCAGTTGAAGAGGGTTCAGCATTGGTTTGTTCAGAAGCTGCCTCTATGGAAGTACCAGTGATAACAACGTATAATTCTGGAACGTGGCTTACTGATAAACGTAGTTGTTTTTTAATTCCTATTGCAAATGTGGAAGCTATAAAAGATAAAATTTTATATTTCTATAACAATCCAGAAGAGATAAAGAAGTTTGGTAAGAGAGCAAGAAAAGAGGCAAAGCAGCACACGTGGCACATTTACAGTAAGGAGCTAATTAAAACCTATGAATCAATTGGTACGGAGGGTAAAAATGGTTGACATAGTGGAATGGGCAAGGCATCAAGAGAGGATTTTTACAAACGAACAGTTCGGGGTTGCAAGTATTAGAGACATAACCTGTATAATGGGATTATTGGGGAAACCGCCGAAAAAAGTTCTTGATATGGGGTGTAATGATGGAGGGGTTGTTAAAAAAATCAGGGAGCTTGGTTTTGAAGCTTACGGAGTGGACCTCGCTTCTGTAATTGATAAAGCAAAGGCAAAGTATCCTGAAATTAAAAATTATCTCTATCCCTTAAACCTTGAAACCGAAGTTGCTGAGGACTTTGAGAACAAATTTGATTTCATCCTTGCTCTTGAAGTGATTGAACATCTCATAAACGATCAAAAATTTCTCAATGATATCTATCTCTATTTGAAAGAGGGGGGTCTCTTCTATTTAACCACGAGGTCCGATAAAACTCCTGTTTCAGTAGAGAGGGCACACTTCAGACATTACTCTATCCAAGACCTAAGGAAAAAGGTTGAAAGTAGCAAACTCAAAATTGAGGAGTTGAAGGAGGAGGATGGGTTGTTTTTAATCGGAAAAAAAGTGTAATGGAGGTGAAAAATCTGAATGCAAGAAAGAAGCCATAACCCAAACCGCTGGCATGAAAAACTACTACAATACTACCCCATTAATTTCAACCCCAACACATACTTCTTTGAACAAGGGTTTGCAGACCTTATCAACATCATAGTATCTCTTGGGAAATCATTTCTTGAAGTCGGAGCGCATACAGGGTTAGCATGTATATGTATTAAGCTCAAGTATCCAGAAGCACATATTGTAGCATCAGATATAAATGAAAAAGTATGTGATTTAATCAGGTCAAGAATATTTTTTGCCAAGGCTGCGTTTGGTATGGGGGATATAGAAGTGAAAAATATTGATTTGTTTAACATACCATATCCTGATAATGCTTTTGATGTTATATTCTCTTCTGGTGTTATGGAACACTATTCTGAAGATGAGATACTGAAAGGTATCAAAGAGCAATTAAGATGTGCTGAATATGTAGTTGTTGATGTGCCAGCCGAGGAGAGTAGACCTCCCATTTGTGTTGGCGGTTATGGTGATGAGCATTATTATTCCGTTGATGAATGGATATGTATGGTAAAAAAGGTAGGTAAGCTTCACAGATGTTTTGAACGTAGAAATTCAAAAGGGGCTTTCCATTGGTGTTTTGTTGTTCAAAAGGAACGGAAGAAATGAAACTCACATACATATACGTTGATAGCGAATCATTCACTTACTGTGGTTGGGAACACCGTGTTCATGAGATTCTACAAAACGATTTAGACATTAATGTCTTTCCAGTTCCAATACATCGATGCAATAGAGAAGGCAGATTTCCTGTTCCAAAAGAAGCTGATGTAATTTTCTGTAGCAATCCTCTAACGTTGGAAATAGCAGTTGAATATAAGAAGAGATTGAATAAACTACTCGTTCTACAATTTTTAGATATTCCTATTGAACTGTTTGGAAGTGAGCAATGGCGAATACAAGCTTATGATAGGGTTAAACCCTTAGTTAAGTATGCAGATTATTTAATAGCAATTTCTAAGTTTACAGCAAGACAAGTTGAAGAGTGGTGTGGGAGAAAGGCTCATGTGTTATACATTGGCTGTGATGCAGATTTATTTGAGATAGGTAAAATAAGAGATTTGGGGTATGCAGTTACTGTGCCAAGAGGACTCGCAAAACAAAAAAATTATCAGGAAGCGATAGAGATTACTAAAGACATAGTACCTCTAAGGGTGGTCTACGGACAGTACAGCGATATTGCTAAGGCGCGGATAATAAAAAGTTGTTCTTTTGGCATTCACACAAGTAGATTTGAGGGGTTTTGTATCCCCGTAGTGGAATTCTGTGTGGCGAGAAAGCCTGTTATAGTTCGCTCTTTACCAGTAATAGAGGAGATACATAAGGCAAATAAAGGTGTAATAATCTACAATGATGTAGAGGAAGCGAGGAGGCATATAACCGAGTTAATGAATAACCCCTCTCTACGAAGAAAAATGGGTATATTAGGGCAAAAATATGTCAGAGAGAAGGGGCTAACGCTACAGCAATACGCTAAGAATTTAAAATCATTTTTAGAAAGTATTATATAGTCGTAAGTTTATTAAGAAATTAATAATATGCCCGCAAGACCCGTATCCGTATCTCTTACTGATGAGATGATTAAATGGTTAGAGAAGACAGGTTTATCTCCTACTGAGTATATTCAAAGAAAACTTGCTGAAGATATTGTTGGTAAAGAGAAGGGGGTACTTATTTCCTACCCCTCCACTGGTGTAAAAAAGACGCTTCCTATTGGGGTAAACATTATAGATTTCTACGAAGGCGATGTAAGGCTCGGTGATAGGACAAAGGAAGATTTTGCACCTAACTTTAAAATGCATAAAATTGAATGGGGGCGCTCCCTATCTCTCTATCCCTCAAAGAAAGTTACTGTTTGGTTGGATGATAAGAGTCCTAAATATCCTGTAGATTATGGGAACTACTTTACTCTACCGAATGCAGAGTTTAAGCAAGTATATATAGAAACTACTGTGGAAACTGAGATAGTCGTATGGGCACACTCGCAACCCTATAGCGCTCCTACAAGATTCATTGAAACGATGGAAAATTCTTACAAACATAAAACTTATGCATTAGATACTGTTTTTACTGATGATGCTTTGGGTATTGCTGGTTTGAGTTTAACTGTATTTAAGCTTGATGGCACAATCTCTATAAAATTCAATAGTAAAGATGATGATGAAATAGAAATCACAGCGCTAACATGGCCCGCAATGGTTACATTTGAGCTTGAATACACAAATGTATATCTCACAAATAAAACTGCACAGGCAGGGAGGAGGGCTATATTATACTTTGGCAAGAGGATTTGAAAATGGAAGAGATGGAAATCAAAGGAAAATGCAAATGTGGGAATCCCATCCTGACATCTACATATTTGCTTGACACAGATGGTAACAGAATATGCTATGATTGTTATAAAAAGAGATAGAGGGAGATACATGAACAAATTGATTAAAAAGCTAAAAGAGTGGAATGAGGCATGGAAGAAAAGTGAAAATGGGCGTATGGCTCGTAGATTTGTTATAGATGTAGCTATTGCAACTGTTGGTATAGCAATAGCATATCTAAATGAGCTACCAAATAAAGAATTACAAATAGTATTGTTGATAGGCATCTTAGGTGCAATAGATAAAAAGCTACGAGACTATATGAGCAGAGAGAAAGAGAAAAATGCCAATAGTTAAATGTAATGCAACTGGCTGTAAGCACAATGAAAATAGCCAGTGTATAAAAGATACTGTTGATATATTGGATAAGAGATGTAAAAACTATGAAGTAAGACTTCACATTACCAAAAAAAACGTAGAATTGGAGATAGATAGTGATGATGCTATTTGATAACCTTTTTATAGCAGTATTGATGAT
This sequence comes from Bacillota bacterium, assembly GCA_040756735.1. Lineage (GTDB taxonomy): Bacteria > Bacillota > DSM-16504 > Desulfitibacterales > Desulfitibacteraceae > JBFLYC01. The sequence continues at coordinate 31,530 of JBFLYC010000035.1, read as the reverse complement.
AGCAGTAATGATAGGGGTTTTTCTCTGTGGCTATCTTTATGGATATAGTGTTGGCTACGAAGAAGCAAAAAAGAAATATTTAGATATAGCCATTAGAAAAGTTGAAGTAGAGGAAGTAGTAAAATGAACAAATATAGTGTTGCCATTATTGGGCTGGTGGTAATTGGTCTGGTAGAAATAGTTGCACTAATGAATAATGTGGATGGTATATTGCTATCAATAGTTGTTGGCACGATTGCAGGTATTATTGGTTTAGCATTTGGAAAGAAACTGAAGATAAGGTTGTTTGGGGATTAAAGTAGGCAGTTGAGTTTTTTTTTGTTTCAAACAATATAATATATAAATATTTCGTTTTTATACTTAGAGATATCCAATCAAAGTAAAAATTTATATAATATAATGTGCAATATGGTTCTGGTTACTATGGCAGAAAAAAATGTTGCAGTAGGTATTGCAGTAGCTGGCATACCTTTAGGTGCTGGTTTGTTATATTATGTAAATAAATGTAAAAAACTTGAGAGTGATTTAGCCAATTGTACTGCAAATGTTGGAAAATATACACAAAGTTTAGCTGAAGCAGAGGCCATTATAACAGAGCAGAAGAACACTATTACAGGTTTAGAAGCTGAGGTTGCAAGATTAACTGAGGAAAACACTGCTTTAAGAACAAGTCTTGATGAATGCAATAAAAGTGTTAGTATACTCACAGATGAAAATAATAGATTAACATTAGAAAATAGGGTATTGAGTACAAGACTTGAAGATTGTGTTAAAGCAAATGAAGCACTTACGATTGAAAATGATACCTTGAAAACTGAGATAGTTACAATTCAAAGGGACTTAGCAGAGTGTAATAAAGCTAATGCAGATTTAAAAAAAGAAATAAACAGATTAAATAGTATATTGAGAGAATTACATAGTATCATATGTGCTATTGATAGGGAATTAGTTGGTGTATGTGCTATGGCATGGACTGTATTTGCAAGAACATGCCCATCAGTTGCAGGAAATATAAAGGCTATTAGAGATATCTTGGTATCAGTAGTGGGGGTATGTCCATGACAACTGGACAAGTATTAGTAGATACGACTTATAGAGGGTATAGATACATTGTTGGCTATGTATCACCAACAGACAGAAGGATTTTAGTTTCTATATGGTACAGGGGGGAATTTGTCAAACAGAACGTCTATCCTGTAGGTACCAACCCATCAATTGCAGAAGCATGGGCAAAAGCTGAGATAGATAAAATATTAGGATATGAAACAAGGTCTTATTCATTTGAGTATAAAGGATATGTTGCAGAAATCATTTATGAATTAAGACCAGAAGGTGATACTTACATAAAAGCTCGGGTATTCGCTGGTAAAGAGATAGTGCTTGATTGGTTTTCTTTAACCCCGACTACAGATAGAGATTATGCCGTCACACAGGTAAAAAACACAATTGATACTAAAGGGCTTAAAGAAATAAGGTACGTATCAAAAGAAGAAACATATCTTACCTATACACATATTGGATATATAATAGAGATAAGAAGATGGCATTTATATCTAAATGGTTATGAAGTCAAGTGGCAGAATTTTACAACTTTTACATATGTAAGACCTGATGAGACCGCTAATACTGTTGAATTTCCACCAGAACTTAGAGGCGCAACTGATGAAGAAGTAATCAGCTATATAAATGCTTTTGTTGAAAAAGATTACAATGAACTTCTTGCTGTGCCTTTTGAAGAATTTACTACATCACCAGAAGCACTTAAGGCTGATATAGGTACTTATTCCTTTGTATTGAAAGGGATGGTAAGGAAAACGACAAAGAGAGTGGAACGTTATACTATAGCAGTTGTAACCAGACCTGATGGGGGCGTTGTTACTCTTGACATAAGTGGATGTGGTAATGATTATGTCTGTGCAAGAGGGATAGTAACTTCATGGATATTGAAAGATGGCAGATTGCCAGAAGAAAGGGTCTATGTACGTGGTGCTCTTGATACCACACTCGGCAAATATAGTATAGACTTAATGGGAAGATGGTATGCTAAAACAGATAAAATTGAAGAACTAACCAATGCTATTGTAACCAGACCTGATGGAAGTAGTTTTACTGCCGATATAAGTAAATATAAGCCAGAAGAGTGGGAGTTAGCTATGAAATATGTAAAAGGTTTAATTCTTAGGGAGGTAACTGAAAAAACAAAAGTACCGCCTGGTGAAAAATGGTGTGAAACAGAGGGAAAAGCCATCCCTATTGTGGAATGGACTGAAGAAAGATGTATTGCGCCAATTACGATTAAACCTTGGTATCAGTGGTTTATAGCATCAACAAAAGTTGAAGGTGCTATAATAGAAGGTATACCTAATTGGGCAGTTGTAGCTGGGGTTGCAGGTGTAGGCGTCGGTATCGGTATTATAGCTTATAGCTTAAAGAGGTGATAAAGTGGCACTAACAGAAAAAGGAAAAAAAACACTTTTATATGGTGGGATGGCATTAGCAATAGGAATACCAGCAGCGATAGCACTATGGTATTATCGTGAGAAGCTCTTTCCCCCTGTCCCGCCACCTGGTGAAAAATGGTGTGAAATAGAGAAAAGATATATTCCTATTGCTGAATGGACAAAAGTAAGGTGTGTACCACCAGCCATTGTACCACCAAAAACAGTAACAATTTCTGGTACAGCTGTATGGCTTGAGGAGATGTATGTTCATGGTCCTCTTGAAGGTGTTAGAATAGTAATTACTAACAGAGAAACTGGTGAGAGCTATTATACTTATAGTGATAGAAATGGCAAATGGGTATTTGAGAATATACCAATTGGCTACTATGATTTTATTTCCACTAAAGAGGGCTATTGTGATGCAAAAGCATACTATGTTGAGGCTAGTATGCCTGGTGATGTGGGATATACCTATACTGCATTGAGGCTGATAGCAACTTTAGATTTATCATGCCATGAAATTGCTATGTATGAAAGAGATTTAGGCTGTAGCTTAGGTGAAAAATATAGAGTAAATAAGATAACTGGCAAGTTCAGAGCTGGTGGTGTGGGATTTATACCATTAGCATATGAGATATTTGTAGATGGAAATAGAGTCTGGCATGGTGATGTAATGTCTGGGCAATGGAAGGACATAGATATTTCACCAAAAATAGAGGGTAGCAGGGTAAGAGTACATGGTGTAGGTCTTGCTTGTTATGTTGATGAAATAAATTTTACAATCAATGTAACAGAATTAGCAGAGGAGGTGTGTGAATGATATATCCATATAGGATAAGGACAAGATTAGGGTGGTGCTTTCCACATACAAACGAAGCAAATGTAAGTCCAAGCCTTTTGCCTGGGACACTACTATCGCTACATAATCCACTACCAGAGACGAGAGAGACTGGTACTGCACTGATTGTTAGACCAATAGCAACATCACCTTATATTCCCACTGTGGAAGGAAAGCCATTAGAAGTTAAAGAGATTCTGCCCTATGTTGGCAGTATTGTAGGCAAGACACCAGAAGGTATGCCAATAATCTTAGGAGAGCCTGTTACAGAAGATGAAGTTCCGTATGATGCACTAAAAACTACTATGGCAATTGAAATACCAGGGCACAGTCCTATTACTCCAGCAGTGGCTGTTGCATTAATAATAGCTGTTGCAGCAACCCTAATAACCATAACTATTGCATTAACAGTTCGTGAAATGGAAATAAATAGAAGACATGCTTTGGATTTAGCCATGCAGTCTCAAAAAATAGTGAAACAAGATTATATAGATGTTAATGGTGATGGTATATCAGATGTTGAAGTAAGAACTTTTGGGAATGGGCATGTAATAGAGATAGCTTTAAATGAGGTGGGTTATAAATTCATAGGTGGTTCTGCAAGGACAATTAAAGAAGGTCTCAAATTTGATGATTTATATAAGGATATATATGGAAAGGCTGAGTGGTGGAAATCATTAGTAACATATGGCATAATAGCAGCTATAGCTATAGGTGGTATCTATGTTGCTGTTAAACTAATAACTAAGAAGAGTAAGGAGCCAGAAGATGCTGAATATGTTGAGCTAAGTGAAGACAGCTTAAGCGAAGAAATCTATAACAAACATAAAGAAGCGATAGATGGTATATGGAAGAAAACAAAAGAAACGGGACACGAATTTGAAATAGGTGTATGTGGTAGCACTACTACTGAGCCTATTGAGGGTACAGCAAAAAGTGTAGATGGTAGGGTTGAACAAACATTAGCCTCTTGTACTGGTATAAAGGGCAGTGTTCATACACATCCATCTGGTATTGCTAAACTATCCAAAGCAGATATAGAGAAGTTTAAGCAAATGGGACATGACTTTATGTGTGCTGTATATAAAGAAGGAGGATTGGTGTGTGTATCAAAGGAAATGGCGTCTAAAGGGCATGAGGGCGAGAGTGGTGAGCACAGCGGAAACCCAGACTTTTCAGAGATTGAAAAAAAAGCATTAAGTGAGATAATAACACCAAGTGAATGTTGCTCAGGTGAAGAGCATATATGTTTTGTGTGCTATAAGCCATTTAAAGTAAAAGAAGCTAAAACTTGTGAAAAATGTGGATGGCTAAAATGTTCAGAAGGGCATTGTGCATGTTCTCTATCTTCTGAAGAAAAAACAGAGCTTGAAAGATTATGGAAAGAAAGATGTGAGGAAAAATGCTCATTTTAAAGGGGGTGAATTTTTATACCACTAACACCAGAGCAAGAAAAAAACCTATCGCTACTTGCACTATTCCTGAGCTTCGCTGCTCTATCTATTGGTATCTATTTAGCAATTGAAAAAGGCAGGGTAGCTAAAGCTACTTCAATGGTTGTTTCACCTGCTATGGCTATGATAAGGGGGTGAGAGTTGGCAATAACACACGAAGAAATTAAGGCTTTGCGTGAACGCCTACTCGGCAGAAAAATGACAAGAGAAGAAGAAAAGATGGTAGAAGTTTATGATCAGATGCAGGAAGCCGAGGCGCATTTAGCTAAAGAAAGACCAGAGGAGGCAGCACTTATCAGACAGAAAAGAAAAGAGTTGGAAAAGCAATTATTTGGTGGTGAGTTAGTGGGTAAAGCTGGTTGTGTCATGTGTGGGTTCAAGCACTTGGGTTCAGCAAGTGTAAAATTAACAGAAGCTCTTACAGCAGGTGGAACAAGAACTGCTACAACTACAACACAACCTGATTATACATGGCTCTGGATATTATTAGGCTTAGGTAGTTTGGCAGGGCTAATATGGTTAATTTCAAGACGAGGATAATAGATAAAAGAAAAGGATATGGGATATTGAAAAAGACTAAAGTAGATTGCCCTGATATTTCAGGTTGTACAGATAAAATATTATTTAATGGAATACATTGTACATTTGCAAGTAAGATTGATAATATACCCTATTGTATTCTTAAAGGTATAAGGAGATTATACAACAGAGATGATGATAGACCTTAGGCTGTTTATCATTGAAGGAAAAAAAGACAAAAGAGTTATTGATTTAGCCCATAAATTAGGCAATATTAAAAGAGCATTCTATTTTATGCGTGATGAGATAATAACATATCCAGATGAATTTGACGATTGGTATTATCCTCAACAAACATTATTTGAGAATGAGTCGTCAGATTGTGAGGATAAAGCTATGACACTAACAACATTGTTAGAAATACTTGGCTATAATGCTTATGTATATATTTTCCAAGCAAAAAAGGATGAGAACCATGCTGTTGTAATTGTAGATAATGTTGTTTTAGACCCTACTTTTGATAAAATGGAAATGAATGAGATAGCAAGTATATTTATTCCTAATTATTATCTAAAGCCAATTGTGAAATTTAATTCAAAAGAGTTGGCTGTCTTTGATGAAGAAAGATATGAAAAATTACTATGAAAAAAGATAAATCCATATAAGTAGATGGGGGTTAAGTTGGCGAAAAAAAATAAAGTTCCAAAGTGTATATACTGTGGTGAGATTATGTATATTGCACGAAGGGATGATAAAAAATATTGTAGTAGTTGCTATCGTAAGATGAGCTACTATTTGTTAAAAAAACATAGAGAAATAATATTGAAACAGCATGCTGAAATACAAATTACGAAAGTTGGAAGTCCAAGTCCGTCAGATTGCTTTTCCAAATATAGCCCGCCTTCTGTGTGAGCTTTGGGGGATAGCTTGACAAAAAAGAGAAGGAAGAAAGAAAGAGCTTTATTGAAACAAGCAATAAGATATGCAGTTAGAAAAAATGGAGGTTTAAAACGTGATAAAAGTAATAGATAAAGATGGAGCTATATATGAGTTTAAAGATATGAATGAAGCTATGCATATGGTATTGAAAAAGCTAAACAGACAGCCGAGTGATGGAAAAGGCGTAAGTTGGAATATAAGGGTGTATTAGCCATGTCATATATAGTGGAAGAAAAATACTATACTATGGATAAAGATGGCAAAATGCAAAAAGTAATAATAGAGAAATCGCTAAAATGTGAGGTTTGTGGTAAGCCGACAAAAAGCCATAAAACAAAGCTTGGTTATCTGTGCCATATATGTTATCTTAAGCTGAAAGAGAGGGGGGAAGAGAGCATAATAGAGCCATAGGCATAGCAGCCCACACTTTCCCCGCCCCCTCTCTCTAATTTTTTGTTTAACAATAATTAAATGAAGCCATGAGTATGTAAAACTTGGTTAAAAAGATTTATAAGGGATAAAGCCCATACTATATATGAAAAAATGGGGGAATAAAGATGGAAAAACGAAATATCATCATTCCACAAGATTTATGGGATGCGATACAAAAGGACATGGTTGGAAAATATAAAACTGTAAGTGAATGGGTAAGAGATGCAATAAGGGAAAAGCTGAGAGTGAGGTGAGTGATAATGGATAAACTTAATCGGGTTATAGTAGAATGGATTGGTGATAATACCGAAGAAGGTGCGCTTTTTAACATCCTTTACAAACTGAAAAAATATGGTTTTGAATTTAGGTATGAAGTAATTGAAATGGTCGGGAGAGGATGATTGAAAATGAAACACTATTGCAAATCTTGTGGCAAGAAAATATACACTGGTGATTTTTGTGATGATGATTGTAGAGAAACTTATGAGTTGGAGAAGCTAACAAAAACAAAAGGGAAAAGGTGGGTGAAATGCTGAAAACGAATGATGATGGAGAAAAAAGATTTGACATGATAATGAAAGAGGTGAATGAAACAATAGTATCACTCATTGCCAAACATAATCTTGAGTGGGCATGGGTATTAAAAGATATTACAAAAGTGATGCACTTTAATATTCTTAGGTCTTGCAAACATTGTTATGATCATTTACGCAGTTGTTCTACTTGCCAACAAATGTTAGAAGAAAGTATAAACCTTATAAATGAAGTTTTGAATGAGGTTAAACATGGGATGGAAAAATATCATAGATAGAGGTGATTGAAATGAAAATAGTAACAGGTGGTGAAATATAAAAACTAAAACATTCCTATTAAATAGAAAGATGGATGGAAAGCATCCTGACTATAAATACATAGTGGGTGATATTTTTTTCTTTGGTCGGAAGCAATACTTTGACATCCCGAAAGTTAATGTCATCTGTAAGAATTGTAAGAACATATATGAAGTTACATTACCAGGAGATTTGCAAGTTATTGAGAAATCATTGAAAAAAAAATGTATGCTTATGTATAGAAGGCAAAAACATAAGGTATCAGAGACATCGTATAGAAGTTACATAACAAAAATTGAGAACGAATTTTATTCTCTGAGACATACTCTGAAATGTCCGAGTTGCAATGGACAACTACAAAGATTACACAGAGTAACTATATTCGGCAAGAAGATTAATAATACAACAATATTACGATATGACCATAGACCTTGTGAGGTGATTAGTGGTTGTCCAAAAAAAACGACTTCTTATGAAAAATGCGTGAAAAGCTACATAGCAGTTGAACAGGATGTTATTATTGAGGATACATTGATATCTACAAGCATAGAGGTTTCTACAGATAAAACTCCAAAATGTTTTTATCCCGACAACCTCAGCATGAAGATTATTACTAAGAGTGGATTAACAATCAAATATTCAACAATTGATAGTTCGCCCATTGTAATATCTGGTCCAGTCTGTAGTCTTGAAGGTAAGTTGAAAGGCTTCGAACTCAAACCCATTGAAACATTATCCGAAAAGCATTTCCACAAAGCATGGGATATGTTCATTGAGAAACAAGAAGAACAATTAAAATTGGCAACTAAGAAAAAAAATACACCCAACAATTTTTGTAACTGTCCGATATGTAACGATACACCCAATGAAATATCCCGTATAGGAGATTTTTATAGGTTACATTGTGAAAAAGGTCATTATTGGAAGGCAAAATAATGAAAGAAATTGAAAACTTCCTAAAAGATTGCGTATCTTCAAGCACAAAAGCAACATACAACTACATAATAGAGTTAAAACTAAGAGGGTATGTGATAAAAAAACAAAACATAGTGGGTGGAAATATGGTAGATGTGGAAAACGGTAGCGAAAAAAATTTGACATGATAATGAAAGAGGTGGGTGATTAAATGGTATTTAGAATAGCACGTAAAGAATACTCATGCTATTGGTGTAGGAAAATTATTAATGTAGGAGAGAAGTATTGGTACTCAGGTTCTCGCAGTGTGTTTGGGCAACCATATGTTGCTTATCATTTAGCATGTAAACCGATTGGTAAAAAAAGGATTAGATCAAAAAGTAATACAATCACAATGTATAATTTAGTTAAAGAAAAACCCAGATTTGCCTACGAACTTAAAAGAAACTTTGGTACTAATTATAGTGCAATGTATTATACACTAAAAAATCATGGTTATGACATCCATAGAATACACTATGCCAAAGGAGAGAAAAGAAAAAGGGGAGATATTGGTAATTTTTATATTTACCATATAGATGGGCAAGAACAGGAAGTTATGGATATGATTAAAGAAAAATTTGGTTGTAAAAAAAATTACTGGCATATTTTTGGTAGTGCAGTTGCTATTGGGAAACTTACAAAAGAAAAATACCGTTGTATAAAAATAATAGGGAATGATGGGGTGATTAAATGATGTGTGCATGTTGTGGGCAAAAAATGAAAGGTAGCGATTGGGAATATGCGATAACCACGAAGGATGTAGCAGTTTTTATGTCTGCTCTACCGAATGCTTAAGGAGAATAGGTGAGATTAAGAGGAAGTGTTGAAAATGAATATATACTTGCGAAAGAAGAAAGGAATACGAAATTGGTGGCTAAGAAGAAAAATTCCATTAGTAGACAAAATGCTCTTGTATGTTATTTGTTCACTTGCAAAAAAAACTACTGATTACATTAAGTTCAGAGCAGTATTGTTTTTAACATATAAAGAGTTAAGAAGAAAAGGATATGATTTTAATTTACCATACTATTGGGGAACTCATGGTGTTTATCCCGAGTGGAACACAATCAAAGATAGAATTGATAGGTGGGGATATGAATTAATTGTTTTTGCTGATGACGAAATATCTGATACATATGGTGAGGGAAATGAAAAAGAAAGAGATAGAAGCCAAAATCAAATATCTTGAAGTTATATTTGGTTTACATGAATCTGCAATCAAAGACATCCGAAAAGCATACTCAAGATATTACACTGAAATAGATGAATTAGTAAAATCAACTGACAAATTCTTAGAAGAGATTGAGGCGGAATAAAATGAATGAAGTAAAAAGGTTTATAGAGGCACTAAGAAGAAAGCGAACAAAGGAACATTACAAAAAGGTACTAGGAAGATTTGTTAGAGATACTGGTAAGGACTTAGGTAAGATAAACCAAGATGATGTTTTGGATTGGAAAACAGAAATTGAAAAAACTTTAGCAATAAAAAGCGTACAGAATTATGTTAATGTATTAAGGTCTTTTTTGAAATTCAATTATGGTGATAGTGCTGTAAGTAAAATAAAAGTTCCTTATGAATTCAAGATAAAAGAAGTACCCTATAATTTGGATAACATCCGAGAGATAATTAGGGTAGCTGATAACACCAAACTACGAGATGCCGTTGCTATACGACTTTTAGCTCAGACTGGAATACGACTAGGTGAGCTGTTGAGTATTATGGTTGAAGATATTAATTTTACAGAGAAAGTTATAAAAATAAAGGGTAAAGGTGGGCGAGAACGATTTGTTGGTATTTTTTATGAAGATACCCTAAATATGTTAAAAAATTACATAAAAAACAAGAAAAAGGGCTACTTATTTACTATAACCCCTAGGGCTATGCAATTCAAAATCAAAGAATATGCAAAGAAAGCAGGAATGAAAGAAGAAGATGTTGCAAAGGCTACTTGTCATGGCTTGAGGCATGCCTTTGCTATGGAATATCTAAATGTAGGTGGAAGGCTTGAGATTCTACAAAAACTTTTAGGGCATAGCTCGTTAGCTACAACAGGGATGTATTTGAGCTATACGCCTAAAGTGATTATGGAAGAAAGTGCGAAAGTAATGGAAAAAATCAAATTTTAAAAAAAAGGAAGTTATATAACAATATCACCAAACTCTAACCTTATCTCTCCTCTTATCCATGCTAAAATCAGTGCCTTTATTACCCTATATCTTGAAATCCCCCCTCTTTTTTCATCTAACATTCCCATTGTTTTTCTATCAAGTGTTATACTTCTTGTTGTATATTTTCTTTCTTTTTTTCCACCTCTTACATCAGGCAATATCTCTGGGTAGTAAACCTCTTCTTTCTTCTTATTTTTTTCTTTTTCCAATACGCTGTCTTTTATATTCACGAGTATATTGCAGTTCCTATGAATGTTTGTCTTTGTCTTTCTTAGAGAACCATAATGAAAGAAAACAATGTTATATCCTCCACTTAGTCCTAACAAATCTCTAAGTTTCGCCCCATTACCACACCATCTGTTTTGCATCTCATTGTCATATAAAAAAATATATAAACATTTACGAACTTTATCAACCCAAAATTCTGGTATGTTATTATAAAGGACTTCAATACTATCCTGTTTAATCTCATTATCAGTTTCAACATTTTTATTTGGTAAGTCTGGAAAACCACTAAAAATAAAGCATTTCATTGTTTTTGTATCAAATGAATATCCACGACTTAATATTTCGTAGGTTTTTTCTTCAACATAATCATGGCATTTATTACACAAGTATATTGTCTCATCATCATACCCTCCATACTTTCTTGGTAATATATGGTGAAGTGTTAGTTCTCTTTCTTTTTCACATCTTGGGCAGATAGTTGTTTTTCCCATTCTAATTTCACCTCGCCATTAACCCATTTTTGTATTAGTTTACGGATTATAATCGTTCTTGGTATATCGCCTTTTTTATTATCTAATAACTCAAGTAATTCCCTTTCTGGATATATTATTATTGATTTTTTTTCTTTCTTCATAATATCACCTGATATGAAGTAATAGTATTGTGTATATAAAAATGTTATGTATTATTTGATTATTACTAAAAAAACTAAGCTCTAATGCATTATATTCAATGTAAAAAGGCAAAAAATAAGGGGAATAGAAAAATCTCTAAAAATAAAAGAAAAAAGCTAGGTTTCAATGCATTATTTTTTTAAATAGTTGATTAGTTGATTTAAATCAACTATGCAACTATATGTGATTCATTTTTTATTCATTTTTTTAAAATTTTCTCAAAAATCTTTTTCAAAAATTTTTTACTGGCCATATTTTTTTGATTTTTACATTATATCAAATTGTATATACTGGCTACAGATAATGTTCCTTAGGCGAAAAATATATATATGTTTAAAACTATATATAGTATGGGCAATGAAAACAGGGAGTCACGAAGGGCTCATTATCACTGTTGAGCCACACAAAAAAATGGGGGTAAAAAATGGAAATAAAAACAATCGAGCGAGCAAAAAAAGAAAAACTGCCTGAAGTTCAGGCAGTTATCGATGAAATTCTCAAAAGCCTCCCACAGGGATGGGAGGTGAGAGGATACAAGAGTGCCTCTTACAGATTTGCCCTCGAAGTTTTGAAGGACAAATCTGTACTTGGCACACTGATGACAGACAAAATCTCTAATCTGCCACAATATGTGGCAGAGGAGATACAGAGACTTATTGAGAAAGAGAACGCCAAAACTGAGAGCGAAGCTCTCAGAGAGGTGTTTTATTCTCTTCTACCAGCTCTACCTGAAAAGGTAGAAGAAAAAAAGGTAGAAGAGAAAAAAGAAAAAAGTGAACTAGAGAAAACAGAGAAAAAAATCGCCTCTGAGAAAGAGGCGATTGAGCTAGCCAAAAAACTCAACCTACAAAATCAGGTTGGGGTTCACAGTGAAAAGCTACAGCTAAGAGAGCGAGAGAAAAAAGCTCTCTTAGCTGGGTACAACTTTATCAGGGAAGACATCAACGTAAAAAGAGGGTACTCCGTTGATGAGTACCCCGATGCAATTCCGCTTGAGGGATTGCAAACACTGGACAAAGCATTGAATTCAGCGTTATTCGATGATTTCAGGGTTTGGGTTGAATACAACGATGACCCTATCCTCGTAGGCAGGGTCATTGTTGGCGAGAGGAAAACAGCTTTTGAGCTGTTCTCCTGGTAGCATCCATTTTTTTTTGATTTTTTGATTTTTAATTTTTATATGAAAAAATAGAAAAATATAAAATAGATGAAGAGAATATTTTAAAAAGAGAAAAAATGGATAGTATTGAGAAGGCGAAAAAATTTTACGATGAAGCAAAAAAAGAATATGAACGTGGCATAAAAGAAAAAAACGAAATATTAATTAGGGACGCAAGTGAGAAGTTATGGGGAGCTGTGGTAGAGGCTACTGACGGGTTATTGGCGAAACATGGTATCTATGTCCCACCAAATGCTGATGCTCACTATGCGAGAAGAACTGAACTAACAAAAATAGGATTGTCAAGAATGAGAGAGAAATATAGTGATTTCGGCACAGTTTTACATGGTGATTGTTTCTACTTTGGCAAATGCCCACCCGAAATAATTTTTAGGGCTTTTATAGATGAGGTTAAAAAATATATTGAGAATGCAGAAAGATTTTGATTTTTAAACTATACAGCGAAACTTTTTTATTATTGTAATACATACTACTACTTACTATGAAATTAAAATGTCAAAGATGTGGTAATGTGTGGAATTATAAAGGCAAAAGCAAATGGTATGCATCATGTTCTATGTGTAAAACATCAGTAAAAATATGGGGAATAAAACATGCGTCTTAAAGATGTTTTGCATAAGCACCCGGAAATAAAAAAATCACCAATATTCAGTAGATTTCCAAATGCTTTTGAGGATGCACTGTTGATGGTTGCTAAAAAAAATGGTCTTAATCCCGAAAGAACTAATTTAGAAAATATTTATTCATATGATGGTGTAATAAAAAATGCTAAAGGAGATGTGCTGTTTTATTACGATTGTGAATATAGCACAGTAAAAGACCTTTTTGATGGCAATGGAAAGATTAACTTTTGGACAGTTAGCATACCTTTAGAAAAAAGAAGATATTTTGAAGAACATAAGCCATCATTCTATGTACGAGGTAGTTGGGATTTAAGGTGGGTTCTTGTCTTAAGGGGAGATGCAATCCTTACACATTCTAAAACTACCACAAAACTATGTAATCATGATGGGATAAAGGAAATGCGTGATTTTATGGAAGTACATACGCATAGCATGATAAAAAATGGTTGTCTTAAAACTGGAAAACTTCAAGATTGGTTAAAATTAGTTAAAAAACTTTATCCGCTGTTAATTTTTTGAAAGGTGAGGGAGTGAAAATAGAAATAGATAAGATTAAATTTATTAAGGATATATACCCACGAGCAGAGATAGATAATACAACTGTAAATAGATATAGAACTGCTATCGATAAACTGCCTAAAATAGTAATAACAAAGAATTTTGAGCTAATAGATGGCTATCATAGATTAGTTGCACATAAAATAGAGGGTAGAAAGGAGATAGAAGTAGAAATAAGAGATGTAAAAGACCCGCTTATAGAGGCTATAAAGCTCAACTCAACTCATGGTTTTCAGCTATCAATAGATGATAAGAAAAGGCTCTCAGAAAAATTATATAGAGAGAAAAGACTGAATGAGAAAGAGGTTGCGGAGCTTTTGAGTGTTTCACAACCAACTATTTCCAACTGGCTTAAAGATGTTGTTAAAGAGGTTAAAGAAAGACAAAAAGAGGAGATTTATAATTTATGGCTAAATTGCAGAACACAAGAGGAGATTGCTGAGAGAGTGGGACTAACACAAAAGAGAATATCAGAAATTCTGACTGATATACGAAATATTAACTCTAATAAATTGTATATTCCCTCTAATCTTCAGCTATACAATGTTTGGAAAGTTTTTTCTTTGGATGAGGAACAATTGAAATATCCTGGTCAGCTACCACTTGACTTAGTGGAAAACATCGTTTATTATTATTCTGAGCCTTTTGATGTAGTTCTTGATCCTATGGCAGGTTCAGGTGTTACAAAAACAGCTTGTAAGAACTTGCATAGAAGGTATCTGCTATACGATATATCCCCTATTAGAGAAGATATTAATATAGAGAAAAATGATGTTCTGAGTGGTTTTCCTGAAAGAGTTAGCAAGTTCCATCCATCTCTAATTATTCTTGATCCCCCCTATTATTCTTTAAAAAAGGAATATGTTCAGAATGAGTTTAATAAGAGTTACAGTTCTTTTTTGAATGCAATGAAAATAACACTTTCAAACTGCCTAAAAGTATTAAAAAAGAATGGAAAGATTGCACTAATTTTAAAGCCTATGAATGAAAAGCTTTTTGAAGGTGATTGGTACGATATGACTATAGATTGTGTAAATATTGCAAAAAAGGTTAGACTAAATCTGATAAAAAGAATAGTTGCCCCACTTTCTACTCAGCAATTTGATAAACCTGCACAAGAAATAACTACTGCAAAAGAAAAAAAAGCAATGCTGAACATATTAAGAGACATTGTCATTTTTGAAAGCTAACATAACTCAAACACAAGCTTTATTAACTACTACAACAATACAGTTGTGGAGGTTTAACATGAGCAAAAGTTCAAAGACTTTTAGTATAGAAACAGAAATTTTGTATAGGATGGAAAAAGCAGTAAGTGAGAAAGAAATGAACAAATTTGTTGAAGAAGCAATACAAGAAAAATTAGAAAGGATGGAAAAAAAGAGGGGGTAAGAGTATGGATAAAGAATTTCAGTATATAACTGCGTATGAGCTTGCAGAGAGGGAAAAGAAAATGGCAAAACCACAAGAAAAAAAAGAAGCAGGGAAAGAGAGGGCTGAAAAAAGTGAAAGGACAGAGATTGCAGTAATACAGCCTACTGAGTTTGAAATAATGGATAGAAGGGATGAAGAACAGATTTTGAAAGAATTGCAGGGGGCTTATCTGGACGAGTTTGTGTATTCATTCAGGTTGGGAAATAGAGATATTGTTGGATTGAGCTGGGCTGGTGTAAAAGAGATTGCAAGAAAAATGGGGAACATCAGTATTAAAGAAATTAAAGTAGATGAAACTGAAAAATCATACAGAGTATTGGCAAAAGCTGAGGATGAAGTCAGACGAATAACAATGTTTGGTGTCGCAGAGCAGTCAAAGAAAATGAGGCTGGGTGATGGAAGGGAAATAGATGATGTTTTTGCTCTAAACAAAGCTCTGAGCAAAGCCCAGAGAAATGCAATAAGATCAGTAATTCCAGAGCTTATGATAAAAACAATGATGCAACAATTTTTAGAACAACAGAAAAAATAAAATGATGAATGAGCTTGCAATCTGCATAAATTGTGGCAGTAGTGTGAATCCAAAGGCACACTATTGCCCAAATTGTGGGCTTGATTTAAGAGAAAACGATGGTTGGGATTAATGAAATTTAAATGCGATAACTGTGGTAGAATGACGGATAGAGTCAGATGTGTTCATTGTGGATACTGTCATGTCTGCAAACAGAAAAATACGCCAGAAGGACATAATCACTATTTTCATTGGGGGGGTGATTAAATGAAAAAAATAGAGATTAAAGATAAGATAAAAGATAAAATAGAAGTTCTTGGAACTGTACCCTTTCGCATGGTGATTAATATATCTGAACTTGAGAAAAAACCAATATATACTGTATCAGATATGAAAGGTATAAACCTTATTCAAATAAGAAGAATACCAAAAAAAGAATGGGAAAAGAAAAAGAGGTGATTGAAAATGAGAAAAGAAAAAGAAGTAATGATATATGAGAACCTAAAGCCAAAAGAATGCTATCTATTGTATAGAGATACAGATGGCATAGTGTATGTAGGTAATAGAAAAGGAAGGGTATTTATAGCAAAAGCATTGTTTTCAAAGAAGGTGATTGAAAATGAGGAGGATAAAGAAAATTCGTTTTCAAATAGGTGATAAGATACTACCTGAGATAGATGTTGAAGAAATGATAAAAGCAGAAGAAAAAGAATGGAAACACATGAAAAAGGTTTATGAACAAATACACAAAAACCCAAAAAACACAAAAGTGTGTGGCACTTGTGAATATTACACTTCAAAACTCATATATGATTATGGTAGCTCTGGAAAATGTCGCTTTCCCCCATATTGGCGAAGATTTGATGAAACATGTAAGCGGTGGAAGTGGGATGGCATAGGTGGTGAGTGAAAATGGATAAAGTAATAAGAGGACATATAGAACACGCAAAGGTTGGAGATATTGTCTGGGTATATCATGGAATACCATATAAAACTGAAGTTATAAAAGTGAATAAACGCAATATTGTTGTGAGACATTTGTGTCCATATATGCAATCGTATGGAAAAAAAGCATCCATAGAAAAACTTAAGAATGGTGATGCTTGGACTTTTGATGATAGAGAAAAAATTAGAGGATATTGCAGAAAAAAACAAAAAAAAGTTACTTATAGAGAATGTGATAACTGTGAGGAGGTAGGTTGAAATGATAGAAATAACCGCAAATGCAAACGAACTTTGTGTGTTTTGTTTAGAGAAAACTATGAAAAAGAATGGGGTAGTGGCAAAAATGGAACATATGACAAGAACCGAAATGATAGAATTATGGAAAAAAATTTCAGGACAGGCGTGATTGATGGACAATAAAAAGAAAGCAAAAGAATGCTGGAAAAATGCTTGTTATAGGCATTGGTGGTATAGTGAATATAGATTTATTAATGCTATTGCTGAAATGCTTTGTTATGCAATCACTGGTATACCATTATCAATATTAGAACCAATATGGCAGTATGTTAATCCATATTATGTGTGCCCGCATTGTTATTATAATATTGGACAGGGTTGTACTTCCTGCTCTGTAAAAAAAGCATGTAAAGAATATAAAGAAGTAAAAGAATACTATCAGGACTTATATCCCGAAGAACATAATTTATTGCTCATGCAGTATTGTTATGAAAAATGGAAAGGATGGAGGTGAAGCATGACTGAAACAATTGAACCATCAAAAAGGAAAGTAAAATGTACTAAGTGTGATTGGAAAGGTTTGTATGGACAAACACTAACACTATCACTTAGTAAAGAACTTCCTGATATCCAAGCATGCCCTATATGTAAGGGATATGTAATAGCTGATTTTGAGGGTAAAACATGGTCTGAAGCGGGTGAAGATGTTTATGTTGAGTTTCGACCACATGAACATGAAATTAGGATTTGGCTACCAAAGGCATTTATATTCACTGCTGAGGAAGAAGAACTAATCAAAGAGCAGACAGAAACATTAATTGATTGGATAATAAGAAGCAGGGGGTTTGAGAAGAAATGAAAATAGCATTTGTGCTTATTGATACAATGCCTGCAAAAGAGCGAGATATTTGCAAAAAGCTCAAAGAAATGAAAGAAACTGTATGGGTTTACATGGTACTTGGTGAGTACGATATTATCGCAAAGATTGAAGATGAGAACTTTGAGAAAATAGGTAATATAGTAAAAGATACAATACGAGAAATAGAAGGTGTAACTGATACTAAAACACTGATGGTATTGAGGTTAGATGAAGGAGGTGAAAAAAATGGAATTACCAACAACAACACGCCCAATGTTGATTTGTGGGGATAGTAGAGCAATTCTGAAGGAGATACCTGATGAGAGTATCCAATTGGTAATAACAAGCCCTCCATACAGGTGGTAAGTTTCCCTTATCATCGTGGCATATGGGCTTCGTGTTTACCTTCCATCAGACCATCCATACAAAGGTAATGAGATTGGATTAGAGCAACATCCTAATGACTACATTAAAAATCTTGTTGAAGTTTCAAGAGAAATAATGAGGGTATTGCGAAAGGATGGAAGTTATTATTTAGTTCTCGGAGATACTTATTGGGGTTCAGCACAGGGTTATGGCGCAAAGAGAAAGTCCCCACACGGATTTCAGGATGTTAATGATGGTTTTTATGCTTCGAGTTTTGATAAGCCACCCATGTTGAATAAATTTCCTGATAAATGGCTAAAACCCAAACAGAAGATGCTTATGCCATATAGAGTAGCAATTGCACTCCAAGAAGATGGCTGGCTTTGTCGCAATGACATAACATGGTTTAAGCGAAATAGTATGCCGTCTTCGGTAAAAGACCGCCTGACATGCACAACAGAACGCATATTCCATTTCGTTAAATCTCGCCACTACTACTATAATCTTGATGTAATCAGGATACCGCATTCTCAATCAAGCATAGAGAGATATGAGCGAGCGATAGAGTTTGGTGCAAAGAATAGAGAAGGTAGCAAAGCATCATTTAATCAATACGGATTTACTGATTGCGATAAACGTACAGGAGTCCCTAAGAGCATTCAAGCTATAATTGAAGGACAAAAAGTAAGCATTCCACCACAAACTCATGGTGATGGTATTGTAACAGTTTCTAAATCATTTAATCTGCGTGTCAGAGATGTTAAGCGTGGAAAAGGTGGATTATCAGCATTTGGTGTGTTGGAAGCTTCTGAAGAGGAGATGGAAAATTATCAGTATCCAGAGAAACTCTATAAAGGAAAGTTTAGTGGAATGGGTAAGGAAGCAGAGGATTATGGCAGCCCGAGGGCAAGGACACAAAGAGCAAGCAAGTTCCTTACCCCTGAAGGTATGTTAAACAAAGGTGCAAGTCCTGGCGCAAGAAGTGTATTGGATAAGGATAAATTTTCTCATGTAAGAAAGAAAATACAGGAAGTTAATCAATATCTCAGGGATAGATTGAAGGCATGTAATTTGAATGTTAAGAAGTTAGCAGAATTGACTGATTTGTGCGAAACAACTATTGCGCACTATTTCCGTACTGACGATTCGGGCTGTGCATTGCCTTCCAGAGATGATTGGCAAACAATGAGCGAATATCTCAATCTCGGCAATTATGATGATTACATAGATGGGGAGTGGCATAGTGCAATACCGCAAATCCACCCTCTCGGAAAAAATCCAGGTGATGTGATTATTACTGAATCATTGAACTGCAAACGATATAAAACTGCGTTGTACGAAGTCAATGAAAACTATTTCAGGGATATATACACGGAAGAACAGGCATATTGGTTGGGTTTTTTATGGGCTGATGGATCGATAGATAACAGAGGAAGATTACGATTGGCATTACAGAAAGGTGATTTAGTTCACTTAGTAAGGTTTAGAGAAGCAATAGGTTCAACACATCCAATTACTTATGAAGAAGATAATAATGCGTACAGATTAGAAATTTGTTCTAAAACAATGATTGAGGATTTAAAAAAAATAAAATTCAAGGGAAACCTACCAAACATTCCAAACCATCTTATTAGACATTTTATAAGAGGGTTTTTTGATGGGGATGGTTCAATATTTGAAAATAGGGTTAATGAATATGGATTAAGTTTTACAAATGCGAATAAAGATTTGCTTGCTGACATAGGACAAATACTTTCACAAGCGATAAATTGCGATGAGAGACACATATTAGATGACCATAATGTTTACAAAATAGGATTTGGTGGAACAGACCAAGTTAAAGGTATAAGGGACTTTCTTTATACAAACTCAAATATTTATCTTGAAAGAAAATTTAACAAGTTTCCAGCTGGGAAAGTCAAATGGTCATTCAATCCAGACTTCTGGGAGATAACATTGCATGGTTTTCATGCAGTTAATGGAAAACACCATTTTGCCGTGTATCCAGAAGAGATATGCATCAGACCAATCCTAAGCAGTAGTAGGAAAGGCGATATTGTTCTTGATCCATTCGTTGGCTCAGGAACAACTTGCTTGGTGGCAATGCAATATAAGAGAAGAAGTATTGGAATAGATTTAAACCCTGATTATATTCAACTTGCAAAAAATAGAATTTTCAGTGGTTTAGCTGAAATAGAAATGTTTGGTGGAGAAGATGAAGAAAATAAGCATAGAGAAAATAATAGAAATGATTGAAGAATGCAAAAAGCAAAACCCATATCCAAAGCATGTTTTTGGTGAGCCGACAAAAAAAGAGTATCAAAAGATGAGGAAAGCATTTGAAAATGCTAACCTCATTCCTGATAGATTCTTTGGTTCATGGGGAAGAGAGGTTTGGGATAATTGCATTGAGAGATTAAAAAGAGAGATATCAGAGAAACATGCAAAAACTTTGGAATAAGAAAAAGGATGAGTTGCTCAAGAATGGCATTATGGAAATGCCAGCTTTCGAATGTTATGGGAGGTTTTTGGTAGGAAAGGAAAAGATGAGAGAATGAACATCCTTATGATTGATACTGATGAAAAAATTTGAGAAGAGGTATTAATGGCTGAAATAATCTTACAAATCGGTGATTGTAGAAAGCTAATGAAAGAGCTTAAAGATGAGGGCATTGATCTAATTATTGCTGATTATCCTTTTAAAACAAAAAATTATTTAGATTTTGTAAGGGAAACAACAGATGAATTTTATAGAATCCTAAAAATGAGTGGTAATTTGGTGGTCATCAACAATCCAGCAAATTTCTATAAAACTCTTCATTTTTTCAATTCAAAATTTAAGTTTAGGAGTGGTGTGCCTTTAATTAGGATGAATAGTTTTAAATCGTTTGGTAGGCAATTAGCCTTTCAGCATAACTATCTCATGTTCTTATGTAAAGAAAACTCTAATAAATGGTATAATCCAAATGGATTTAGTGATGTTTGGTACGATATTTTATACAAAACAGGTTATCGAACGATAGGAAATATTTTTCATCCAGATTCAATTCCAGAAGAATTAGTCTCTCGTTGTATTCAACTTACATCAATAAAAGGTGACTGGGTTTTAGACCCTTTTGCAGGTGCTGGAACTGTTGGAAAAGTTTGTCGAGATTTAGATAGAAATTGCATTATGTTTGAAATTGATGAGAAATGGAAGTCTGTGATAAAGCAAAGATGTGAATTAAATTATAAAAAGTTGGGGGAGAATGAACAGCGTTATATTAAAATCACATCTGAAAGAATTTTCAAAAACAGTAAGGCAATTGAGGATTTTGCATAACATATGTAAGGTTGAAACAACCTCACTTTATAGAACTATTTTTATATTATTTTTTTTTGGAATTGGACAGACTGGACAGACTGGCCACCTACTTACATGCGTGCGGGGGTGTGTGTGTGTTTTTTTTTTCTGGTATAATATATATTACTTGTAACAAGTAACAAGTAATATATATTACTTGTTACAAGTAATATATATTACTTGTAATAATCTTATATATAAGGGGGAAAAATAAAAAAAAGGACATGCAAAGAGAAAAATAAAAAAAGTAGGGGGCATATGTAAATAGGTGGCCAATGTGGACAGTCTGTCCAATTTTAACAATAGAAAGATTTATATTATATTTTAACCATTAGGGTTTAGAATTTAAAGGAGGTTTTATATGGAAGAAAACGAGGAGGAAACAATAACCATAGGCACTAACGTGCCGAAGAGCGTGAATGAACTTCTTGAAGCCATAATCATGGCAAACACCCACAGGTCAAAATCACAAATTCTCAGGGAGGCTCTGGAAGATTTTTTAGAAAATCATATAGATAAAAGCACAATGGACACTGCAAAGAAAATTCTTAGTATGAGAGAGCAAAACCTAAAGATAGTCCAGAACAACGAGCAGTGATTTAATGTGGGACTATCTTCGTACTTACTATAATAGTGGTCTATGTATAATTCCAGTACCGATTAGACAAAAAAATCCTTCTGTCAAATGGAAAAAATACCAAGAACAAAGACCAACATGGGAAGAAACAGAAAAGTTATTTGCTGGTGAAGATAAGAATGTGGCTATAATTTGTGGAAAAGTATCAGGTGGTTTTTTTGTACTGGAATTTGACAGCGAACCCGCTTGTATTTATACATTCCAGCGTTTTGCAAACGAGAAAATAAACGAAACACGCATAGTTAGAAGTGGTGGCAAAAGCATTCATATGTACTACCAATCCACAAACTTTGGTGAAAGAATAAAATCACAGTCATTCCATCAAAAGGGATTACCAGCAGAACTTCGTGGTGATGGTGAAATAGTAATAACCCCCCCTTCAATACACCCAAGCGGAAAACCATATACATTTATCAATAAAAGAGAAATAACAAAAAGAGATCCTGAAGAAATAACACGAATACTAAATACAGTATCTGAAGAATGGAGGTATGTGGAAAAAATACTTTCCAAATGGGAGCAAGGCAAAAGAGATTTTTTTTGTATGGGTTTTTCAGCTTTTTTAAGAAAGAAGTTAAAGTTTGGTGAAGAGCGTGTTACAAAGATTATAGAGGCAATATGTGAAATTAAGGGTGATGAAGAAGTAGACATGAGGTTAGCACAGGTCAAAAGAGAATTTCAATTAGAACAAGAAGACACTGCAATTCAACAACATCTTGGTGATGAGTTATATAAAGAGCTTGTTGCTCTGTTACCACACAAAACAATAAAAAAAGGAAAAGAGAAAGAAAACATAGAATATGCAACAAGCCTCGTATACAACAAGGAACTTTATGAAGAAGTAATAAAAGATGGAAAAGAGTTTTTTATAACAAAAGATGGCACAGTTGTAGAACACATTGAATTAAATACGCCAAAGACAGTTTTTCCATTACCATTATCACAAGAAGAAAGGTTTAGTATAACGATGCCAAGTGGTATTGAAGATTACGGAAGTATAGATGATTTGAGAAAAGAAATGTTAGACTTTGCATTAGAAGAATATGACCCTGGTGATAATAAAGATTTGTTTGAAATGATAGTGAATATAGCACTGACATCATGGGTAATAGAGTGGCAATATAATATGGCAGAAAGGTTCGTGCCTATAATACAGGTCTTAGGTGCGAGTGAAACTGGAAAAAAAAGATTTTTAACTATAATGAGATATTTGTTCTATAAGCCAATCTATCTTCTTAAAACGACAAAAGTACCCTCTCTTTTTAGACCCCTGTCCCTAATTAGAGGTACATTAATACTAGATGAAGCAGACCTATCTGATACATCATTAAGTGCAGACTTCATAGAGTTCATAAACAGTCGGGCAGATGGTGTCCCTATCTCAAGATACAAAAGTGATGAAGAAAAATCAAAATGGTTTTATTCATTTGGCTATACTATTTTAGCCATGCGAAAGCCATTCATTGATGATGGTGCTCAATCAAGATGTATAATTTTCCCAGCGGAAACAACAAACACACCAGAAAACTATGATTTACTCCCACCACAAAGCTGGGGAGAAAAGGGTGAAAGACTGCAAAGAAAACTACTTAAATTTCGCTTTGACTATCTCTTTAAAAAAAACGCAATACCAACACAATTAATAATCAAAGATGTGAGGTCATTTAGAGTCAAAACTTCATTGCTAATGTTGTATGCGATTAAAGATGAAGCCCCAAAAATGATTGAAAATATAGAAACAATTGCAAAGAAATTGGACAGGCGATTAGTAGAAGAGCGTGCCACCTCACCAGAAGGTTTGATTTTAAACATAATATACGACTGGGTGGTAGCAGATAATAACATCATACCTAAATGGAAAAATGGATGGATTATAATCGCTACATACAAGAAAAAAATAGATGATGAAGAAACCATAGAAGAAAGTGTATTAACACTAAGCAAAATAAGCCATTCGTTGGGAAACACGTTTACCCCCTCTGAGATTAGTAGGTTCTTAAGAGGTTTAGGACAGGGCACACTATCAAGAGATACAATCAAAAAAAGAAGAGAGCGGGGTATAGTTTTTATTACCAATCCCAAAAGACTTCAGAAGGAATTTTATAAATATGTTGTAGATGCAACAAACGTATTGGACAGATTTGAAGATTTTCAGATTGATTTAACTCATTTTCAAGGAAGTGGAAATTGATAGATTATTTTAGAAAAAAGCATTGTTGTTTGGTCTGTGATAAACCAATTAAACCACATTGTATGGAAGGGAAAGAAAAATTCTGTTCAAAATGCAGATGTAAGGATTGCATATGGAGAGACGAGATACTACATAAATGTATATTATCTGTTAAATATGATCAGAAAACAATCAACCTTTGGTTTTGCTTACATAACGTAGATCAAAAGCAACAGAATAAATTAAGCGACCCGAAGTTAAATTTCATCTGGCGTGAAGGTGCATGTCTTTATGGAAAAAAACTAAATGAATGTTTGGAAGGAAGTGGTATATGTGGGAATTGTCCATTTGTCAAGGAAGGTGTAAATGAAACGCAATAAATACTACAACGCCCACTACGAAAAAACATGGGCAAAGGCAATAGAGAACGGTTCGCTAACAGTCAAGCAGGTAGAGAAGTTGAGAAAAGAACATATTGAACTGATGAAACGAATAGAATTTGAAAGAAAACTGAGAGAAAACAATGGTCAGGCAACAATAGAGATGTTTGGCAGAGGTACTTACATATGCAGGGGCAAGGGCAGAGCAAAAAAGTGAGTGCAAAAATCTAAGTAATATAAAAACAATATCATAATCATGGCAGAAGAGGTTGAGTGTACAGAAGTTTTGGAAAAAATAAGAAAAATCATAGAGGAACATATGTTAGGTGCAACATCAATCCATCATATTGTAGAGGTGCAAGGTTCACCAGGCATAGTAGTAGATGAAGGATTAGCCAAGGCTACACCATGTAAGTGCTACCCAATCCCTACACCAGAGAAGCCAGAACAAATGCTCTGTTTCTCAAGAGGGATAATTGGCGGACTAACTGATGCACAAGAAAAGCTTTATTGTCCATCAAAGGTAATAGTAGAAGAAGGTATCAGCAAACGTGTAGCAAAGTTCAGGGAAGCAGTCAAAGTATGTAAAGCAGAGATTGAAAAGTATCCCAAAGGTGAGCGTCTGACACCTTGGCTGGAATGTATGGGTAGAGAAGCAAAAAAGAGGTCTATTGAATTATGAGTTATGATGAAAGAATGTTTATCAGAAGAAACAAAACAAAAGATATTATCGCTTATAGGTGACGACGAAAAACTTTTAGCTCTCATTGATTCAATTCCAACTTGTGGCAAGCGGAAGAGCTCTCAGTATCAGCAGCACATGAGCAGTTGTTTGAAGGGTACTGGTAAAAGTTTCTCCAGTTGCATAGAGGAATGGAAGAAACATAAGAGACAAACGTAAAAAATAACAATTGGAATAAACGAAAAACAAATTAGAGAATTAAAAAAAGAAAAAAAAGAGCACAATCATTTTCCTTTTGTTAGTGCTTTTATCAGTATTTCTTCCCTTTCAAAGCTTTTCCCATACAAAGGGCTCTCTTTGTTACCCCCTTTTCAACCCCGGTTACAATACAGCCTGGTGATGCAGCGATAAAAGCAGTAACCACCGCCTTCTGCTTGGGTCTCAGGTTTTCAGGCGCACCTACCCAAGGAGCAAGCCTACCTCTAAAGTAGACACCACCCCTCTTCCAAGGGTTTCTTGCCATTTGTATCGGAAAAGGTTTTGTTATTACTGTCATCCTTTTCACCTCAAAGTTATTATAGTATTAAAGACATATAGTTCTGTTGTCGGACAATGCGGATGAAAAAAATTAGTATCAGAATCCCACAGGATTATTTAGAGACCATAGATCTTATAGCGAGCACTTATGATATTGATAGAAGTGAAGTAATCAGACGTATGATTTACGGATACCAATTACTATTAACTCAACCTTTGTATAAACTTGTTAAACCCTTGGTTGACGAGAGGCAAAAGAATAAATAGTTCAAAAAACAATGTATATAATATGCCTGTTTTTACTGGGTTTGAAGGTAAAGAAATCTTCAGGGTATGCTCAAAAGATGAGTGCGTAGAATATCTTTCTGAAAAAGGGGCTATAGAGAAGGCTTTGATTTTGGCAAAGAAAAGCGGTTCAGAACATACAGTCATTAGATTATTTGGTGAAGAAGAGGCTATTATTGGTATTGCTAAACCAGATGGTAGTTTTGAAGAAGTGAGCATACCTGTAAAGGAAGAAGTTGTTGAAGAGGAAAGTTCAAAACCAAAAAGGAAAAAAGCACTTGAAAATTGCATACTCAAATGTTTGGGGAAATGATTGTATGACTGAATTACCAACGAAAGAACAGACAAAGATAATAATTGCTTTCAAAAAAGCATCAGAAAGGTGTAGAGGCATAACTGGTGTTGAAAAAGGCATAACAAAGAGAGCAAAGTGTGTAGAAAAAGAAATGAAAGAAACAATACCCGAGGTTAAAAAATGGGCAGAAAAACATCCTGAAGAATTTGAGATTTATCATAAGGAGATAGGTAAACATGCAAGAGGAGAGTTGCACAGCTTGTGAAATTTTAAAAAGAGCTTGTAAAAAAGTTGATGAGACTGGTATGTGTGAAGAAATAATAGAGAAGTTCAAGAAAGGTGAGATTACAGAACGGGAAATGAACGATTTATTAGAAAAAAAATTTGATGTTGAAAAATTGGGGAAAGCAATAGATGAGGCGAACATTGAAGTGGCGAAAGAAAAAGGATATACTGATGAGGAAATCAAGAAGATGTTGAAAGAGATGGAAGGGTGATTGTTCTATCGTTTAAGTAAGGCACAGTGGGAGAAGAGGGGGAAAAAGTATCAACGTCTTTATAATTAAAGTAATGTGAGAATATAATTTTTTCTTTGAGCAAACTTATTATTATTAATAGCAGTATTTGTCCAATATTAATAAGAAAGTTTTATATTTAAGAATGACAATACGAGTTTTAGTGTACACATATAAGCTTTTTGTTAGTGATGAGGATAATGTTGAATATAGGGAACTATCTAAAAAACTGATAGAATGGGGTATAATACCCAATGATAGATGGGACACATTAATGCGCTTCTGCATAGAGCTAGTAAAAGATAATGTTAATAGCATAAGAAATAATATTGATGATGCGAAAAAATTGGTTGAAAAATTAATAAAAGATAAAAAAATCAGTTTGAAAGGTAGAAAAAACAGGTGAATTAATGTTTTCAAAACAGTCTCATGGTGATGGAAAGAAAGAAAATGGAGAGAAAGGTGGAAAAATGGCTGATGAAGAAAAAACAGAAGAAGAAAAAAGCTTTGAAGAAGTGCTGAAAAGCAGTGGCATAAAAATAAATGCAGAGAACATAATAAAATCAGTATTTGCAGGCGACATATATGATTTAAAAAGAATATATAAAATCCTTACAAGAGTAGGGATTAAACCACATCTAAGAACTGCAGTTATAACCACATGGGCAGATATGAACGACCTTGTAATACCAAAACACCTTAGTAAATTAATAGATAGAATGGGCAAAGAAGAAGATGATGAAGAAGAAGAGGAAGAGACAAGTGAAGAAGCGAAAGAAGATAAACTATCCTCTGTTGAAAGAAAGAAAAAAATGTTAGACGAAATGTCAAAGAAAGAAGAAGAAGCGCTGCTTGATGAACAGATAGCAACGAAAATAGAGGAACTTAAAGCGAAAAGGCTTGCTGCTATTGCTAAATCTCAAGAGCTTGAAAAGAGAATAAAAGGCGAGCTCCCTTTGAGTTATCCGATGCAAAGCTACGGTATGCCAGCCATTTATAGAAGGGCACTTAGAGATGATAAAGGCGAACTGATAAAAGATGCTAACGGCAATCCTATTATAGAAGAATACACATACAATCCAAATGACCCATCAGCATTTTACGAAAAAGTTATAGTGCCACTTGTTAAGATACTCAAACCCGAAGATAAAGGTGGAAGTGGTGGCAAATCAGAATATATCCAATATTTAGAATTGCAGTTAAAAAAAGCAGAAACCGAATTGGAAAAAGCAAGACTTGAATATAAGGAAACAAGAGATGAAATACGAAGTATGGAACAGGAACGGTGGAATGATAAGTTTGAGAAACTGCAATCACAAATAAGAACCCCCGCTGAGCAAATTGCAGAAATAAGGCAAAATATTGAATTAGGTAAGAGCTTAGGAATGGTTGGAACAACAGACAGTGTTGATAAAGAAATTGCACTTGAAAAACTTAGGGCAGAAAACAATCGATGGCAACAGCAGTTTGAATATCAAAAACAGTCAGATACCAGAGACTTTTACAAAAGTATTGTTTCTGAGGTAGTTAAACCAATAGTTGAGAAAGTCCCCCCAATTCTTGAAAAAATGCAGGCTGTTAGGCACGGCGGACCATATCAGCCACCAGCACAGCAAACACAAAGTGGAATAAATTACTATCAAGATGCGCAGGGGAATATTTATGATGAAAAAGGCAATTTACTTTTCAGTCCACCCTCACAGGAACCACCTAAAGAACCAACTGGGGAATATACAAAAGAAGATATTGAAAAAATAGAAGAGTGGAGAAGAAGTCATGTGGAAGGAACTGAAGAAAGCAATAGCGTTGGGAATAGCAAAGAGGGAAATTCTAAAAGCTCTGAGACCATTCACAGCGGGAGACCTAAAGCTGGCAGTAGAAAAAAATGAAAACCTGTTGAAAATTGCACTACAGCACCCACATACAAAAGAAAAACTCTTAATTGGCCAAGCTATTGCAAGTGAATTCCAAGAAGCTTACGAACTGATTTCAGACGATAAAGTGATTGATTGGATAATAGAACAAAGACCTGATCTATGTAAGGGCTTGGCGATTAATGAATTGAATTGGGTACTTAAACAACTCAAAGATTTTAAAGATTTTTTGTTTGATAGATAACTTTTGTTAGTAAAAATTTTTATAACATAACAGCTATTACTCTAATTATATAAGGAGGAATAAATTTGGCAGAAGTAAGAATAGTTGGAATTAAAGATTTAGTGACTACACCTGTGCTGGCGGCAGGCATAGGTGGTACAGTAGCACTTGTCGGTGGAGATGCATTGGGCGGTGTAATTTCTGGAATGATACCAATTCCAGATACCGATGTTGGCAAGCGAACTGCTGTGAAGGTCATCTCTAAAATAGCACTTGGTGGTGTAGGTGCTTTTTTAGGGGGACAGCCAGGGGCGATAGGCTCTTTCGGGGTAGGTATGGCTATTGGTGGTATAGGTGGGGCGTTAGCAGATGCGATTAGCTATGGTATTGAGCAGGCAGGAAGAACATCAACTGGCGTTGTAACACCAGCCGAAAGATTAGGATACAGATTGATTAGGAGAGTCCCATTATTGCCACCAGCATTACCAACACCAATAGTAAGGCCAATAGTAACAAGTAAGGGACAAGAGGTTGAAAGAGTATATGTACCAGTACCAAGAAGAATTGCAGG
Source organism: Bacillota bacterium (assembly GCA_040756735.1). Lineage (GTDB taxonomy): Bacteria > Bacillota > DSM-16504 > Desulfitibacterales > Desulfitibacteraceae > JBFLYC01. Next base: position 1,824 of record JBFLYC010000035.1, on the reverse strand, counting down.
ACTTATTTGAGAGGTGAAAAATATGACCGAAACTGAATATGTTATTGTAGAAGTAGGGAAGATAAAAGCAGAGTACCCAGAATTTGAGAAAGCAGTATTAGACTGCTACGATGCAGCGAGAAAAAAAGCAGAGTCAATCTGGGCAGGATACAAAGCATCTAAGAGTCTGTTTCCCAAAGATGGTGAATTTGGCGAAACAACACTGCTACCCAAGTTCTTGAGAAACAGAGCAGGTTCAAGACTGGGTAACACATTCCGACAGAGCTTTGCAAGCACTGGGTGGAATGATATTTGGTATGACGGTGGGAACAAATCAGACGAAGATATTGTTCTTGCTATACCAGGAATAGCGTTCTTATCACCAGTGATGAACGTTGCAGACTTTAGATTTGAAATCAGTGATGTGAAGTTCCCAAGACTGAACTTGGAAGAGATGCAAGGTTTGGTGAATCCTGCAGTGATATTCAAAGAAGGCATAGTCATATCAGAGAAAACTGGCTACAGGTTCAGAGGCTACTTTGAGGCTACTGGTTACCAAAGGATTGTTCCTTTGAAAGGACTGACATTGTTCAAGAAGAAGGATGATGTAATACCCGACTACTGAAGGGTATTATTTTATTCCTTTTAATTGGAGGGATTGAATGCCACACGAAGTATTGCTGAAACGCAAATTTGAAAAGGAACTGAGTGAGACAGAAGGATACATATACGCATTCAGTGGCAAAAAGATTAGGGCAAAAGATGTTGAACTGAAATGTGTAAGAGCAGTGCAGCTAATTCCGAAAGCGTTGCACAGAATAGCAGCAGGGAGCGTAGGCAGTGAAGGTATGATGGACAACTTTTTCACAGTCCTACTTACAAACACTGCAACCGCAGGACCATCAGTAGAAGCAGTTGGAAGTTATTACCTCTATTATAGAGCAATAGGAGAGTAGAGTTCTCTACTTTCCACTAAGCTCGGAAAAAAAAAGTAGCGAGGTGGAAAAACATGGTAGAGTTCATAACAAGAGGATATTATTTTAGAATATGGGACGAAGAGGCAAAAAAGTGGGATTACTATTACGTCTCTGAAATAGAGAAACCTTTGATTTATACTTACACGTTTCCATCCACAGCAGCAAAAACAAAAGCAACCGTGCATAATTTTGAGGATTTGAATCCACATAAAGATGTTGTTGATAACAACAAAGTGATTTACAGATATTTTCATCAGTGTTTTATAGGTGTAGCGCCTGAGGGTTACTATTATATCTGGCATCCCTATACCGAGAAAATGTTGAAATGGCACGAGAAGATTGAGGATATAGATGAGGATGAAACTGCATACATAGACTATGAGAGAAGCCCTTTTGACAATCCTGAATTTGAGCTTTGGGTGACACGTGATAGATATTTTGGTATTGAACCAAAAAATATGGCAACAGAAGCAAAAAAACCAAAAGTCAGGATTTTAGCAGCAGAGATAAAAGCTGAAAAGATTTACGATGAGGCTTTGTTAGCAAAGCTTGAGAAGAAAGAGATTCCGAGCATTCCCATTACAACGAGGAAGGTGGATTAGTATGGTTGGAGAAACAATTATCAGGGGAAAAGTTTTCGACCCGAGCAAAATGACTCCTAATTTCGTAGACGAAAGACTCCCGACTGTAACGATTAACAGAGGCTCAAAAGTAAGAGGCACAGGTGCTACAATAACATTTGGTTCGCATTTTGTTGGTAGTGATGTTACGTGGAAGATAGGTAGATTAAGTATTGCAACAGGCTCACCAGAAGCATGGTTTGAAATAAGGCACTCAAGAAAAGGTACATGGGATTTGATTTACTTCT
>JBFLYC010000034.1:0-35984 GCA_040756735.1 Bacillota bacterium | reverse complement strand
TACTTTAACAATTCCAGATAAGGAGTGGTGTTCCCTTTTTTTGTGCTAAATTTTTTGCATAGAAAAACGGCTTTAAGGTATTGATAATATTTAGTTTTTAATGTTTACTTTCCGTTTCCATGATAAAATTAGAATGTGTAAATGCAACAGAGTTGCATATAATTTTGCTTCGAACCATATATATAAAAATAAATTAATAAAAATTGGTACGAAGGAGGCGGGTAGAAAAATGAGTCATATACATATTCCCGATGGTATCCTTCCATTTCCCCTATGGATTTTAGGGTACCTGGGAACCTTTCTCATTCTGTTTGTTTTGCTAAAAAGGGTACAGGTTGAATCCATGCGCAGCAAAATACCGCTGGCAGGGGTTGCGGCGGCCGTGATGCTGCTGTCCATGTCCATACCCCTTGGTTTCATTCCCCTGCATTTTAGCCTTGCAGTTCTGTGTGGAATTCTACTGGGGCCTGGTTTGGGTTTTATCATTGTGTTTGTGGTTAATTTTATTCTGGCTTTAGTAGGACATGGAGGAATTACCGTAGTAGGGTTGAATACACTTATTATAGGTTCGGAAGTTCTGGTAGGATATTACCTGTTTAAAAAGCTTGGTGAGAAGTTCAGTGCTGCTCCTGCTGCTTTTATTGCTGTTGTCATAGGTCTAGCGCTGTCTGTTACCTTGATGGTTGGGGTGGTAAGTACAACAGTCAGCTTGGCTGAAGCGCTTCCCCATAGTCATCATGATCATGTTTTCCATGACGACCATGATGTTCACAATGATCTCGACAGTCATAGCAACTCTGATGAGCACAGCCAGTTGACTCATGAGGAAGCTCATGGTGATGAGGTAGATGTCCATCATGACCACGAACACGAGCTTGCTGAGGCGGTTTCCAGAGTTAACTATATATTTTTCACAGGTTGGGGTGCCATTGCCGCTATATTATCCCTAGGTATTGCCCTGGAGGCCACAGTAACAGCTTTAATCGTGAGGTATCTTGCCAAAGTAAGGCCCGATTTCTTGCCGACAGCCTCCGACAGTGTGTTCAAGGAGTAGCAACTATTAAACAGACATAAACGGGGGAGATTCAATGCATTTAGCGGATCTTGATTATTTATCCATTAATGGCAAGAGTATATTTCACAAAGCAAAGTCCGTATCCAAGGTTATTTTTGCGGTATTGATAATAGCTTCTTTTATCCTATCCCATGATATTATTAAGTTGGGTATACTTTTGGCTGTAATGGTCAGCCTCTATATCCTGGCAGGCATCCCCCTGGGCAGAATTGGTCACCTGGCTTTATACCCTGCTTTTTTCAGCATGCTCTTTGCGTTGATATTGAGCCAGGGTGAGTGGATTGTAGGTTTGACCATTATATTCAAGGCCGTTGGCGCGGCCTTGTGCATGATTTTTTTGCTGGCCACAACTCCCTACACCGATCTGTTTTCCTTCCTTGCTCTTTTCATGCCAGGCCTTTTAACTGATGTCTTTTTGTTTACATATCGCTCACTATTCATTATACTTGACAGGGCAGGAAACTTGATTAAAATAGTAAGGCTAAGGGGCGGATATAGCCCCTCAGCCTTACTGCTAAATCTCACAAATGCGGCAAAAATGTTAGGTGTATTAATACTGCATTCCTTTGCCATGGGGGAAAGAATGTATCAAGTTTATAGATTAAGGGGTTATGACTCATTTATTCCCCTGGAGACTGATATTTGGCCGTTAAGCAGGTCTGATATAATTGTGATCGGGCTTGCAGCAGCAATGCTACTAGGAGCTGTTATGCCATGGAACCTTTAGTGAAAGTACATTGCTTAAAACACACTTATCCAGATAGAACCCAGGTGAATCTGTGTGGTCTTGATTTTGTTGTTCATGAAGGTCAAAGAGCAGTGGTTCTTGGTTCAAATGGCGCCGGAAAAACCACCTTGCTGTCACATATATTGGGATTGCTTTCTCCCACAGAGGGTACTGTGGAAGTCATGGGTATGCGGCCGGATAAAAATTTTAGTGAAATCCGTAAAAAGATAGGTGTAGTGTTTCAGAATGTAGATGAACAGATTATTGGACCGCGAGTATACGATGATATTGCATTCACATTAAGAAATGAAAGGCTGCCCAGGGATGAAATTGAACAGAGGGTGCATTTGGTGGCTGAAAAGCTGGGCATTGAAAACCTTCTGGAGAAGATTCCCCATTATCTAAGCGGCGGCCAAAAGAAAAAGGTGGGGTTGGCAGGCGCCATCGTTAGGCTGCCAAAGCTGTTGATTATGGATGAACCCTTTGATTTTTTAGACCCAAAGTCTAAGTATGAGATGGTGGATCTGCTCAACCATCTTAACAGGGAGCATGGCATCACCATGATCTTGACTACCCACAACATCAATCTTGTTCCATCAATTGCCGATATTATTTATGTTATTTCTGACGGTAAGATTATCAACAGGGGAACCCCTGAGGAAGTATTTTGTCACTTGGAAGCTATCAAAATGGCAAACATTGAGCCGCCTCTCTTGACGGAATTATTTTTGCATTTAAGGAAAAGGGGCTATAATGTCAAAATGCCTTGGACCATGGGTGAAGCTGTGGATGAACTCTTGGCGCTGCTCAATCAGGAAAAAAAACTTGAGGAAGAGTGTTCCTGACCTAGGGGTAAACATAGGGCATCTCCGGTTCTTCTATTTGTTCAAGACTATCAATGATAATATAAGGCAGTATATAATTGCAAGGCATTTGCAAATAGAAAAGAAGGAATTAGGATAGAAGCTTCTCTAAAGAGGCTTCTTATGATACAATTAGGCAAAACATGCTGATACTTGAGGGGAGGTAGCATGGCTGGTGGCAGAAGAATTGGCAAGAAAGCTTTTAAAAAAAGCCAACTTTAAAGTAACCCCTGGAAGGTCTGCCTTGATAAATCTGCTTTTAAATGCAGAAGAACCTTTATCCCAGCAGGAAATATCCAGCAAACTCACTGGGACGAAAATGAATTATGTTAGTATATACAGATCTTTAGAGGCTTTTGTTGCTGCAGGTATAGTGCACAGAATTGAAGGATGCGACAGGATCTGGCGGTTCGCTTTGAATTCTGAAGGGAAGGACGGGCACAGCCATCCCCATTTCATCTGTACATCATGCGGTAGGACAGAGTGTTTGGAAGGGATTGAAGTGCCCAAGATTGAAGGAATTCCCAAGGAGTATGTAATCAATGAACAAGAGTTCATCCTCAAAGGCCTCTGTGCAAGGTGTAGTTAATCAAGCGTCTAATATGATACTGGGCCATGATAAGACCCCCTTTATTTTGAAGGGGGTCATTTTAATTTATAAAGCCAAATTTTCCCAGTTCAAAATTTTATTAAAAAATATCAAGAAAGTCTTGACTAAGAAAAATGAAAATTATAAGATTAAGATAATTAAATCATTTAATAAAGTTTTATAAATAAAACGCCAAAATAGTTAAAATAAAATAAATAAAGCACGAAATATCTAGAAAAATGTTAATCGGATTAATAAAGTGAGTTGATAAATGATGAATAACTCAGTAAATCAAGACTATATAAAAAAAGTTAATAAAGCTAAAATACTTAATATTTTGCGAAAAGAACCCAGTGTATCTCGCCAAGAACTAGCGAAACTGACCGGTCTTACCCCTGCTGCTATTACGGGAATAGTTAGAAATCTAGCTGAAGCAAATTTAATAGAAGAGGTTGGATTAGGTCAATCAAGTGGGGGGCGACGACCGGTTAAACTTCAATTTAATCCTAAAGCAGGTTATGTGGTAGGAGCTGAGATAACTCGCAGGAAGACTACTTTAGGTGTCGTAGATTTGCAGGCAAATCCTGCAGAAGTGAAAGAGATAATCATTGAGATGTGCGATCCTATTAATGGAATAGGCAAGATGGCTTTAGAAATAAAAAAACTGGTTGAAGAACTGCAAATACCTGAAGAGCAAATAATGGGGTATGGATTTGCCTTTCCGGGATTGCTGGATGTAAATACAAAGATTATTAAACATTCTCCCAACTTGGGAGAAGCCTGGAGAAATGTCCCTGTAAAAGATATTTTAATTAATCATTTTGGACCAATGTTATTTGTTGAACATAACTCTAATGCTGCTGCAATTGCTGAATATGTTATTCAACGAAAGTCTAGGGTTAAAGATTTGGTATATGTAAACTTGGGTGAAGGTTTTAGCGCGGGTGTGATCATCAAGGGCGAGCTGCTTTACGGATATGGAGGTCATGCTGGAGAAATGGGGCATATGGTTATTGCGGAAAATGGCCAGCTATGCAACTGCGGAAATAAAGGGTGTCTGGAAAGTATGTATGCAGTTCCTGCTATTGTAAGAAAGGCTAACATGGAACTCAATATATGCGGGGATTCTGATCCCCTCAAACAGATTTGGAAAGAAAAAGGGGAGGTTGATATAAAAGATATACTTCTATGTTCATCGGCTGTAGAAACCTATGCTGGTCAATTAATTAAACAAGCCGGTTGGCATATTGGAATAGGAATTGCCAATATTATTAACTTTTATAACCCAAAAATGGTTTGTCTTGGCGGTATTTTAACCAAAGCTGGGCCGGTATTGTTTGAACCTCTAATTAAAAGTGTTAATAGACATGCGTTTCCTGATTTAGTTCAAAATACAAGTATTGAGCTTTCTTCCCTCGGTCAGCAGGCAGGTTTTTACGGGGCTTGCTTGGGGGCAATTGAAAATGTCTTTAGCATAGATAGAATAGAAATTTTGGAACACTCTTCTAAATTTATAGGCAGCTCAATTTAAGCTATTCTGCAGATATTGGGAGGTGGTGTGGTTTATATTTTTGGTGGTGACTTATTAGAGTTAAGAGTTTGAGGAAAAAAATAAGGGAGGTATATTGGTAGTGAATAGAAAGAAAATTTTATTTTTAATTGCTTGTATCCTTGTTTTAACTCTGGTGTTTACAGGTTGCGGTCAAAAGCAAACAGAGGAAAAAGGTACAGGGGCTCCTGACCAAAAAGAGCAAACAATTAATCTGAGTTATGGTGAGGTTAACCCTGATGGCCACCCTATTACTGATGGAGCCTATGAATTTGCCAGAATAGTTAAAGAAAAAACAAACGGTCGCATCACTATTACAGTTTATCCGGCAGGTCAATTGGGTAGTGAAAGGGAGCATATCCAGTCGCTGCAGGCCGGTGGATTAGACTTTTTCCGTTCTAATTCCAATACCCTGCCTGATTTCGGTTCGGGAAAAATGTCTATTTTAGCTTTACCATTTATTTTTGATAATAGGGATCATATGTGGAAAGCGCTAAATGGGCCTATTGGTCAGGAAGTATTGCAGGACCTAATTGACAATAAAATGAGGATGATTGGTTTAACCTATTTTGATGATGGAGCCAGACATGTATTTACCAATAACAAGAAAATTGAAAAAGTGGAAGATTTAAAAGGCTTGAAGATTAGAGTTCCTCAAAACCAGATCATGATGGATATGATTGAGGCCCTGGGAGCCTCACCAACACCAATTGCCTATGGTGAATTGTACAGTTCTCTCCAAACAGGTATAGTTGATGGTGCGGAAAATACAATTGCGGGATACCTGACTAACTCATTTTACGAACCAAGTCCCTACCTTACTCTAAATGCTCATATGTCTAGTCCTGGAGTAGTAATTGTCTCTGAATTGACATGGAATAAATTGTCAGCCGAAGATCAAAAGATTATTAGAGAAGCAGCTCAAGAAGCATCTAAATTTGTCCGTCTTAAAACTGAAGCATTTGAAGCGGAAGCCCTCAAGGAATTAGCAAAAAGAGGCGCTACCATTACTTATATTGATGATATAAGCCCGTGGCAGGAGGCCGTTGCTCCTTTATACAATACTTATGGAAGCAAGTATATGAACCTTATAGAAGCCATTCAAAACACTAAGTAATCTAATTTTAAGATAATGGCCCGGACTTGCCTCCGGGCCATATTCAAAGGTCTTTTCGAAGGGAGAGAACTGTTGCCGGATGGAAAAGGTTGCTCGTTATGTAGGGGTGGCGGTAGAAGGCTTATGTAAAGTATTATTGGTGATTCAAATACTGACTGTAAGCTGGGTAGTTTTTGGCAGATATGTTTTGAATAAAACTCCGCGTTGGGGTGAGGAACTAGGATTAATGACCATGGTCTGGTTTGGACTCTTAAGCGCCAGCCTGGCAATCCGTAGTGATTCCCATTTAAGGCTTTCTCTTTTGGATATGATCCTGTCAAAAAAGAACTTAAAAGTCGTTGAGTGGTTTGTGACAATAGCAGTAATAGGTTTTGCATGTTTTTTAATATGGTCGGGGATACAGCTTGTTGAATTAACCAGCAGCAATAGACTGTCAGGAATACGCATCTCTTCAGCATGGTTATATCTCGCTGTCCCGGTATCTGGAGTGGCAATGTTGGCACAATTACTGGACAAAGCGAGGAAATTACGATGATTACAAACCAATTTGCTGTTATGCTGCTTCTTGGGAGTTTTGCAATACTTATTCTTTTACGTGTTCCTATTGCTTTTGCCTTAGGCATTTCATCAATTCTGACAGCAGCCTATCTGGGCATGCCTCTTCTTGTAATTGCCCAGGGTATTGTTGGCGGTATTAATGTATTTGTTTTGCTGGCCATCCCCTTCTTTATCCTGGCTGGAGAAATCATGTCCCAGGGAGGAATAGCCCAGAGACTGGTGCAACTTGCAAAAGCTTTGGTGGGATTTATGAGAGGCGGCTTGGCAATGGTCAATGTCTTGGCCAGCATGTTTTTTGGCGGTATTTCGGGTTCATCAGTGGCAGATACGTCTTCTATTGGCGCTGTTCTAATTCCCATGATGAAAAAAGAAGGCTATGATGCAGACTATTCAACATCTGTAACCATTGCAAGTTCAGTACAGGGAATTTTGATTCCACCTAGTCACAATATGGTTATCTATGCGCTTGTTGCAGGAGGAGTATCTGTCGGACAGCTGTTTTTGGCAGGCATTATTCCCGGAGTATTTTTGGGTATTGCCTTGATGATTTTCAGTTATATTGTTGCAGTGAAGAGAGGTTATCCCAAGGGAGAAAAATTAAAACTGAGAAGCGCTTTAAAAGCCTTAAGGGATTCTGTTTTGGGACTGCTGACAGTACTGATTGTTGTTATTGGGGTGGTTTCAGGAGTATTTACTGCAACAGAAGCTGCTGCTATAGCTGCAGTTTATGCATTCATTATCACCTTTTTTGTTTATAGAGAAATTCCGCTGTCGCAGATGAATTCAATTTTGTCCAATTCTTTGAAAACCCTTTCCATTGTTTTAATACTAATTGGCACATCAAGCGCCTTTGGTTGGCTGATGTCTTACCTGCGTGTTCCTGCAGTTATAGCAGATACTATTCTAGGCATTTCCGATAATAAAATTGTTGTGCTAATGATTCTCAATGTGTTACTGCTTGTTCTGGGTACATTTATGGATATGTCGGCTCTGATATTGATTGGCACTCCTATTTTTCTTCCAATTGCTGTTTCAGTGGGAGTGGATCCGGTCCATTTTGGTGTTGTGATGATGCTTAATCTGGGTATTGGCTTGTTGACACCTCCTGTGGGAGGAACTCTCTTTGTAGGCAGTGCAATTGGAGGGGTTTCCATTGAAAAACTCAGCAGGGCTATGCTGCCCTTTTATGCGGTAATGATTGGAGTGTTATTGATTATAACTTATATACCCCAACTGGTTATGTTTATACCTAAAATGTTTTATTAGATAAGTATTTTTAAATGCAAGGGGCGAGGAGGAGGTCATCATTACAAAGAAACAATTTTCTTATTCTACAGCAGATTCCCAGGGTACCCAGGTATGCCCAGTCAGCCCTAGCAGTTTTGACTTTAACAAGTATAGTGAATATGAAGAGGCTTTGTTAACTGAAAATGGTTGTTTTTGGGATAAGAAGTCAGGAATAGCCGTTCATAGAAGGTTTAGAGCGCCTGAGGTTTTTTCCTATATGTGCGGGGATATGAAAGCTTCACTCGAACTGCAGCTAGGGGCGCTTAAAAACAGCATGGATTACAAAATGGACATAGCCAATTTTTTAGAACCCTGGTATGGAATTGGCACGGTTTCCAGCGCTTTTGGCACGAATTATGAATGGCATGATAAACAGGCCCCTGCTTGTAAACCACCCTTTAATTCTGTTAGTGATGCCTTGAACTATAATATTTTGCCGGTTGAAAGAACAAGTATAGGAAGACATACATTGGACATGATTGAATACTTTCTTGACAGGACAAAGGGTAAAATGCCAATTTCTTTTGCTGATATCCAGTCGCCATTAAATGTTGCAGCTTCCATTGTAAACATAAATAATCTTTTTTTGGAGATGTATGACAATCCGGCAAGGGTATCGCAGCTTTTTGCCATTATTACAGATTTAATAATAGATTTTACTAAAAAACAGGAAGAGTTGTTAAAGGATGTACTGGTGAAGCCTGGTCATGGCTTTGCCAGCAGCCGTAAGTTTTCAGGACTTGGAATGAGTGATGATGCCATGGTGATGGTTTCGGATCTTCTTTATGAAAAATTTCAGTTTCCGAGCATGGAAAAACTGGGGCTGCAATTTGATGGGGTAGCTTTTCATTCCTGCGGCAATTGGAGCAATCGAATTAAGCTGGTAAAGAAAATAGATAATCTTCTCATGGTGGACGGCGCCTTTTCTGCAGAGACAGATCCCCATCCCAATGAACCTGAACCATTTGGCAATGAATTAGCTGGATCAAATATTGTTCTTAATGCAAGGATAGTCGGAGATGCTGAAACAATTATATCTGCGGTAAATAATATCTGGAAGCCCGGCATGAAATTAATTGTGGTTACTTACTGCCAAACTCCTCAAGAACAGGAATATGTTTACGAAAAGATCCATGAAATGTGCGAAGAAAGCTGAAGTTTTTTAAGGAGTGGGAATTATTTTGGCATGGAGTAAAAAAGAATTTCTAGATAAGTTAGAAAAGCTTCGCAATGTAATGAATGATCATGACATGGATTGCTTATTAATCCAAAAAGAAGCGAATTTTGCGTGGCTAACAGGTGGCAGGGGATATGTAAGCCTGGGCGCTGAAAAATCCAGGGCGGAGATGCTGATTACACATGACCAGGTTATGTTGATTACCAATAATATAGAGGTTTCCAGATTAATAAGCGAGGAATTAAACGGGCTGCCGATTGAAGCAAAAGTATTTAATTGGTGGGAAAAACCAGCTCAGCAAGAGCTTGGGGTTAATCTTTCCGGAAGAAATAGATTCATGACAGATGCTGATTTAGGCATAAGCATTGACCAAATGCGCTGGCAACTAAGCAATGAGGAAATAGATACTTATCGTAAGTATGGAGAAATGGCCGCAGACGCGGTTGCAGAAGTGTGCTGCAGAATTAAACCTGATGATACAGAGTTTAATGCGGCTGGAAAGCTGGCGGCGGCGTGTATTATGCGTGAGCTTACACCATGCGTATTGCTGGTAGGATCTGATGAAAGGGTTTTTTCCTGGAGGCATCCTTTGCCTACAACAAAGAGAATTGATAAATATGTATTGATAGTTTTAGGCTCATACATAAAGGGATTGCACATTTCATGCAGCCGTTTGGTTCACTTTGGCACCCCCACAGACAAGATTAAAATTTTGCATGATGCTGTTTGTCAGGTTGATGCCTGTTATCGTCATCATACTTTACCAGGACGAAAACTGGGGGAGATATTTAATAGAGGAGTATCTGCTTATGAGGCGGCAGGCTATCCGGCAGAATGGAAAAAACACCATCAGGGAGGGTTAACCGGGTATGCCAGCAGGGAAATATTAGCAAATCCTTCAAGTCAACAGAAGGTTAAGGCGCGCCAGGCCTATGCCTGGAATCCCTCTATAACCGGGGTAAAATCGGAGGATACTTTCCTTGTTATGGAATACCAAAATGAAGTAATTACTAGAACTAACAGTTTTCCTCATAAAAAAGTCATTGTAGAAGATCAGAGCTTATATATACCGGACATTCTTGTAAGATGCATATATTATTGATTCACGATTATTGATTCGCGGAGGTACATCAGTGAAAACATTTGCGGTTGACATTACCTTTCACCCCCGCTGGTGGAATGAAAAGGTTGGGGTTGATTTTGACAGAAAGTTTTTTTGGGACCCTGATTACCGTGTCAAGGCAGATCAGGAAATGCGTAAAGAGCTTTATAATCATTTTGGTGAACTCGGGTTAGGAGAAAAAGATCCCGGTCCCCGTCCAATATTGGGTTCCGATCTAATCGCTTCGGGGTTTTTATATTCTGAAATTTTGGGCTGCGAGGTTCGCTATACACCTAAGGATCCGCCGGAGGTAATCGCCAAGAATATCAGCGATGAAGAGCTAGCTGCTTTTTCATTACCAGACCTTAATAATAACACTCTTTGGAAAGATACCATAAAACAAGCCAAATATTTAGAGCAAGAATATGGATCAGTAGTTTCACATATAAACCTGCAGGGTGTTCAAAATATTGCTTTAGACTTAAGGGGTTCTGAGCTGTTCATTGATTATTACCTGAGACCAGAGGTGGCAGAAAGGCTTTTGAAAAACTGCACCCAGCTAATGATAGAGACAGGAAAGGTTTTGCGCAAGTATTCCCCCTTCGTATCTCATGGAGTAACAGCTATAACTAAAAAAGTGGCACCAGATGCTTATGTTACCAGCAACTGTACAGTTGATATGATATCCAGGGAAACCTATGAAAATCATCTTCTTTCTTTTGATATGCAGTTGGCTCAAGCTTTTAGGCCTTTTGGCATGCACCACTGCGGGAAATCCATGGAACGTATGGCAAAAAGCTATGCCAAGTTAAGGCCAGAATTTGCTGAGGTAGGTGCATTTTCTAATATTTCTGCTGTTCGTGAGGCCATGCCCGGAGTTTTTTTAAATTTGCGTTATAGCCCGGTAAAATTAAGAAAAGCAAACAAAAAAGAACTAGCGGAAGATCTGGTGAGCATGTTTCAAGCTAATGGTCCTTCAACAAATGTTTCTATATCATGTGTTGGCATTGATAATGAAACAAGTGATGAAATTATTAAAGAGTTTTTAGCTCTGGGTCAAACAGGTGGTTTAAAGTTTTAACTAATCTTTAATTCATGGAGGGATAGTTTTGAGTTATTTGTATAAGCATAAGGAGTTTGTTGGCTTTAGGGAAATTGTAAAAGTTGGAGATAAAACAGAGTTTACCGGGCTGGGATTGCTTAATTTAAACAGCAGTGAGGTGTATGAAGGCAAATCTTATAACAAAGAAATGGTCCTGGTGATCTTAGGAGGCAAATGTAATATAACAGTGGATGACAAAACCTTCAGCCAAATAGGTGAAAGAGAAGATGTTTTTTCTGGAAAAGCCACTTCAGTTTATGTGCCGATTAACAGTTCATTTAGAGTTGAAGAAGCTCAAGGTAAAAAGCTGCAAGCAGCCATAGTTATGGCAGTTGCAGAAAATAAACATAAGCCTTTTCTGGTAAGTCCGGAACAAGTGATTGTGAATACACGGGGAGAAGAGAATTTCCGCAGAGAAGTCCATGATATTTTAGTAGAAAATGTGGATGAAGTGGTAGACAGGATTGTGGTGGGAGAAACTTACACATTTCCTGGTAATTGGTCCAGTTATCCATCTCATAAGCATGATCAGTGGAACCCTCCGGTAGAAAATCAAATGGAGGAAATCTACTTTTTTAAAGCGAAGCCTATGAATGGATTTGGTGTACAGTGCATGTACAACGACGACAAGAGCCTGGATGAAAGTTATATTATCAGAGATGGAGATGCCGTTGCCATTCCCTTTGGTTATCATCCTGTGGCTGCAGCGCCTGGCTACCATATCTATTACCTTTGGGTTCTGGCAGGTGATAAAGGAAGGGAATTAATACCTAAAGATGATCCGGAATTGGCCTGGCTCCTCCCCTAATATATGTGTCTGGGTAAACTTAAACGCCCAGGAAAACTTCTGGGCGTTTTGCCCAACACTTGGTATTTGAAGGTATGGGGAGCATTCCAGGGAAAATGCCTAACCAAAATGTACAGGGGGAAGAAAATGCAGTTACTAAGCAAAAAGTTGTTAAATGAGGCACATACTGTGGCGGAAGATATGGAAACAATTTTATATTCAGATCAACTGCCTGAAAAAGTTATTCAATTTGGTGAAGGAAATTTTCTTAGAGCCTTTGTCGATTGGATGTTTCACAGGCTTAACAGACAAAAACTTTTTAATGGGAAAATTGTAGTTGTTCAACCTATTGAAAAGGGAATGGTAAATAAGTTGAATGAGCAGGATGGGTTGTATACCTTAATTCAACGGGGTCTAATAAATGGCAGAAACATGGACATCAAGGAAATTGTCAGCTCCGTCAGCAGGGGAATTAATCCCTATGAAAACTGGACTGAAGTATTGCAATGTGCTGAAAACCCGGAAATTGAATATGTAGTTTCCAATACAACTGAAGCAGGCATAGTATACGACCCCAAGGACAGTGTTGATTTTAAACCTCCTAACTCCTTTCCCGGCAAGTTAGCTGTATATATGTATCACCGTTATAAACATTTTAATGGAGATCCTTCTAAGGGTTTAGTGCTCTTGCCTTGTGAATTGATAGATCGAAACGGCGATGTGCTTGAGCAAATTGTTTTGAGGCTTGCAAAAAAATGGAACTATCCCGAGGGTTTTATAAACTGGGTGAAGAACTGCAATCAGTTTTTAAATACACTGGTTGACAGGGTGGTGCCTGGTTATCCCAGGGAAGAAGCAGCAGCAATAACAGACAGACTTGGTTATCAGGACAATCTTTTATGCACCAGTGAATTGTATCATTTATGGGTAATTGAAGGAGAAGAAGGATTAAGTAAAAAGCTTCCCTTTAGGGAGGCGGGATTGAATGTAATATGGACAGGGGATATGGCCCCGTATAGAACCAGGAAAGTGAGAATCTTGAACGGCGCCCATACTTCATCAGTTCCTGGAGCATACCTTTATGGGTTGGATACTGTTGGTGAAATGATAGACCATGGTATTATCGGCAGTTTTACAAAAGAGCTTATCTTTAAAGAAGTTATTCCTGCATTGAACTATCAAGTGGAAGAATTAAGAGAGTATGCTGAATCTGTATTTGAAAGGTTTGCAAACCCATATATCAAGCATTACTTAACCAGTATTCTGCTTAACTGTTCATCCAAATACAAGACAAGAGTCCTGCCTTCTATTTTGGATTATTACAATAAATATAATTCTTTGCCTGACAGATTGGTTTTTTCTCTAGCTGTACTAATCTTTTTATATAAAGATGGAAAGGTAACAGGTAGTGAAATGATTGCAGCAAAGGATAGAGGAGAAATTAAAATTCAAGATGATCTGAGTGTGCTGAAGTTTTTTGAAGAGATTTGGAAGGCCTTTGACGGAAGCCAATCATCCATTATGGAAATTACCCAAAGGGTATTAGGCAATGAACATCTGTGGGATAAAAATCTAAACCAAATTCAAGGTTTAACCGGTAAGGTTTCAGAAAATCTCCAGGGATTAGTCTTCAAGGGAATCAAGAAAATGTATGACCAGTTTGCTGGTTAAGAAAGTCTAAAAATACCATGGGGGAAATACCATGAAGCTTTTAAAAATAAATAAAAATGATAATGTTGCAGTTGTCCTTAAGCCGGTCAAGCAGGGAGAGAGTATAGTAATTAATGATTGCAGCATTACTATTATGGAAGATGTACCAAAGGGCCACAAGGTAACCATCACTAATGTTCGCCAAAACGAAGACATTATTAAGTATGGATATCCAATTGGCAAAGCTTCAATTGACATTAAAAAAGGCTCCTGGGTTCATAACCACAATATTAAAACTAATTTAGGCGACATCCTTGACTATATCTATCAACCACAAATAAAGTCTCAAAAAATTAATAAATGTGGAACCTTTAAAGGATTTAAAAGGGCTGATGGCAGGGTTGGCGTAAGAAATGAAATCTGGATTATTCCTACTGTCAGCTGTGTAAATAGAAATGCTGCATTAATTGCAAAAGAAGCTGTTGAAAAATTAAAAAATAAAACTATTAATATTGATGGTATTTATGAGATGAAGCATCCCTATGGCTGTTCCCAAATGGGAGAAGATCAACTGTATACCCAAAGGATACTGGCAAATTTGGTAGATCACCCCAATGCGGCAGCTGTTCTGGTCTTAAGCCTAGGCTGCGAAAACAATAACATTGATGAATTTAAAAAGATTTTATGCCCATATGACCAAGAGAGGGTTAAGTTCCTTGTGGCTCAAGAAGTGGAAGATGAAATAAGTGCAGGCGTTGAATTAATAGAGCAGTTGGCAAACTATGCAGAAAGGTTCTCAAGAGAAGATTGTGATATCAGTGACCTGTCAATTGGTTTAAAATGCGGCGGCTCTGACGGATTTTCAGGATTAACTGCCAATCCCCTGGTTGGCGCATTCTCTGATAAATTAATAATGTGCGGGGGAACTGCAGTCTTGACTGAAGTTCCTGAGATGTTTGGCGCAGAAAGCATATTAATGAATCGCTGTATCAATGAAGGCATTTTTAAAAAGACAGTGGAATTGATAAACAGCTTTAAGGAATACTACAAATCATTTAACCAACCAATTCATGAAAATCCAAGTCCTGGAAATAAGGCAGGAGGGATATCTACCCTTGAAGAAAAGTCTTTAGGATGTATTCAAAAGGGTGGAACAAGCAATGTTGTAGATGTCCTGCAGTATGGTGATAGGATTAAGCAAAAGGGTTTAAATCTATTAAATTCACCGGGCAATGATATGGTTGCTTCCTCGGCTCTAGCCGCTGCAGGGTGCCAGATGATCTTGTTTACAACCGGCCGGGGTACTCCCCTGGGAACTTGTGTGCCTACAATTAAAATAGCCTCTAACCATGAGATCTTCAAAACAAAAGCCAACTGGATGGATTTTGATGCCAGCGGCCTGGTATCAGGCTGCAGTATTGATGATCTGTCAGCAGATTTGTGGGAATTCGTTATAGAAGTAGCTGAAGGAAAGAGAACAAGGTCGGAAGCTTTGGGTTTTAGAGAAATAGCAATTTTTAAAACTGGAGTAACGCTATAAACGTGGTGTTGTCGGTCAAAGAGTTGAGGGGTTAAAAAAATATTTTTAAAAGGGTTGCATTTATGACCCCAATGTTATATATTTATAACATAATGATAAAAATATATATCATTAAGTTATATTTTAATAACATGGAGGTTGATCATGAAAAAAAGTAATCTAAGGTTTTTAGGGTTATTAGGTTTTCTCGGGTTTTTAGGATTTTTTACCAACAATTATGGCTTCTTTGGTTTTTACAGCTTTTTTTCCTTCTGGGTTTTTGCTGGGATACAAAAGGATGAAATGCTGAGTAAAAATATAGCCAAAGCAGGCTTGAATGCCTTTGTTGCCTTTATTTTGGCATATCCCATTGCAGCAATAGTATTGTCCATCCTGAGAACGGTAGATGCTGCCGCTTTAATTATTGGCGGGATATTTGCAGCCCAGGTTTTAACCTTTGTCATTTCTTTGATGGTATATGAAAAACAAGGTGACCTCTCATGAAGGTACTAATTAGGTCACGCATCAAAGAATTGAGGGCTAGATATAATTTAACTCAGGAGCAGCTCGCCAATAAGGTGGATGTCCGCCGGGAAACCATCGGACATATTGAAAATAACAAATACAATCTTTCCCTTATCCTTGCTTACAAAATTGCCAGGGCTTTAAACAGTACGATTGAAGAAGTGTTTATATTCGAAGAGGATGAGTAGGGAATATATTCTAGATATTGACAGCCATTTAAAATAGTAATACTGTTTAAGCTGAACAGCATTTTAAAACTTTGTTCAGCTTTTTTGCTGTGAGAAGGGCAAATCTAATTTGTGGGGAGAAACTAGGAGGGGATTGTTATGACCTGGTTATAGATAACATTATGATATTCAGCCTGATATAGTTTCTATGGGAAAAGGGTTGGGTAACGGTTATCCGGTTAGTGCTATTGCCATGTCACCAGAAATAATAGACAGGTTGAAGGCTCTCTCTTTTCGTTATTTTCAGTCCCACCAAAATGACCCATTAGGGTGTTCTATTGCGAGGGAGGTAATCAGGCTTATTCAAGAAGAAGGATTAATTGAGAGGAGTAAAAGAATTGGAACCCTTTTTAAAAACGAGCTAAAACAGCTGGCTAAACGTCATGCCATCATTAAAGAGGTGCGAGGCAGAGGATTGATGATGGCTTTAGAATTTTTTGATGGCCAAGAAAATATGCAAGGGGAATCTATCTTTGAAGAGTTATTAAGAAGAAGGATAATTATTACAAGCCGCCGTGGTTTAAATATTTTACGAATTGATCCTCCATTGATAACAAAGGAAGATGATATCTATTATTTTTTAGACAATCTTAATCAAATATTACTGTTTTATAGATTTTAAAATAGGGTATGAGGGGGAATAGGAGTATGCTGGAAAAAAAGAAACTTGAGGAATTGTTTGAAAAACACGGATTCACAGACTTCAAATGGATTAATACGAAAGATATTATAGTTTCACAATGGGTACGCTTTCGCTGTATGTACGGATGTGCTTCCTACGGGAAATGCGGAACTTGCCCGCCCTATGTTCCATCAGTTGATGAATGCCGGAAAATGATCTCGGAGTATAATGACGCGGTAGTTTTCCATTTTCAAAAACAAGTAGCAAACCCGGAAGACCGTAAACCCTGGAGTAGAAAGACTATATTGAAGCTCCTAGAACTTGAAAGAGAAGTGTTTCTTTCAGGCTGCTACAAAACACTGCTTGTATCTTTCGATAACTGCGGATTATGTGAAGAATGCAGCGGTAACAGAATCGATTGTAAGAATCCCAAAATGCTCCGCCCCGGCGCAGAAGCCATGGGAATAGATATATATTCAACTGTCAGGGGTATCGGCTATCCGATTCAAGTTCTAAAAGACTATAATGAGGTCATGAACAGGTACGCATTTTTACTTATTGAATAGCCTTTCAGCCCGTAAAAAAACATAAGACAGTTTAAATTTTGACCTTAAATAATTATAAAACTTTACTTCAGTTCAAACCGGCGCCCAATACTACTGCCGGTTCTACTCTTTTATAGCTGTCACCTCTCAAAATGGTGGTTACCATTTTGAGAGGAAATATCTATCTTGTGGTGGTAAGAAGTTTTGTAAAAGTATCTTAAGACCATTCATATGAAGTTGCAGCATACAGGGGTGGTTTCCTACACGATGACTGTTTTTATTCTATTCTTGCTATTTTCTAGAATAGCTTTTACCATTTTAGTTTTTTTTGTATAATAGTATTACAGAATAGATGTTGGAGGTTAAAATGAAAGAATCTAAAGCAATGAAGGAGATTCATGATATTAGAGAGAGGCATTATGAAGAAACTAAAAGGATGACAAAAGATGAATATATTCGAAGTATAAAAGCCAGAGCAGCCAATTCAAAACTGAAAGTTATGAATTCTAAAAAAAGTATGGTTTAAGTTGAAATGAACCAGCCCGGCTTACCACAAGCATGGAAGTCGGGTTTCTTTATACATTAACTATAGCAGAACGAAAATCCAGCAATAGAAATAGGTGTTTTTATATTGAAAATTTGGAAAGTATGCAGGAGATTCTGAATGTGTGCCGAATATATTTTTTTAAAGAAATGTGAAAAGGTTTTCACATAATGTTTCATAAATCTGCTGCTATTCATTTTGTAATCCCTATAGCTCCTATATTAGTTATATAAAAAGGTTTTCATAGAAAGGAATACATATATGCCTACAATTAATGATGTTGCCAAACATGCACAAACATCTATCTCTTCCGTTTCCAGGGTTTTAAACAACAGCGGGTATGTGCGGGAAGAGGTGCGCCGGAGGGTTTTAAAGGCTGTAGAAGAACTGCAGTATAATCCCAATGCCTTGGCGAGAGGATTGATTAAAAATAAAAGTAATACTATCGGGTTAATACTTCCGGACATCTTAAACCCCTTTTTTGCCCATGTGGCCAGGGGAGTAGAGGATACTGCCAGGAGTTATGGTTATAATGTGTTTCTTTGCAATACTGACGGCAGTATTGAAATAGAAAATCAGTACTTAAAAGTTTTAGAACAGAAAAGGGTTGATGGCATAATTTATGCAGCTTCCCAGAGAGGCAGTCAATTGATTGCCAAGTTAAAGGATAAAGGTACTCCCCTGGTGGTGTTGGACAGACAAATTGAGTGTGTAGACATTGATACTGTGCACATTAACAACTATCAGGGTGCGTACATGGCTGTAAATTATCTTGTTTCTTTAGGGCATAGAAAGATTGCTTTTATCGGAGGCCCAAAGGACATTCAAAGCGCTGTAAATAGAGAAAACGGCTATCGGGAAGCATTGCAAGCTCATGGACTGGTAATTGATGAAGATTTAATTAAGTATGGAGATTTTAGATATGAAGGCGGCTATGAAGGTGCTGGTATGTTATTGGCCGGCAAGAAAGCATTTTCAGCTCTGTTTTCAGCTAATGACATGATGGCCATTGGGGCAATAAATCGATTTGTGGAAGCAGGTATCAAAGTGCCTGATGACATTTCCATTGTTGGATTTGACGATATACCCTTTGCAAAACTTATCGTGCCGCAGCTAACGACCATTGCACAGCCGATACAAGATATGAGTAGAATTGCTGCGGAGCTTTTACTGGAACAAATAGAAGGGGAAAAGAAGAGTTCAAGAGAGGTTATTTTACTGCCAAAGCTTGTTAAACGGAAAACCTGTAAGGAGGTTTAAAAGTATGAAGAACTGGTTGGTAGAAGCAGAGGAACTGGAGGGATATCTTCAGTTGATATATAAGCAGCTTCATCAATACCCTGAGCTGGGCTTTAAGGAATATAAAACCAAGGAATTTATTGTTGGTGAGCTGTCAAAAGGAAAAATTCCGTACAGAAGCTGCGGAGAAACTGGTTTAGTGGTAGAAATCAAAGGGAGTTATCCTGGTAAAACCCTTTTGCTAAGGGTAGATATGGATGCATTGGAGATTCAAGAGCAAAACGAATTTGCCTATGCTTCTAAAAATAAAGGAATAATGCATGCCTGCGGACACGATGCTCACATGACCGTAGGTCTTGGAGTGGCATTTTTATTCAATAATCTTAGAAAAAACTTAAAAGGTACTGTGAAAATAATGTTCCAGCCTGCGGAAGAAGCGCCTCCAGGCGGAGCTGTGGAGATGATACGACAGGGAGTTTTGAAAAAACCAAAAGTGGATGCCGCTATTTCCATTCATACCAACCCTTTTATCAAAACCGGACAATTTGGATTAAGGTCAGGATGTATCCTGGCGGCTACCGATAGAATTTATATTTCACTGTTGGGAAAAGCAGGCCACGGAGGAGCGCCCCATCAGGGAATTGATGCAATTGTCATGGCCTCGCAGTTTGTTGCCAATCTCCAAAATATTGTCAGCCGTCAAATTGCGCCAACAGATAATGCTGTCATAACCATAGGTAAAATAAATGGGGGCTATCGTGCCAATGTGATTGCTGACCGGGTAGACCTTGAGGGGACAGTGCGGACAACTAAAGAAGCTGTCCAAGATGAAATAGAGCAGCGAATTGAGAAATTGCTGGCTTCTGTAGCCGCAAATTGGGGAGGCGACTATACATATCGTTACCAGAGGGGTTATCCACCTACCGTTAATGATCAAAAAATGACTGAATTGGTAAAACAGTCGGCGATGGAATTATTAGGAGAGGAAAGTGTGCTGGAATTAGAAAGCGCCCTGATGAGCGGGGATGATTTTGCATATATTGCCAGGGCAGTCCCATCTGTGTTTATCGAATGGGGAGTTGGGGGTGTAGAAGAAGAACGTTTTCCATGGCATCATCCCAGGTTTAATGTAGATTTATCCTCATTTAAATATGGAGTTGCTGTGGTAAGCCACAGCATCTGGAGTTATTTGGAGGGGGAAAGGGAGAAATGAAAAAGGTTATTTTAGATGTGGATACGGGAATAGATGATGCCATAGCCATAATCTTAGCGGTGAAAAGCAAGGCGTTGGATATTTTGGGGATTACAACAGTATGCGGCAATGTGCCTGTATCTCAAGGCGCTATCAATACCAAACGAATTTTAAAGTTATTGGGAAGCGAAAAACAAATTCCGGTGATTAGAGGAGCTTCAAAACCATTAATAAGAGAACCTTATTTTGAAACAAATGTTCATGGAGAAAATGGACTGGGGGGGACACTGGAGGATTTAGAAGTTGATGTGAGTGATGGAGTATTTGGGCCTGATTTTATTATTGAAAAAATCCTGGAAAATAAAAATGAAGTCACTCTAATTATGACAGCCCCGCTGACCAATCTGGCGCTGTCACTGCAAAAAGAGCCGGCTATTGTGCATTATGTCAAGGAAGCAATAATCATGGGAGGAGCAGTAGCTACCTATGGAAATGTCACTCCTACCGCAGAATACAATATATTCGTTGATCCGGAAGCTGCAAGATTGGTTTTTCATTCTGGAATGCCAATTACCCTGGTAGGACTGGATGTCACAAGAAAGGCATTGATTGATGAAAAGGTCATTGAAAAACTGGGAGAAGGCAGTATCAAACACTTTATTAAAAAGAGTACTGAATGTTACATGGAACGTTATAGTAGAAGATACGGATTAAGGGGCTGCGCAATGCATGATCCGCTGGCTGTGGCAGTAGCCCTGGACAAAAAACTGGTCACCACGCAAAAGTACTATGTGGATATAGAAACAAAAAGTCAATTGTCTGATGGGCAAACTGTATGCGATTTTCAGAGAAGATTAAATCGGGAGGCCAATATAGAAGTTTGTTTAGACCTGGATGTAAGTAGGTTTTTGGAACTATTCATAAATACCATTAGAGATTAATGATGAAGCAGGAGGGGTGGCTTTGAACGCAGGAAAAATACTGGTAATAGGCAGTATCAACATGGACCTGGTAGTTCGCATGGAAAGAATGCCTTTAATTGGAGAGACTTTTTTGGGAAAAGATTTTCAATTGATTCCAGGTGGAAAAGGAGCAAATCAAGCTGTGGCGGCAGCGCGTCTGGGAACTGAGGTAGCCATGATTGGCTGCGTGGGAGAAGATAGCTTTGGAAAACAAATGCTGCAAAACCTTAAGAATGAGGGCATAAGGATCCAAGGCATTGAACAAACCCGGAAAGCTTCTACCGGCATAGCATCAATTCATGTTGATTTGCAAGGACAAAATACAATCGTGGTAGTTCCGGGAGCCAATTATGCATTGACTTGTGAGCATATAGATAAGCATAAAAAATTAATAGAGGACAGTCAATTAGTTATGCTGCAGCTGGAAATTCCTATAGATGTTGTAGAGTATGCAGTGAGGTATGCAAAACAATTAGGGAAAAAAGTTGTTTTAAACCTGGCTCCAATACAATCCATTAATCCCGAAATTTTTGCTTGTGTTGATTATTTGGTTTTAAATGAAGTTGAAGGGGAGGCTTTAACAGGGGTTTCTTGCAGGGAAATGCATAAACTGGCTGTCAGGTTAGGACAACTAGGCTGCTCCTATGCCATATTGACCTTAGGAGAGGCAGGCGCTGTACTTGTTGAAAAAGGAGGAAGTTATGTCGGTTTAAAGGCATATCCGGTAAGGACAGTAGACACCACTGCTGCGGGTGATAGTTTTGTTGGTGGATTAGGCAGCCGAATTGTACAAGGAGATGATCCGGGGACAGCCGTGCAGTTTGGCATGAAGGCTGCTGCTTTGACAGTAACTAAGCTGGGCGCTCAGAGTTCTTTGCCGACCATGAAGGAAATAGAAGATTATTTTTTATAAAGGAGAGGTGAAGGACGTGAAAAAAGGATTTGTTTACCTCCTGTTATTTCCTGGAGTAGTATTCCTGGTGATATTTGTAATAGCGCCTTTGTTTGCTACTATATTAACCACTTTTCGGCTGGAAGAAAGCTTTACTATCGAGAGCTACCGGCAGTTTTTTACAGATCCATATTATCTGAAGATTTATATGAGAACCTTACGGACCAGTTTAATTGCTACTATTTTATGTGTTATTTTAGGTTTTCCAACAGCTTATTATATCTCTAAAACCAGTATGAAAAAAAAGGGGATATATATAGCCCTGGCTGTTTTTCCATTGCTTACCAGCCCCGTGGTCCGCTCTTTCAGCTGGATGGCTGTTTTAGGCAGGCATGGAATATTGAACAAGATCTTGGTTGGACTCAATCTGGTTGAGAGTCCTATAAGATTGTTGTATACAGAAACTGCTATTATTATAGGCTTGGTGCACTTATTCCTGCCTTTAATGATTTTATCTTTGGTAGGAGTTATGGAAAATATTGAGGGGGATTTGGTCAGGGCGGCGGAAAGCCTGGGAGCTTCTAAACTCCAGGCGTTTTTGAAGGTAGTTGTTCCTCTAAGTGTTCCAGGACTTTTAGTAGGCAGTATTTTAGTATTAACAGGAAGTCTTACGGCTTATACCACCCCCCAGCTCTTGGGCGGTTCTAGGACAAATGTCCTGGCAACCTTGATCTATCAGAATGCCATGACCTTAAATGATTGGCATACAGCTTCGGTGGTAGCAACCATCATGATTGTCACTACCATTGCTGTAATTGGCATTATGAACACAGCTGCTAAAAAGCTTAATCCAAAGGGGTGATGAAAATTGAAGGAAAGCAATCTAGTACTGACTCTTATTACAGCCATGGTATTTGTTTTCTTGCTTGGGCCTTTGGTAATTATTATCGCTGCGGCTTTCAGTCCTAATGAGTTTCTGGCTTTTCCGCCAGGAGGTTTTTCTTTAAGGTGGTTTGAAAACATTTTCAAAGTAAAAATGTTTATGCGAACCTTTGAAATCAGCATGCAGGTGGCAGTTTTCGGAACGTTGATAGCGCTTGTTATCGGCATACCGGCTGCTTATGCCCTGAGCAGGTATAATTTTATAGGCAAGAATCATATTAACACAATCTTCATTTCCCCTGTTTTGATACCAGGAGTGGTTTTAGGATTCACCCTTTTGAGATATATTGTCATTGCTAAAAACATTCCAATTTTCACAGGCCTGTTAATTGGACATACAATCATCATATTGCCTTATATTATTCGAGTGATTTCTTCCAGCTTGGCTAACTTTGATTATTCCATTGAAGAGGCTGCAGTCAGTCTTGGTTCCAGCAAAATAAGGACATTTTTTGTAGTTGTGCTTCCAAATATTCGCTCGGGAGTGATAGCTGCCTTTATTCTAGCCTTTATTAATTCTTTCAATAATGTTCCTGTTTCAGTCTTTCTAACAGGTCCGGGAATCAGCACATTGCCTATTCAAATGCTCAGTTATGTGGAGTATTATTTTGACCCGACTATAGCAGCCTTATCGGTGGTTTTAATGGTATTCACAGTATTACTTATGATAGTGATAGAAAGGACCCTGGGGTTAAGTTATTTTGCAAAATAGGACAGGAGGGGGAAAATGGCGCTAATATCTTTGCAGGATGTTACAGTAGCCTATGACAAAAATGTGGTATTAGAGAATTTTAATCTGGAAGTGGAAAAGGGCCAGTTATTATCCTTGTTGGGCCCCAGTGGGTGTGGCAAAACCACTACACTTAGATTGATTGCCGGTTTCATGCAGGCACAAAAAGGACATTTTTTCTTTAATGAAAAGGATTACACCAAGGTCCCTGTGCATAAAAGGCGCTTTGGGCTTGTTTTTCAAAATTATGCCTTATTCCCACACCTGACGGTATTTCATAATGTAGGCTTTGGCTTAAAATGCATGAAAATATCCGGCAGCAAATTGCGCAATAAGGTTTTATCCATGTTGGAAATCGTGGGCCTAACTGGGTATGAAAACCGGTATCCTGCTGAGCTTTCAGGGGGACAAAAACAAAGAGTGGCCCTGGCCAGAGCATTGGTGATTGAACCAGATTTATTGCTGCTGGATGAGCCCTTGAGTAATTTGGACGCAAAGCTTAGGGTCAGCATGCGTGTTGAAATCCGCAGAATTCAAAGAGAATTAGGGATTACCACTGTGTACGTTACCCATGATCAGGAAGAGTGTTTCTCCATTTCCGACAAAGTAGCCATAATGAATCAAGGGGTTATCGAGCAGTTGGACAGACCTGAAGTTATTTATCAATACCCGGAAACTGAGTTTGTTGCAAGGTTTGTAGGCTTTTATAATTTCATCAACCTGCAGTTAATAGGGGTGGAACAGGAGACTGCTGCCTTCAAGGCGAGCAATGGAAAGGTTTTCGAAGCGCTCAAACAAAAAGAAGACATTGCACAAGAGAGTTGGCTGGGGGCTATTCGCCCGGAAAATGTTTTGTTAATTGAGGGAAGCAGCTCGAAAAATGTGGTCAATCAAATAGAGGGGAAAATTAAAATTCGTACCTATCTTGGCCGTCAGTACCAGTATGTGGTAGATACCTCTTTAGGAGAATTTATCGTTAATAAAGACACGGACAGGGTGTTTGAAAATGAAGAACAGGTGCTGCTGCAGTTTCCTAAAGAAAAAATCAGACTGGTCAAAAAGGTACATGAAAGGGGGAATTAAGAGTACTTCAAGTAAAAGCTTAAATAGTATTCTTCAATACAGCTTTAAGGAAATTTAATTATTAAAAATTTTGGGGGAGGATCAACCGTGAAAAAATCAAGTAAACTGGTGTTATTAATAGTGTGTCTGGCTCTTGTTCTTGCAGTCGGATGTAGTACAAAAACGCCGGAAACATCAAGTTCTGGCGGAGCCCCAGCAGAACCTGTGGAATTAGTTATTTCTACATGGGGCTTCAATGAAGACCTGTTATGGGAAAATGTATTTAAACCCTTTGAGGAAAAGCATAATGTAAAGATTGTGCTGGAAGTAGGGAATAACGCAGACAGGCTAAACAAGGTCCGGGTAAGAGATAATGTTCAGGTAGATATTATTTTTCTAGCAGATTACTTTGCCATGCAGGGAATTGAGGAAGGCTTATTTGAAAAAATTGATGTAAATAATATTCCTAACATTAACAAACTGTACGATATCGCCAAAGCGCCACTAGGAGCGGACTATGGGCCGGCCTATACCATAGGCAGTTTTGGCATTGTATATGATGCGGCAGCAGTCAGTGGCGAGGTTACTTCCTGGGGAGACCTATGGAAACCAGAGTTTAAAGACCGGATCTCCATTCCTGACATTACAACGACTTCAGGTCCAATGATTATTGACCTTGCCTCTAAACTAGGCGGTTCGGACAAGATTGATGAAGATGTGGCCTTCAGTAAATTAAAGGAATTGAGTCCGAATATCTTAAAGTATTACAGCAGATCTTCTGATTTAGTGAACATGCTGGCCCAAGGAGAAGTAGTGATCGCTGCCGGCCAGGAGTTTTCTTTTGAAAGCATTAAAAAGGCAGTGCCTACAGCCAAATGGGTAGTTCCCAAAGAAGGTGCATACGCAGTCGTTAATACAATTAACATTGTAAAAGGAACTAAAAACAAGGCTTTAGCAGAAGAGTTTATCAACTGGGTGTTAAGTGACGAGGTGCAAAGAGCCAATGCTGTTGCAAAAGTAGATGCTCCGGCCAATAAGAACGTCAAGCTTACTCCAGAGGAAGCCAGCGGGTTAACCTATGGTGAAGAAACCATTGCAAAGCTGCAATTGCTGGATTGGTCAAATATTATACCTCAGATGAAGGGCTGGATCGATCGTTGGAATAGAGAAATTGTAGCACAATAAAACCACATAGAACACCTAGTCATCAGACTAGGTGTTCTGCTGTCAACTAGGGGGGAAGTTTTCATGCAGGTAGATCTGCTGGTAAAGGATGTATATATTTATAACAGTGCCTTCAAAAGTTTTATTCATGGAGACGCGGCAATTATTGCAGATAAATTTTACCATATAGGCAAGGACACCATGAATCAACTGGAGGCAAAGGAAGTAGTGGCAGGGCAGAAGCGCTACATGGTTCCTGGGCTCATAGATATTCACTTGCACATAGAAAGCTCCATGGTAACTCCAAAAGCCTTCTCCCATGAACTCATCAGGAATGGAGTAACTACTGTTGTGACAGATCCCCATGAAATAGCCAATGTTTTTGGGGTTGAGGGAATAAAGGCAATGATTGCCGCAGGCGGAGAATGTCAAGCAGATATTTTTTATGGCATTCCAAGTTCAGTGCCTTCCACCAATTTAGAAACCAGCGGGGCAGTTATTGACATGCCTGAGATTGAGGAATTGTTAAAGGAGGAGAAGGTGGTTTGTCTTGGAGAGGTAATGAACTATATGGAGGTCATTAACGAACCCCATGGAAAAACCAACCAGATTTTAAGATATATTAAGCAAAACTATCCTTTATTGACAATCGAAGGTCATTGTCCCATGCTCATGGACCTTGACCTGAGCAGATATATTTTTGCCGGCGTTGATTCGGATCATACCCACCAGACTGCCGCAGGGTTACAGGCAAGAATTGCCATGGGGATGTTTGTGGAAATACAGGAAAAATCCATGACAACAGAAGTTATGGATTATTTACAGGAAGCCCCGGTAAAAGAACATTTTTGCTTTGTGACTGATGACGTTATGCCGGACAGTTTTATGGAAAAGGGGCATTTAAACTATTTAATCAAAAAAGCCATGAAGATGGGGATGGAGCCCGAGCAAGCCATTTATGCAGCTACTTATACTCCGGCTAAAAGGATGAAGCTTTTAGACAGGGGCAGCATTGCCCCCAATAAGCTGGCAGATTTCATATTGTTAAATAATTTGGATACCTTTGCCATTGACGAGGTATATAAATCAGGGAAAAAGGTTTATGCAGCAGGGGAAAAATATACACCTGCCCATGGGAAAAAGGAGTTTCCGGAAAAGTTTTATCAAAGTGTTCAAAGAGAAATCATTATTTCAAAAGATCTCGAAATCCATGCTCCTGTAAAGGATGGAAGCTGTCAATGCAGGGTAATGATGGTTTCAGATGGGAGTACCTTCACCAAGGAGAAAATCGCTCCTGTTCCTACAGCAAATTATCTGCTTGAGTGGGAAAAAAGCCCGTATTGTCTTGCCGGAGTTTTTGAAAGGTATGGCAAAAATGGCAACATTGGCCTGGGATTAGTAGGAGGAGAGATTATTCAAAGAGGGGCTATAGCAACTACATATGCTCATGATCATCATAATCTGCTGGTAGTGGGGAAAAGCCAGGAGGATTTTCTCATTGCTGCCAATGAGGTCATCAAAAATCAGGGCGGTTATTGTGTTGTTGAAAATGGCAAAGTTCTTGCTTTTGCAGCCCTTCCTATTGGGGGAATCTTATCTGAAAAGTATCTGGAGGATTTAAGCAAGGAAATTGTTTATTTGAAAAGCATGATGATTTCATTGGGGTATAAGCATTACAATCCGATTATGTCCTTTAGCACCCTGGGACTTCCAGTTAGTCCTGAGCTTAAGATTACAGATAAAGGTCTGGTTAAAGTAACAGAAGGTAAACTGGTGAACTTGTTTATTTAATACGCCACGGGGACGGTTCCATCGTCTTCGGACCTTTGCTGCGCTACGGTGACGCTCGAACCGTCCCCATGGCTCCCCATGGCTCCATTAGCTTCTTAACATTTTAATCATTTCTTCCATCATGGACAGCCTCTTTTTTTCATCTTCCAGGATAGTAACCACAGACTGCTCCAAAACTCTTAATTGTCGTTCGTCAAACATACCGATTATCTGCTCTAGCCTTAGCTTTTTATCATTTACGTGAAGAAGTGTTGCCGTATCACCTGTCTTCATGTTGGCAGTATTGGCTTCATCGGTATCCAGATGAATCTCTGTATGGGTATTCTCAGGAGCAACCCTCACTACAACATAATCAAATACTAAACTCCGATCACCTTTAACAATCACCATAGCGTAATCTTTATGCTTAAACCCAAGATCTGCTGCATCCTGTTCAGTCATATGAATGTGTCTTTTAGCAATTATTAATCCTCTTTGTAAGAAGAGCTGTCCTTCCGGCCCGATTAGTGTTATGCTTTCTGAGCCTTCTAAGTCTCCCGACAGCTTGACAGGCGGATTAACTCCTAATTTAACTGCATCTGTTTTGGATATTTCAACTTGAGTATGTTCCCTGGGTGGTCCAATAACTGCTACATTCTCCAAACTGCTCTTTGGACCCATAATAGTTAATCGTTCCCTGCAAATATACTGGGTTGCTATAGATAAGTAGCGCTCCGGAGTTAATTTGTAGCTTGTGCCAAATAATGCCTCCATATCCTTGGTAGATAAATGAATATGTCTGGCTGAAACCCCTACTGTTATCTGCATTTTCTATCTCCCTTTTTGATATTTGTTAATTAAACCTAAATGGTTTGGCCTTGCTATTTGTAGGATGAAGCATAACCATTTGGCTACAATGCTAATATGTATCATTAGCTTTGTCAATATTTAAAAGATGTTAATCTATTGTTAATCTATTATTTCTATTGGGAAGCACTTTCTTTCCTACTTGACAAGGATAACTTATTGTAACATAGTGTTCCTATATAGGAATACTATGTTGAAGGTGGATTGCAAAATGGACCTAATTCATGCCCTAACACAATTGCAGCTTACAAGGCAGGAAGCTGTAATCTACTTGCTCTTGTCAACGGAGGGGGAGTTGACAGGGTACGAAGTTGCCAAACTGTCTGGAATTTCCCGTTCCAACACCTACACAGCTCTTGCCAACCTTGTCGAAAAAGGAGCAGCCAATGTAATTGAGGATAGCGCCACCAGGTATACACCTGTTCCTATTGATGAATTTTGCGAGAACAAAATAAGGGAACTGCAGGAAATCAAGACTTTCCTCGAAAACAACATGCCGGTTAGGAAGGAGGAAGCTGAACCGTATATAACAATTAAGGGGCAGAAGCATATTATAAATAAGGTTAAGAATATTATCAACGGCGCAAAGGAACGAATTTACATCTCGGTGTCAGGTTGGATACTTGATGCTGTTTTGCCTGATTTATCAGCAGCAGCACAAAGGGGTTTGAAAGTAGTTTTGATTACGAATCCACCTTTTATACAAGATAATATGATAGTTTACCACAGTCAAAAAGATTTAAATCAAATACGTCTTATCTCAGACACCATAAATGTATTGACAGGGGAAATTACAGACAGCATAAACTCTACATGCTTGTTCTCTCAGAAAAAAAACCTTGTAGACCTGTTTAAAGAATCCATGAAAAACGAAATAAAACTCATTGAAATTACCAAGAAAAAAGTTAAGGGATGTAGGAGAGTATGTTTATAAAAGATGAAGATATTTTTAATCTGGCAGAAAAGTATGGTAGTCCTTTATATGTTTATTAGGAAAATGTTTTAAGAAAACGATGCAGGGATTGCAGCTACAGTGAAAAACAGTTATGCCAGGCTCCTTATCAGTGGGTTTGTGGTTATTTTTGCTATTCAGTTTTTGTGGAACATGGCCATGAATTTAGGGCTTGCTCCTATCAGTGAGGTCGGGCTGCCTTTCATCAGTTACGGCGGTTCGCAGCTCACTATTAATGCATTTGCAAAGGGGATAATTCTCAGTATTTATAGAAGAAAAAACTTGTCATCCCTAAAATCCTTATGTAAGTAGTAAAAAGGGGGGGAGTAGTATATTACATTTTGGGGCGTAGAGTAGCAAAAAACTGAGCATAGGTCAAATTGCCGGAGATTACTTGCATCATGCCGGTCGCTGTTTCTTGATGGCTGCCCAAAAACCGGTGGAACAGGTTAGAGGCCAGGTAAAACCACCCAGCAAAGCGAAAAGCGTTAGTAATTTCCGGTTTTATTTTTTCAAGTATCAGGTTGGTATACCTTTGCAAATCTGGCCTTGCTTGTCTGACCTGCTCAGTTATCACCTGGGCTGCCAGGCATGCGCTGTAAATGGCAGCATAAATCCCTTCACCAGTAACAGGATCAACCAGCCCCCCAGCGTCGCCAATTACTATAACATTGTTATTATGCAGGTCATTAGGCTGCGGGTTTAGAGGTATAACCCAGCCTTTTTTTTGGGGTAGTGCAGGCACATCAAAGTTTTCTGCCCGAATCCATTTATTTAGATAGCTATCTAGTCCCTTTATCTTGGGTGAGGTGCTGCCCACTCCTACAGATAAATAATTGGATTTGGGAAACACCCATGCATAACCTTTTGGCACCAGTCCATAGTCTACTCTAATAGTACACCTGGATTCATCTGTCTTTTCTTGAGATAATGGGACGTGGCTTTCAAAAGCTACTGTATTTATTCTGTTCTTTGCCAGGCCAAAAGAACGAGCAACTATACTGTTGGCGCCATCGGCCCCTATTAAGATACTTCCGGAAAAAACTTTCTCATTTGTATATACAAAAACTTCTTTTCCCACTGACTGTACTTTTTTTACCCTTAGTCCATCTAAAACTGTTGCACCTGCATGTTTTGCCTTGTTTACTAAATAATTGTCCAATTGGTCTCTACTGCTCATATAAACAATGGGCTGGTCAGAATTAACATTTATTGGTTTACCTAACCTGTGAGTAATAATCATTTTATAAATTGTATTTTCTATGACTGGATTTAAATCAAAATCCAATAATTTTATTACCTTGGGCGAGATGCCTCCACCGCATAACTTATTACGAGGCAAATATTCTTTTTCCAGCAGCAGAACATCTATTCCTTCACGAGCCAATAAATAGGCTAAATAAGCTCCGGCAGGCCCTGCTCCCACAATTATTACCTGATGCATTAAACCCCTCCTTTATTTTCTTGTACGTTTAATTCCCTAAATTAATGATAAATGTATGATTTGCCATAATGCAATATTAAATTCTAAAGATACTCCTAGATTATTACAATTTAGTATTTAATATGCTTTAAAACCCTAACTTTATTTGTTCCTCTATGGAGTTGATAGAGATTTAAAAGGATTTTTGCATTTTTTAACGTATTTATTATTAAGCATAAAAGGCTGGTGAATAAGAACATGAAAATTGGAGTAGTTGGACCTGAGGATTCTGTAAATCAGGCGGTTCAGATATCAAAAGATCTAAATGTTGAAATAGTTCCCCTTGTATATAAGGAATATGCTGATATTAAGCCGCTGATATATAAGCATAGTTCTCAAAAATTATCACTGCCTGCTAAGTACGTTCCCAGAGATAACACTACCCTGGTTCGAGTTCTTTTTGATCTTCATTATCACCACAGCTTAGATATTACTCGTTTCAGTATTGACCTCTTTACGTTGATAATTTTAAAAATGTTGTCAAAGAGTACCCCGAGTATGAGCTTTAAAGAATAAAACTACGTTTATATGAAACTATATCTCAAGCCTCCTGGGAGGACCAGAAGGCCACCGTATGATGGCAAAGGCGGGGGTTGCGACAGCCGTTGACTATGCCGGTCCCATTGAAAGTGTAATTGATTACATGATGACCTTCGGAGCCGGTCTAAACATAAGCTGCATGGAATCTGTAAGGCCGGAATATAATCTGCCGGTGGATGCTCCTAAAAGGGAAGTAGGCCGGGTTGTAGATAATGCATTGAAAAAAGGGGCTGTAGGAATTAAGATAATGGGTGGACACTACCCCCTAACCCCAGAAACCACTGCCCATGTTATAAAATGCTGTAATGAAAAAAAAGTTGGGGTAGCTTTCCATTGTGGTTCCCTGGCTACCGGGAGCCATTTGAATGGTTTTAAGGAATCCGTACAACTAGCTGATGGCCAGAGGCTTTACATACCTCATATAAACGGTTATTGCCGGGGTCTTGTTAAAGACCCTCAAACTGAATTGGCCGAGGCCTTTGAAATATTAAAGCAGAGTGCTAATATAATTTCAGATCTCCTGGTAAAGTTCGGAGCCATTACCCTGCAAGAAATGGTTCAAAAGATGTGTTATGTTCCTGCTCAAGTATATGGCTTTGAAAAAAAAGGTTATTTAGAAGAAGGGGCAGATGCAGATATTACCGTAGTTGATTATGAAAAAGGTAAGCCTTATATGACTATTGTCTGCGGTCAGGTGATCATGGTAGATGGGATAGTTCTGGGCCAAAAAGGGACTCTTTATATATCCGAGCATGCACAGCTTGAACAAGACATACCTTCAGCCTTTTCAAATGTTGAAAAAGGTTTTTATAAAAAAAAAATTTTAAAGGGTTTCTTTTTTATGTGTAGAAATCGAAATATGATTTTCAATTAATTTACCAATTTGCTGGTGTTACCCCTTTATGTCAAAGGGAATTTATGCGGTTTTATAGGTTTTGACAACATTGTTGGAATTGGTTCATGGAGTGATGGTGATCTTGCCCTATTACGTGCATCCTCTGAAATCATCGGCAGCGCCCATGAAAAAAAGGTTGCTGAAGATGCTCTTTGTAAGTCGGAAAACTAGTCTGGACATCAAATGGAGTAAGTGCAAGTGTAACTGTAAGTGCAGGTAATTCCATGAAAGGAGTATGCTATGAGGTTTTCAGTTGACGCAAAGGTTTTTCAAAGATTTGAGAATTTATTTTTTGGTGTAGTGGTAGCTAAAGGTATTGATAACACTGAAGGAAATACCTATATAAAAGAATTGTTGCAGAACAGCATAAAAAAGGTTAGAGAAGAGTTTAAGGGTATGAATATTAAAGAGCACCCCAAGATTCTCCCCTATAGAAATGCATTTATTTAGCTGGGGTTTAACCCCAATAAATTTGCATCTTCAATAGAGGCATTAACCACCAGAGTTTCAAAAGGCGGCCAGATTCCAAGCATCAATAATGTTGTTGACGCAGCCAATGCCATGTCTTTAAAATACATACTTCCCATAGGCGCTCATGACATTGACAAGGCTAAAGATGGAATTGAAGTTAGATTTACTGTTGATGGAGATAAATTCATTCCCTTTGGAATGGAAGAACCCGAGACCGTGGAGCCTGGGGAATTGATTTACACCAGCGGAAATAATGTGAAAACAAGAAGATGGATCTGGCGGCAAAGTGAGCAGGGTAAGATTACTGAAAAAAGTGTGAACATATTTTTCCCCATAGATGGTTTTATCAATGTTAACCATGAGGCGGTAATAGCAGCGAGAGATGAACTTGCCCAAACATTAAGAAATTTATTTAATTGTCAGGTGAAGGTTGGATATGTAGATAAAAATAATAAATCCATGCTGTTGGATTGATGTTATTTATTCAAAAGGTAGTAAATCAATGTCTCACGATATTGTATATGTCATAATGTTCCCCCTCACATGACTACCTTGGAATAAAGGTTTAGTTCCCCGTTTGCAGGAGAGTTCCGGTCACTTAAAATTGGAACGTCTGTTATATCTATAGGTTCTTGATAGAGCTTTTGGGCTGTTTCTACATAACCTGGGACAGATACTTTAGTCTGGCTGAGCACCTGCGCACGTTTGAATATGTCTTGAGGAGTCATTTCCATGTCTTCTTGTAAGGCAAAGATGAAAATGTTTTGCATTACTTCTGGAGTATCTTTTTTTGGAGCAAAAAGATAAAGCCTGGGGAATACGAATGCCAAGGTTTGATACAGGGACCTGAAAAGGTAGCTGTTAGGTCCGGTGAAGGCTCCGAAGATATTAATTCCTACAAGACCGTTTGGATTTAAGCGCCCATAAACCTCCTGATAGAATTCAATTGTAAAAAGATGATAGGGTATAGTAGTTGCAAAAAAGGCATCTAATAATAGTAAATCAAAGGATTCCTTGGACCTTTGAATGTATTTACGGCCATCACCTACTAGTATTCTATGGCGAGAACTTTGTTTTAAATGAAAATACTGATGAACAACCTTTACTACTTCAGAATCGATTTCAATTGAAGTAAACCGCATTTCCGGATAATCATTCATGAAGCGTTTGGGAACTATACCTCCACCAAGGCCAATCATTAGGACGGTAGTTATCTGGGGGTTAAAAATCCAAACCAATTGAAAATAATCTGCAAAAGTAGCATTTGTATTTAAAGGGTCGTTGAGAACCATATAGCTTTGATAGGTGACTTCTGGTTTTTGCCTGTACATAGGCTGATTGGGGTCTTTGAACACCAGATAGCGTATACCCTTTTTATCGATAACTTCTATTAAATTATATGGTGTTATAGCTCTATAGATTACTTTTCCCCGCTCTAAATAACCTTTAACTAAGTATAAGGGCTGTTTGATGAAGCTCGGCATAAGCTTCCACATCATCTTAAGCAGCACAATTCACATCCCCCTGACTGAACATAGCTCTTATAAAAACAGATTTTTTCGCATTATTATTAACATTATATACATGTGCAATTTAAAGTGTGTGTAACAACTGGCCAGTTTCAGCTATATAGGGACTGGCCTTAGTTTTTTGTTAACTCAGGTCATACGTAGAGGCCCTACCTAATATATTTAGAATAGATTTTTATTTGGCAGGGGTCATCTAATTTGGATATTTTAACTAGAAGTCAAAAAATTTTTATTATGTTATTAAATATGGGTTTGATCATATTATCAACAGTAGGCATTTTTACTAACAATTTTTTACCCTACAATCTAGTAATCCAAGATGAAAACATGGGAGGAATAAGAATAAGTGAACTTGCCGGTACTTTAAGCAGGTTTGAGGATGCCTTATTAGACAGAAACTTGATATTAAGCTGCAATGATAAGTATTATGAATACAACTTAAGGGAAGTTGGGGTAACTACAAATAAAGAAGAGATTGAACAGGAAGTATTAAATATTTATAATGCAGGTTTTCTTAATGTAATAAAAAACTATATTGGTATTTACAATAATTCCAAAAGCCTTAACTTGAAATATAAAGTCCAGAGAGATATTTTTTTTAGTAAGCTAAAAAATCTTGAGAATATTGAATTAAGGCAGCCTCAAGACGCAGAGTTTAAGTATATTGATGGGAGAGTTGAAATTATTGAAGGAATAAATGGATTAGAGTTTGATATAGAAAGACTAATCTTTTTAATTGAAGAAGAATGTGTTAGTGATGAGCACATCATGCTTATGATGCCATTTAGAGAAGTATTGCCGGAAGTCTCCAGTCAGGAATTAAAAGCAAAAGGGGTAAATGAGCTGATAGCATACTTTACGACACAGTTTAATCCGGATCTGGTGAACAGAACAAGTAACCTGCGAATTGCAGTGGAGGCTATAAATGGCACGGTCCTGCCGCCGGGAGAGGTTTTTTCATTTAACGAAATTGTAGGTGCAAGAACCATTGAGAAAGGATACAAGACTTCCCCTATATATATTGGCAATCAAATAAGCAGTGGGGTAGGCGGAGGCATCTGTCAGGTATCGTCAACACTATACAATGCAGTATTGTTAGCAGATCTTGAAGTGGTAGAAAGAGCAAATCACAGTCTCACTGTACCCTATGTGCCTCTAAGTCGAGATGCTACAGTTTCATGGAATAGCGTTGATTTTAAGTTTAGAAACAGTACAGATGCTCATATTTACATCCATGCAGAAATAGGAAAAAATGATTTAACAGTGGAATTGCACGGCACCAGTACCGGCAAAAAAATTGTTTTGAAATCGGAAAGAATCTCTACTATTTTGCCAAAGACAAGTTACATCTATGATGAATCCCTTGAGAAGGGCAAGGAAATTGTCGTAACCCAGGGTCAGCCGGGCTATACATCAAGATTGATTAAAGAAACATATGTAGATGATGAGTTGGTAGACAGGGTCATAGTATCTACAGACAAATATTTCCCAACTACTACAATAATAAAAATGAGCAGATTGTAGTCCTAAAAAAGGAGAAATTGTGGCGCTCGACACTAGGCGCCTTTTTTTATTATTCGTTATTTTTTTGTATATATTTTTGTATATAACTGATCTTTCGCACCCTTACACAACAAGAACTAACATTTATCCCAGTCAATTTTTTCGGGAAGAGCCTATGGTAATTAAGGGCCACCTACCCTAGTAAACACATCAAGGTCAAACCCAA
>JBFLYC010000033.1:0-38330 GCA_040756735.1 Bacillota bacterium | reverse complement strand
TAATAAGGAAAGGGGACACACCTCCCTTGGTGCGTAAACTCTTGGAATGGAGGAATGTCCCCAACGTATGAAAGGGGACACACCTCCCTTGGTGCGTAAACTCTTGGAATGGAGGAATGTCCCCAACTTAGGGAAAGAGGACAGGAGGAATGTCACAAAAAATAAAAAGGAATGGAGGTAATTAATATGCCGCGAATATTTAACCTGGATGGAAAGGTCGCTTTAATCACAGGAGGGGCTACTGGAATTGGTAGAGCTTTAGCAGTAGAATTTGCCAGGCATGGCTGTTCTGTAATCATTAACTATAATGAGAGTTGTGCTGAAGCGAAAGAAACACTTAAAGAGGTAATGGCTTTCAAAACCAGGGCTCTCATCTGCCAGGCAGATGTCACCCAGGAAAGTCAAGTTAAAAAGATGGTTGAAGAAACCATAGCTTTTGCCGGTAAAATTGATATACTTGTAAACAATGCAGGAACCATGGTAGAGAGGCGCAAGATTGTAGACTTTGACCTGGACCTTTGGCGTAAGGTCATGGATATTAACTTTACTTCAGTGTTTTTAGTATCAAAATATGTGGCCAAGGCAATGATAATTCAAGGGTATGGAAAAATTATTAACATTTCTTCAGTTGCGGCCCGCACAGGGGGCGGCCCTGGAGCGGTGGCTTATGCTTCGGCTAAAGGCGCAGTACATACTTTTACCAAGGGGTTAGCCAAGGAATTGGCCCCTTACGGAATTTTGGTTAACGCTATAGCTCCCGGAGTAATTATGACCCGCTTCCATGAACAGCATTCTTCCAAACAAGTTCTTGAGAACTTTCGTAAGAATATTCCTGTGGGTAGGATAGGCGATCCTCAGGAAATTGCCGGCGCGGCTCTTCTTCTTGCTACTAATTATGGAAGTTACATGACCGGAGAGATGATTGAAGTAAACGGCGGCATGCTCATGGATTAAGATGTTAAAGAAAGGATGACTTCAAACATGAGGCGGGTAATATTTGTCTTTCTAGATGGTATTGGACTTGGTTTGGAAAACAAGGATAATCCATTTTTTACTACGCCTACACCCTTTCTTGAACAACTTCTCGATGGAAAAAAGTTAACTCGGACAGTGGGAGATCGGATTTATCCAGGGGCTGTTTTATTGGCCCTTGATGCTGTCCTAGGGGTGGATGGTTTGCCCCAGAGCGCTACCGGGCAGTGTTCGCTGTTTACCGGAGTAAATGCGCCCAAACTGCTGGGCTACCACTTAAATGCCTATCCTAATGAGGCCCTTAAAGAGGCGCTCAAGGAAAAGAATATGTTTTTGCAGCTTATGGAAAAGGGTTTAAAATGTACCTTTGCCAATGCTTACAGGCCGGATTCTCTCGACGCTGTATTAAAAGGGTCCAATAACCATCTTCCTTGTACCACCTTAATGAATTTTTTCGCCGGTCTTCCTTTCCGCACATTGGCGGATATGGATAATGGACAGGCTGTATTCATGGATATAACAAATAGTTATCTTATCAAGCAGGGATATAAAGCTAAGCTTGTTACACCGGAAGAGGCGGGAAAACGATTAGCCGGTATCGCAAAGGATTTTCACCTCACCTTGTATGAAAGCTTTATTACAGACATTGTTGGTCACAGCGCCAATTTCGACGATGCCTCCATGGTTGTAATGTTACTGGATAAATTTTTAGCTTCAGTTGCTGCTAACCTGGACAAGGACAAGGATATTCTTTTAGTTACCAGTGACCACGGCAACCTGGAAGATTTGGGTGTCAAGGGGCACACTAAATGCCAGGTACCTGCCTTGATTGTTGGGTCAGGTAGAGAAGAATTGGCCAGGCTGATTAATAGAAAAAAGGATATAACAGGGGTTCTTCCGGCTTTATTGGACTACTTAAGTGCAAGTACACAAAACTAAAATTCACCTTGTTTGCTAATCCCTCGCCCTTGCTCCGGTACCATTTTCCCACATTTATTTCTTTACAACAGTGGTCCTCAATTTTTATGAATACTAACTGCTGCAGCTTTGTAAGTTTGCCCCTGCGTGATTTTACTTTTGCTAGAGCCCCATCCTTTAGATTTAACTTTTCGATCTTTAGTGTATATTAATGAATTAAAAGTGTAGCTTTGATAAAGAAGTGAATAAGATAATCGAAAGTGGAATTCGACAAAAAATAAATCTTGCCCTTGCTGATACATATTTGGGAGTCACGGAACCAGAAATAATCAAATACGAAATAAAAAAGTCCCATTTAATATTTAGAGATGGAATACCAAGTAACGATATAATCAAGTTGTTCAGATAGAAGTTGGTTGGAGAATAGTGGGCTGATATATGTTCACTGGATTGGGAGAGATGTTATAGTGGAATACGAGGTTATGAAAAAGCAACAGAATAGTAAAATGTGTCTAGTTTGTGGTTTAAGTAATGAATTCGGACTTAAAGCTTCTTTTTATGAACTGGAGAATAATGAGGTTGCAGCTATATTTACACCATTTGAAGAACATCAAGGCTATCCCGGCAGGCTGCATGGGGGTATTGCAGCAGCTATACTGGACGAGACAATAGGTCGAGCAATTATGACAAAAGATAAAAATATCTTCGGGGTAACAGTGGAATTAAACTTAAAATACAAAAAGCCTGTTCCTTTAAATGAAGAACTAAGAGTAGTTGGTAGGATAACTAAGGATTCCAGCAGATTATTTGAAGGGTCAGGAGAACTCATACTAAAAAACGGTGATGTGGCAATAATTGGGTATGGGAAATACATGAAAATACCACTTGGCAGGATGCTGGATTTTGATGAGAAAGAACAGGAATGGAAGGTATCATTATCAGATTTGGATCCGGTCAAAATAGATATTTGATTTACTTAACCTTGAAAATAGGCGTTTATTTTACAACGCAATAGATTTATAATATAGCAAAGGTGACAGGCGGGTTAATGAACTGAAAAAAGAGGAGAGATTAACGTGGAAATTACTATTGAAAAAACTAAAAATCCAAAAGTCAAACCTGACCAAGATCAGCTAGGTTTTGGAAGGTATTTCACAGACCATATGTTTATCATGGATTATATCACAGAAAAGGGTTGGCATGATCCCAGGATTGTACCCTATAGATCTTTAGAACTTGACCCGGCTACAGCAACCTTTCATTATGGGCAGGCCATCTTTGAAGGTCTTAAAGCTTATCGAACACCTGATGATAAAATTTTGCTTTTTAGGCCGCAAAAGAATATGGAAAGGATTAATAAAACCAACGATAGAATGTGTATTCCTCCTATAGATGTTGATTTCTGTGTAGAAGCTTTGAAAAAACTTGTGACTGTAGATAGAGACTGGATTCCTACAGCTCCAGGTACTTCCCTGTACATTAGACCTTTTATAATAGCAACGGACGCTTATTTAGGTGTAAAACCATCAAGTACCTATAAATTCATTACCATTTTGTCACCTGTAGGCGCTTATTACCCACAGGGCATTAACCCGGTAGACATTTATGTTGAAACAGAATATGTCCGTTCAGTCCGTGGAGGAACAGGGTTTGCAAAGACTTGTGGTAATTACGCTGCTAGTCTTAAGGCTCAGGCTAAAGCAGCCAAAGAAGGCTATGTGCAAGTCCTATGGCTTGATGGAATAGAGAGAAAGTATGTCGAAGAGGTCGGATCCATGAATGTGTTCTTTAAGATTAACAATGAGATTATTGCTCCTGCCCTAGAAGGAAGCATTTTGCCAGGAATAACAAGAGATTCAGTGATACAGTTGTTAAAACATTGGGATATGAAAGTAGTGGAGAGAAGGTTGTCTATCCAGGAAATATATGATGCCCACGCACAAGGAATTCTGGAAGAAGCTTTTGGAACAGGAACTGCTGCTGTCATTTCTCCCATAGGTAGTTTAAACTGGGATTCCAGGATAATTAGAATAAGTGATGAAATCGGTACACTATCAGCTAAACTTTATGATACCCTAACTGGCATCCAACAAGGACGAATTGAGGACGTCTTTGGTTGGACTATGGAGGTTAAATAGTACTAAGTACTATTTAACTTCGAAGTTGATAAATCTTCTGAAAAAAATCAAATAACATTGAGGTTTAGAGGGATATATAATGAATTATGATGATAAAATGTCAATTACTCTTAAGCTTGCTGAGGCAGCTCTAGAAAAGGGAGAGCTGCCTATTGCTGCAGCTGTATTTCTTGATGATGAGATCATTTCACAAAGCTACACCACTGAGAAGATGGATAAAAGGTTTTTAATTCATGCCGAATTAAAAACCCTCATTGAAGCTGATACCAAGGGGTTTTCCCTTAAAGATCGAAGCAGAATGCAGTTGTTTACCACATTAGAACCTTGTATGATGTGTTTAGGGGCGGCTATGTCGTTTTTCATTGGAGAGGTATGCTATGCTCTAGAATCCCCAAGTGATGGAGCTGTTGCAATAGCCAAGAAATGGAATCCGCAAAGTGAAGATTTCCCTGGCTATAGAGTGCCTAGAATAGTCGGGGGGATTTTAAGAGATAAGAGTCAGGACCTATTTCGTGATTATCTCAAAGTTAATGGTAATGAGCATGAAACAGTTTATAAGTGGGCAAAATCGTTGACCTTATTGTAATACACACTTTCATCCAAACTTATTTAGCCGGTATTAATCCATGTTTTAATAAAAATTGAGTTAATAACCTTGATTCTAGATAATTTAACATAGAGGCATGGATTCACCCTTTGGTTATTACTCCGGCGCCTTTTTCCACGTTTTCTTCTTCACGACGGCGGTCTTCAATTTTATGAATATTAACCGCTGCAGCTTTAAGTTCGGGTATTTTACATATGGGGTCGGTAGCGGTATTTGTAAGAATGTTGGCAGGAGATTCTTTGAAGTGAAAGGTCATGAATACTGCATCTCGCGGTATA
This sequence comes from Bacillota bacterium, assembly GCA_040756735.1. Classification (GTDB taxonomy): domain Bacteria; phylum Bacillota; class DSM-16504; order Desulfitibacterales; family Desulfitibacteraceae; genus JBFLYC01. The sequence continues at coordinate 33,417 of JBFLYC010000033.1, read as the reverse complement.
CCCCTGGTCAATTTCACCCTGGTTGTGAGCTTGCCCCTGCGTGATTTTACTTCTGCCAGATCCCCATCCTTGAGATTTAACCTTTTTGCATCTTCAGGATGTATCTCCATAAGTTCTTCCGGATGTATCCAGTCCAAGGCCTTGGTCCTGCGGCTCATGGTGCCTGTGTGGAATTGGTATAATCCCCTGCCTGTCATGAGCAGGAAGGGGTATTTTGGGTCAGGTTCTTCATCTGCCGGGTAAAATTCTACGCCTCTAAACTTTCCTTTCCCACATGCAAACTCGTTGCAATGCAAAAATTTGGTTCCCGGGTGTTCCTTATCAGGACACGGCCACTGGATGCCCTCTCTTTCGATGCGGGAATAGTCAATGCCTGCGTATATGGGTGTGACCCCACTGATTTCTTTCATGATTTCTGCTGGGTGAGAATAGCTCCAGTGGCGGCCCATGGCGGATGCAAGACTTTGGATAATCTGCCAGTCAGGGCGTGCTTGCCCAGGAGACGGGACGGCTTTACGCACCCTTTGTATCCTTCTTTCAGTGTTGACAAAAGTTCCGTCTTTTTCGGCAAAGCTGGCTGCAGGCAGAACTACATCTGCAAACTTTCCGGTTTCTGTCAGGAAAATATCCTGGACCACCAAAAACTCTAAAGACATCAAGGCTTCCTGGACATGGTTAATATCAGGGTCTGAGAGCATGGGGTTTTCTCCCATGATATACAGGCCTTTTACTTCCTTCTCAAGAGCTTTTTGGAGAATCTCTGTAACAGTCAGACCTGGTTCTGAAGGAAGGGATGTATTCCAATATTTCTCAAATTTTTGCCTGATATCTTTGTTGGTTACCAGTTGATATCCTGGGAAAAACTGGGGCAGCGCACCCATGTCGCAAGCGCCCTGTACATTGTTTTGTCCCCTTAATGGGTTAACTCCTGTACCTTCTCTACCAACGTTTCCAGTGGCCATGGCGAGATTGGCAACGGCAAAGACGTTATTTGTACCGGAGATATGTTGAGTTATGCCCATGGCGTAAACGATGGAGCCCTTATCTGCCCTAGCATAAAGCCGTGCAGTCTCTATGATGTCTTTCGCAGGCACTCCGGTTATGCTTTCAACCCTTTGCGGTGAATATGCTTCTACTGATTTAACCCAGTCCTCCCATCCTTCGGTCCTTTCCCTTATGAAATCTTCATCGTACAAATTCTCTTTGACGATTACATGACCCAATGCATTCAGTATGGCTGTATTGGTTGCAGGTTTCATGGGCAGCCAATTATAAGCATATTTAACCAGGTCAATTTTGCGGGGGTCTATGACAATGACTTTAGCGCCCTTTTTAGCTGCCTGTTTTACCCTGTAGCCTATGACAGGGTGGGTTTCTGTAGTATTAGACCCTATGACAAGTATTACATCGGATTGGAGTATTTCATTGATGGAGTTGGTCATGGCTCCACTTCCAAATGCAGTAGCAAGACCTGCTACAGTGGAGCTGTGTCACAAGCGGGCGCAGTGGTCGACATGGTTTGTCTTCAGGACACTGCGCATGAATTTTTGGAACAAATAGTTTTCTTCGCAGGTGCATTTAGCCGAGCTCAAGCCTGCTAGAGAACTGCCTCCGTGTTTATCAAGAAGTTCTCTAAATTTTACCGCAACATGCTGTACAGCTTCTTCCCAGGAGACCGGCTGGAGTTGGCCCTCTTTTCTTAAGAGGGGTTGTCTTAGCCTGTCAGGTGAATGAACATATTCCCACCCGAATTGGCCTTTAACGCATAGATGCCCCCTGTTGGGCTCAACTTTTTCAGCAAGAACGCCTACTATTTTATTATCCTTTATTTTTAGGTTTAACTGGCAGCCCACTCCGCAATAGGAGCAGGTGGTTTTGACAAGGTGAACTTCCCATGGTCTTCCTGACCGCTTGGCGCTCTTAAAGACCAGGGCGCCCACCGGGCAGACTTGTACACACATGCCGCAGAAGGTGCAGGTCGTATCAGCCATGGCATCATCATAAGCTGAGGTTACCTTGGTGGTGAAGCCCCTGTCTGTAAACTGGATTGCCTGAACACCGTTGATTTCAGTGCAAATTCTTACGCATTTGCCGCACAAAATGCATTTATTATAATCCCTGATAAAAAAGGGGTTATCCTCGTAAATTGGGTAGTCCTTGTGGATACCCCGAAAGGGTGTTGTATCAATGCCGTAATAATACATGTAGGTTTGCAGTTTGCAGTCCCCGTTGGCTTCGCAGGTCCAACAGCGCATGTCATGGTTGGCCATATAAAGCTGGAGAATGTGCTTGCGCGCCGTTATGACCCTTTCAGAATCCGTTTTCACAACCATTCCATCCGCTACCGGAGCAACGCAGGAGGCCTGCAGGTTTCTGGAGCCTTCTACTTCTACAACGCACAATCGACAGGCGCCGGGGTTTGACAAGCCCTCCTCATAACAGAGGTTTGGAATCTCAATGCCCAGTATTTCAGCAGCTTTCTTGATAGTTGTCCCAGGTGGTACATTGACTTGTCTGCGATCTATAGTTAAAGTAAAGTCACTCATTGTACAATTGCTGCCTCCTTCCTGGCCCCTCTTGTGATAGCTTTAACAGGGCACTTTTCATAACAGATACCGCATTTGCTGCAGATTTCCGGATCAATTTCATAAGGTTTCTTCCTTTCGCCCTTAATGGCCTGGACAGGACAGAATTTGGCGCAAATACCGCAGCCTTTGCATTCCTCGGGAATGACCTCAAACCTAACCAGGTTTTTGCAGACTCCCGCGGGGCAGTATTTTTGTTCAATGTGGGCCAGGTATTCGCCCCTGAAATATCGCAAGGTGCTTAAGACAGGATTAGGGGCAGACTGGCCTAATCCGCACAAAGAGGCATCTTTTATAGAGCGAGACAGGCTTTCTAAAAGTTCCAGGTCTTCCGGGGCGCCCTTGCCATCCACAATTCGTTCTAAAATTTCCAGCATCCTGGTGCAGCCTTCACGGCAGGGCGTGCACTTGCCGCAGGATTCTGTTTGTGAAAAGTTCAGGAAAAACCTTGATACTTCAACCATGCAGGTTCTTTCGTCCATTACTACAAGTCCACCTGACCCCATCATTGCACCGGCTTCTAAGAGCGAATCATAATCTATAGGCAGATTCAGCTGGCTCTCCGGAAGGCAGCCTCCTGAAGGCCCTCCTATTTGTACAGCCTTAAAGGCCTTGTTCCCGCGGATGCCCCCGCCGATATCAAAAATTATTTCTTTCATGGTGATGCCCATGGGCACTTCCACAAGGCCGGTGTTTTTTACTTTGCCTGTCAGGGCAAAGACTTTGGTACCCTTGCTGGTTTTGGTTCCTATCTTGGAGTATTCCTCTGTACCCATCCTAAAAATGATTGGTACATTGGCTAGAGTCTCAACATTATTAATATTAGTGGGTTTGTCCCACAACCCGCCGGTTGCAGGAAAAGGCGGCCTTGGGCGGGGCATGCCCCTGTTGCCTTCAATGGATTCAATCAGGGCAGTTTCTTCGCCGCAGACAAAGGCGCCGGCGCCTTCCTTAATCATTATGTCAAAATTAAAAGCACTTCCCAGAATATCTCTGCCAAGATAACCATTCTTTCTGGCTTGTTCAATGGCTATTTCCACACGTCGTACTGCCAGGGGGTATTCTGCCCTCACGTAGATGTAGCCCAATTCTGCTCCCACTGTATAGGCGGCTATCAGCATGCCTTCAAGGACAGCATGGGGATCGCCCTCTAAAATGCTTCTATCCATAAATGCTCCCGGGTCGCCTTCATCTGCGTTGCAGATTATGTATTTAAATTTCTGGGGTGTGTTGGCCGTAATCTGCCACTTGATTCCCGTGGGAAAGCCGCCTCCGCCCCTGCCCCTTAATCCTGATTTTTTCATTTCTTCAATTACCTTGTGCCTGTCCATGGAAAGCACCTTTGCGAGAGCCTGGTAACCGCCCCCGGCAAGGTATTCTTCAATATTTTCAGGATCAATATGCCCGCAATTTCGCAGGACCTGGCGCTTCTGCTTTTTATAAAAAGCAATATCCTTTTCCGTGACGGCACGTTCTTTGGTGTTAGGGTCCTTGTACAAAAGGCTTTCATAGACCTGCCCGTTTTGTAAAGTTCCCACTAATTCATCCACATTATCTGGTTTAACACTGCAGTAGAACCAACCTTCAGGTTCAATGGATACCAGGGGGCCCTTTTCACAAAAACCCCTGCATCCTGTAAATAACACCTGGTAGGGCAGCTGTTTTTCATTGACGACAGCTTCAATTTTCTCTTTAATTTCCCTTGAACCAGCGGAAATGCAGCCTGTACCACCGCAGATCAATATTTTTTCAACCACAGGACTCAGCCCCTTTCTTACTGGATTCTGGTTGTTTCACCAAGGGGATCTGAAGCTCCCCCGGTATAGTATTGCAATAATTCTTCTACTCTATCAGGTGAAAGTTTGCCGTGGGTTTTGTCATCAATGGTTATTACAGGGGCCAATCCACAGGCGCCTATGCATGCTACTGATTCTAGAGTGAATTTTCCATCTTCAGTGGTCTCACCAGGACTTGTGTTTAAATGTTCCTTGAATCTATCCATTACTTCCGAGGCGCCAAGAACATGACAGGCAGTTCCCTGGCAGACCCTGACAATGTGCTGTCCCCTGGGTTTTATGTGAAATTGAGAATAAAAGGTGGCTACACCGTAAACCTTGCTAAGTGATGTATTCAAGGCATCAGCAATTCTTATCATGGCGTCCTTAGGAAGATAGCCTACTATATCCTGGACTTTTTGTAGTATTGGGATGAGTGCACCAGGATTTCCTTTGTATATAGAAAGGAGTTCATTAACGGCCTGGGAGTGTTCTTCTGGAATTTTTTCTTTAGCTTCTACAGTCAAAAAAAACCCTCCTAACCTTTAACATCTTCTTAATAGTTTGTTCTAAAAGTGAGCTGCTATACCCAAGTTTGTTCTCTTACATTATTTTTAAAAACTTTGAGCATTTTCATAGATTGACTGTTCCTCTTTTTTAGTTGCCTTAAAGGTTATCAAGGCTATAAATATGATGGAAGGCAGGATAAGGGCAAGCCGGGTCACTGCAAAATTAAGGCCTAAGGAAGTGGTTTCAAAAAGAAATGGAGGAACTTTAGTAGCAGACCAGGCGCCGATAAATATAAAAACATTAATCAGGGAGGCTTCTTTTTTGAGTAAAACATGTGCAACTGGGAAAGCTGCATAAAGAGGACCCGCAGCTGCAGAACCAAGGAAAAAAGCCAACACGCTTCCTTTAAGGCCAGAACCTTTGCCCATGTATTTGATCATGGTTTCTTTAGGAACCCATACGTCAAGGAGTCCCAGTATTAAAAAAATAGGAGGAATGATTTTTAGCATAAACAAGAAATTCTCTCCAGTCAGACTTGCTGCTTTAAAACCCATGTCAGGTTTTAAAATCATTGAAAGCCCAAGGAGCAGGGTTAAAAGCAAAGCCCATCTATATCTCTTTAATAAATCCATGGTAACACCCCCATAATTAAAGCTATGGCAACAGAGAAAATGAAGGCCAGGGCATTTCTGATATATGTAGCTTTTTTCCCAAAGTACTTAATTTCTAAAGGGATTGTCACAAACCCTACCATCATTAGTGTAGATACAAAGGCGGCAATGGGAACCAAACCGGCTCCGCTTTCTACCAGAGCTTTAGCTAAAGGAAAGGCTATAAAACCAGGAATAAGGGTCACAGCGCCCACTACGCTGGCCACTGCAAGCCCTAAAAATCCTGAGTTAGTCCCAATATACTTTGACACAGTTTCCGGACTTAATACTGCCAGAGTGAAGCCAATTATGAGTATGACGGTTAGAAAGTCCGGTAAGATATTTGTAAAGGCTTTATAGCCTTTCTTCAGAGCTTGTTTGGTTTTTTGGGGATTTTTTAGATAGGAAACCGCTAAGGCTGTCAGTGCAGTTCCATATAAAACCACAGTAAACAAGTCTATCCCTCCAAATCTTGATACTCTTTTATAAATTTGTCCAGATTTTTTCTTGTGTTTTTAAAATTAGTGATCCAGTCTGCAAGGAGTTTTTCTCCTTCAGGTGAGAGTTCATAGAGCCTTTTAGCCGGTCCTGTTCCTTCGGTATCCCAGGAGGATTTTACCATCTGTTCATTCTCTAATCTTCTCAGGGTCCGGTATACTGAACCAGGGTCATTGTTTAAACCAAAAGCGTTCAAATTGTCCAGCAGCTCGTATCCGTGAGAAGGTTGGTTTTTCTTGAGCAGCAGGAGCAGGCAGGGTTCAATAAAGCGTTCAATTTTACCTCCGCGGCAGCTACAGCTTGATGGACTGCAGTTATCCTTTTTGCAGCACATAAATAATTACCTCCTATATATGCATTATGCATATATATTAACTTATTTAAAGAAGTCTTGCAAGGGAATTTAAAGCTGCACAGCCAGGATTTTTTAATTTGCTGGTAAAAAATTTCTCATATTGTATAATATTAGATAATTGTACAGGATATTGTTTGATCATCAAATCGTGCAGACTAATGTTATCCATCTACTAATATTTTTGTGGAAAGTGAGGCGAGCAATTGTATGAAATTGTGGGGCGGAAGGTTTTCTAAGGAAACAGCGAGAGTGGTAGAACACTTTCATTCATCAATATCCTTTGATCAAAGGCTTTATAAACAAGACATTAAAGGCAGTATAGCTCATGCTAGAATGCTAGGCAGATGCGGTATAATCCCTGTAGATGAGTCCATTAAAATCATTGATGCTCTTGAGGAAATACTGGCTGACATTGAAAAAGGAAAAGTCAGGTTTTCAGAGCAGGCTGAAGATATCCATATGAATGTAGAGACAATGCTCATAGAGAAAATTGGTGATGTGGGGAAAAAACTCCATACAGGACGCAGCAGGAATGACCAGGTTGCCCTGGATGTCAGGATGTATTTAAAAGATGAAATAGTTTACATAATACAGCAGCTCTTAGAATTAGAGAATACTCTTATAAGACTGGCAGAAGAGAATCTATATACAATTATGCCTGGCTATACACATCTTCAAAAAGCCCAGCCGGTTACTTTAGGTCATCACATGATGGCTTACTGGGAGATGTTTTACAGGGACATTGAACGGCTGCAGGATGCCTTTAAAAGGACAGACATGATGCCCCTGGGTTCGGGGGCCCTGGCGGGAACTACATTTCCCCTTGACAGGAATATGGTAAAAGAGGAATTAGGTTTTACAGAAATTACCCGCAACAGCATGGATGGGGTTAGTGACAGGGACTTCATTATTGAGTTTAATGCAGCTGCAGCCATATTAATGATGCACTTAAGCCGCTTTTGCGAGGAACTTATAATCTGGTCAAGCGATGAGTTTCGATTTGTGGAAATGGACGATGGGTTTAGTACAGGCAGCAGCATCATGCCCCAGAAGAAAAATCCGGATGTAGCCGAGCTTATCCGGGGCAAATGTGGAAGGGTTTATGGGAATTTAATGGCTATTTTAACTACAATGAAAGGGCTCCCTTTGGCATATAACAAGGACATGCAGGAGGACAAAGAAATGCTTTTTGATACAATTGACAACATAAAGGGTTGTCTGGCAGTTTTTGTTCCCATGCTTGCCAGCGCCAAATTTAATAAAGAAAAAATGGAAAGGGGCGCTGCAGGGGGCTTTGCTGGGGCCACAGATGTGGCAGACTACCTTGTCAAAAAAGGTGTTCCCTTTAGAGAGTCCCACAGGATTGTAGGAGAACTTGTCTCCTATTGTATCAACAAGGGTAAAGATCTGGAGAGTATTACCCTTGAAGAATACCAGGGTTTTTCAGCCCTGATTGATGATGATATATTCGAGGAAGTCAAGCCTATAAATGTCGTGGCAAAAAGAGATGTTCCCGGAGGACCTGCGCCAAGCAGGGTTGCTGAACATATTGAAAAGGCCAAAAATCTGCTCAATTGTCTCAAGATGTCGTAATTTTTTTTGTTATGGTCCTATTGACAAATATATAATTTCCGGTAAAATTGAACTATAGAATAATTGTATGCAGAAATACAGAAATGGTTGAACTCAAAAATGTTGTATTCTAAATACGTTGTGGATTAGGCGTTACTATAAAGATACTGTGATAATATGCAATTCTTGAGATAACCTGAGAATACTGAAAGAAAGGAGGAATTGCAATGGTAAATTTAGACCATGTTAAAAGACTAATTCAAGAGGTGGAGAGCAGCCAGTTTACCAATGTGGTAAAGAAAAGTATTGAAAGTGTGGAGGATTTAAAAAAGGTATTAACTAACGAAGACATACATTTGCAGTACGACTGGACCGGCAAAAGGTCGCACATAAAAAAGATTATCGGCTTGGCATCTACTAGGCCGGAAGCTGTTACCTTGGGTGAAGTTACCCAGTTCGAGCGCATTGACTATGGAAAGCCCACTTGTTTGGATAGATTTGAAATTCCTCCCACCTTTGACCCCGATGCGAGATATGCAGTACTGGTTCATGAAATAGATGAGATAAATTACCGGCACGATTATCAGCATGAAGAAACGTATACACTATATACTTACAATGATGAAGATGTAGCATAATAACGTATGTTTTTAACTAAATCAGCAGTATAAACTATAAATATAGAAACAAAATAAACCTGGTAGGGACCTACCGGGTTTTTGTTTTTATGACTTTCATCTCTAATCTTATCCCAACATTATAATTGCATGAAGCGCCCACTGTGTTATTGACAGGGTTTCCTACCCTTCCCAAAAATGTCAGCATCAGCATTTCTTTCTATCTAGATTGTCTTTATACATAAGATTTATGATTATTAGTTTGGGATTAGTAGCCAGCCTCAAACATATGCTTCCGATTGTAGTTTCCCTTTTGCTTTTTTGTCTGCAGAGTTGTTTTTATAGCATGATTTCTATTCTGGTTCTTACCTATATATAAATATTTTGCTAATAATGGGAAATACTTATAACAATGAATCTTTTTGGGAGGCTGGAATGTTAAAAAAAATATCCAGAAATATTCTAAAGGACCTTTATTTGATTAAGAGCATCCTTGCTGATAATTATGATGTAGTTATCAGAGAGTTTACCATTGGGGATAAGCAGCAGGTAGAGGCTTTTATTGTATTTATTGATGGATTGATCCAGGAAAATATTGTTAATGATAGTATCTTGCGCCCATTAATGATAGATATACGAGATGTAAAATCTAACGATTTTTTTGATTTTAACAGCATCAAAAAATCAGCTCTTGCTACTGCTAATGTTAGAGAGGTAGAGACCGTAGGAGAGGCAGTTCAGGGTATAGTATCAGGTAATACAGCTTTGTTTCTTTCCATCTCTGACAAGGTTTTGCTTATTGACAATAAAGGCTTTGAAAGCAGGGGAATTGAAAAACCGGAGATGGAGACTGTTATCAGGGGGCCCAAGGAAAGTTTCGGGGAAGTGCTCCAGGTAAATACTGCCTTGCTAAGGCGCAAAATCAAGAATTCCAATTTAAAACTTGAGAAGCTAAAAATAGGGGAACAGACACAGACCGATATTTGCATTGCATATATCAAAGGAATTGCCAATGAGGAAATAGTATGCGAAGTCAAAAATAGGCTTAAGGATATAAAAATTGACTCTGTTCTTGAATCCGGCTATCTTGAAGAATTCATCGAAGACGCACCTTTTTCTCCTTTTCCTACCATAGCAAATACCGAAAAGCCTGATACAGTTGCTGGAAAAATTTTAGAAGGCAGAGTAGCAATATTTGTTGATGGGACTCCGACTGTTCTTACGGTACCTCATATTTTTATTGAAGGCTTAATGGTTAGCGAGGACTATTATTCCAGGCCCTATTTTGTATCAATTATTAGGTTAGTTAGGTTGGGGGCCATGTTGATGACAATGCTTCTCCCATCATTATATATAGCTATTGTGACCTTTCATCCAGAACTGCTGCCTGTAGAACTGGCTATTTCTTTGGCCGTTGCCTCAGAAGGGGTTCCTTTTCCTGCATTTATGGAAGTTTTTATTATGGGCTTATTATTTGAAGTACTTAGAGAAGCGGGGGTGCGAATGCCGAGAGCTGTCGGTCAGGCAGTCAGCATTGTAGGCGCTCTTATTTTAGGGGATGCTGCTATTAGGGCTGGAATCGTAGGCGCTCCAGTGGTGATTGTGACAGCCTTGACGGCTATCTCCAGTTTTGTTGTACCGGCACAGCTTGACGTTCTTACCATGTTGAGACTGGTTTTTGTGGTAATTGGTACAGTCATGGGCTTGCCAGGAATAATGATTGCTATTATAGCAGTAGTCATCCATATGGGATCCCTAAGGTCTTTTGGAGTGCCTTATATGGTACCCTTAGCGCCCTTTTTTGCGGCAGGTTGGAAGGATTTTGTTGTTCGAGTTCCCTGGTGGGCCATGACAGGCAGACCACACCTCATAGGAACAGAGCGCCGTCAGAGGCAAAAGCCGGGTCAAAGGCCCAGCCCTTACGATGAAGAAATAGAGAACGGTTAATTCTTAAGGTTAGATGGTATGTTGGTGGGGTTATCTATGGTAAAAAAAATACTAATACTCTGTCTTATTTTAATATGCTTAATGCTCAATTTGGGCTGTTGGAATAAAGTAGAGTTAAATGAACGTGCCTTTGTAATGGGGGTCGGTGTGGACAAAGGAGAAAATGATACTGTAAAACTCACTGTGCAAATCCTTCTGCCCGAAAAGGTTGGTGTCCCATCTGCTGGCGCGGTTGGTAGTGATTCTGAAAAACCGGTCTGGGTAGTTACCAGTACTGGCCACACGATATTTGACGCTGTTCGTAATTTTGTCATGCAGTCCGGCCGCAAACTTTTTTGGCAGTATAACAAGATTATAATTATTGGAGAAGAGGCGGCATGGGAGGGAATACTACCCATATTGGATTTTTTTGCCAGGGATCATGAAATAAGGCTTGACAATAAGGTGTTGGTGGCCAGGGGCAAGGCCTTGGATATACTTAATACCGATCATGAACTGGAACCTATGTCGGCTGTCTCTATTAAAGATATGGTTGAAGGCAAAAAGGCCATTGGTACCATAGTAGATGTAACTCTTTTTGACATAATGGGGAGGTTGACCAGTAAAAGTATGGCTTCCATTGCCAGCAGAATTGAATTATTGGGGAGTGAAGCGGAAGATGAAAAAAAATTACGGGTAACAGGAGCAGCTGTGTTTCGAGAGGATAAACTGGCAGGCTTTTTAAATAAGCCCGAAACCAGGGGATTAAACTGGGTTTTAGGTGAGGTGGTAAGCGGGATTATTGTGGTAATATCTCCTCTTAATCCCCAGGAGAATGCAAGTATAGAAATCATCCGTGCTGGTAGTAAAGTTAAACCGGAATTTAAGGATGGGTACTTTTTGATTACAGTGGAGGTTAACATGGAAGGCAACCTGGGTGAACAGCAAAGCAGAGTAAACCTTGTGGAACCGGAAAGGTGGGCTTCTCTGGAACGTCGGGCCGCAGAGGTAATTGAGAATGAGATAAAGGCTGCTTTAGAAAAGGCCCAAAAAGAGTATAAGACAGATATATTTGGGTTTGGAGAGGCTATCTACCGCAAGTTTCCCAGTCAATGGAAACAAATAGAAAATGTCTGGGAAGATTTATTTGAGCAGCTGGAAATAGATCTTAAGATTAATGTTAAGCTTAGGCGGACTGGCATTATCACAACCCCTGTAAGGTCAGAATAAAGGGTGATGTTATACATGATTTTGGTTATAGGTATTTTGGTGATGGGATTTTTGATTGCTTTATTTGAGATTCCAGGATTGGTCAAGAAAAAACTCTGGGGGGAACTTGTAGCATTTTGTGTTCTTTTAACAGTGGGGGTAGCATTAGCAGTTTATCTAACATTTTGAAATTAATTGTAACATAGCAGGAGTGGAATTATGTTTAAAAAAGAGAGGATTTCTGGTGGTCAGGCGGCTTTCTTTGTGACTGCTGCTGCTATTGGGACAATATTTTTAGTTATTCCTGCTTCTGTTGTAGAAGAGGGAGGTAGAGATGGCTGGATGGCAGTTCCTATAGGCTATGCTGTTGGACTGCTTATAGCGCTCAGTTTGGTTAAACTAGGCCAACGCTTCCCTGAAAAAAACATTGTTCAATACTTACCAGATATCCTGGGGACTGTGCTTGGCAAAATCATTGGCTTGGTTTATATAGCTTCTTTTTATTTTTTTAGCGCTGTGCTTATCCGGCAGTACGCGGAAGTGCTGCTCCTATTAATGCCTGAAACTCCTCCCATTGCCTTCATCTTTCTGTTGATGCTTGTTGTTGCCTATTCTGTAAAAGCTGGTCTGGAAGTATTTGCCCGTACCTGCCAGTTCTTTATAATTTGGGTTGTCTTAGGCTTACTAGCCTTAATTCTGCTTTCAATAAATGTCATGGATTTGAACAATTTTAAGCCTTTTTTGGAAAACGGCTTTAAACCGGTTATAAAAGTTATACCCATGCAAATAGCTTTTGCTGCCGAAGCCGCACTTTTTATGGCACTTTGGCTGCCGTGCCTGAATAAAATCCAAAAGGGTTATAGGGCAAGCATTATTGGTATTTCTACAGCAGGAGTATTAATGACTTTGGTGGTTGTTAGCACTGTCGGCGTTTTTGGCCCAGACCGTGTTTTGAATGTAGTTTTTCCCATGTTTTCAATGTCGAGATTAATAGTGCTTGGCGACTTCCTCAGGGGTTTTGAAGGTATCCTGCTATTGATATGGATTCCGGCTTCTTTTATGAAGGTTACTATCTTCTTTTATCCAGGCGTAGTGGGGCTGGCTCAGTGGTTGAATTTAAACGAGTATAAACCTCTTGTACTGCCTATGGCGGTAATTGCAGCAGGTTTAAGCATGATTCCTGAGAATATGGAGCAGTTGACTCAAGTTAGTACATTTAATGACCTGTACTTTATCCTCCCTCTTGCCTTAAGCATACCCCTGCTGTGGTTGATTGCGACCATTCGGCGGTTGGATGAATCTAATTAATATTCCTCCTTATAGTGGATATTGGTGGAAAAACGGGTTTGCGTTGAAGAAGGACAAGGAAATGTATTCTTTGGGTGTAACAAGTATATGGGCTCGACCCTTCAAATAAAGAGTAAATATCCACAAGAGGTCATAAAATTAAAATTCAGAGAGAGTTAAGATCAATTGAAAACATGGTTCCCAATAACGAGGTTATTTATAAAATTAATCTCTGTCTTTGCAGTCGAAAAACAGCTTTTTACTTTTAGGCTCCAGCTCCCACCCTCGACTCCGTTAACTAATAACGCGAAAAGACGGCTTCATCAAGCTGTCTTTACTGCAACTATCCATTTACTCAACCAATTCGATAATAATAACAGGGCAACTTGATGTCGACTTTGTTAGAAGCCTTTTGAAGACTATTATAGTGATAAAGTAAAGGCAAAACATTTCCATATTACTAGTGATATCGCTAATTCCCTAAGGCTAATTCCCTAACTTCCCTAATAACACGAAGTTAAATTTCTCTTGACAAAGCGATTTTCAGTAACATATAATAGCTAAAATAGACTTATATAAACAAAAAAGCGATGCGTGGGAATAGTAGGCATATTGCAGGCATTCCAGAGAGCCGGGGGTGGTGAGATCCCGGTGTGTACCGGATATGTTGAATGGCCCCACAAGCTGCAGGCCGAAATTGCCTTTTAGGGTAAGAGTAGCAGCCTACCGGAAACCTTCACCGTTGAAAGAAGGCAGGTATCGGACTTGACTACCAGGCAGTCCCGTACTTGTTAAGAGTGGGCATTTTTGCCAAATAAGGGTGGCACCGCGTAAGTGAGCTTTTCGTCCCTATCCGGGACGAAAGGCTTTTTTTGTTGGGTAAAATATTTTCGTCCACAGTCACTTGTCTTGCAAGAGTTTTAAAAGTTTCTGGCTGGACTAAAAAACTATCAAAGGGGTGAAAAAGGTCAATGTTTCCAGCATCACCAGAAGAGTTTATCAAGTTAACCGCAAAGGGAAATTTAATCCCAGTATATGAGGAATATTCAGCTGCTCTGGACACCCCCCTGTCGGCTTTTTTGAAGCTTAAAAAGGGGGCATATGCTTTTTTGCTGGAAAGTGTCGAAGGCGGGGTGCGTTTAGGCCGGTATTCCTTTATAGGTGTTGAGCCTTCCAAGCTTTTTCAGGCAAAGGATGGAAAAGTTACCGTAACGGATCAAGGAAAGACATTTCAGTATGAAAGTACAGATCCATTAAAGGAGCTGCAGCAAATATTTCAAAGGATTCAACCGGCAAAAGTCCCAGGTTTGCCTGTCTTTAGCGGAGGGGCCGTAGGGTATTTAGGGTATGACATGATTCGCTACTGGGAGGAGCTGCCCAAACCCATGGGAAAGGAAACTGGGTTTCCGGATTGTTTCTTTATGTTTGCAGATACCCTAATTATTTTTGACCATGTTAAACAGACAATGAAGGTTGTGGTAAATGTACCTGTGGGTGACGATGCTGTGGTGGACTATGCTAAAGCTTGTGCAAAGATTAAAGATATAAGCGCTGTACTTAAAAAACCCTTGATGGAGATGCCGGAGGTTGTGCAAAGCTTGTCTGGGAACGATGCTGATCATAGCTACAACTGTACCCCAGGCGAGTTTCAAGAAATGGTCAATAAAGCCAAGGAATATATTAAGGCAGGTGACATTTTCCAGGTGGTTCTCTCACAAAAAATTAATTTAAAATTAAGCACAGACCCGTTGTCCATTTACCGCAGCCTGCGGTCTTTAAACCCTTCTCCATATATGTTTTATCTGGCTTTTGACGACATTTACTTAGTTGGGTCTTCCCCGGAAGTAATGATTAAGGTAGAGGACGGGGTGGCTGAGCTTAGGCCTATAGCAGGAACAAGGCATAGGGGGAATTCAGCAGAGGAAGATAAAAGGTTGGCGGCTGAGTTATTGGCAGATGAAAAGGAAAGAGCAGAGCATTTGATGCTTGTTGATTTGGGCCGCAATGACCTGGGCAGGATAAGCGAGTACGGAAGCGTAAAGGTGGACGAATATATGCAGATAGAAAATTATTCACATGTTATGCATATTGTTTCCAGGGTGAAAGGCAAGGCAAAAAAAGGCTATAACAGTTTTGATGTATTAAGGGCTTCCTTTCCTGCTGGGACTGTATCCGGTGCCCCCAAGATAAGAGCCATGGAGATTATTGATGAACTAGAACCCCATGGCAGGGGGCCTTATGCGGGGGCAGTTGGCTATATCAGCTATACAGGGAACATTAATACATGTATTGCCATTCGCACCCTAATTGCTAAAGGAGAAAATGCCTTTATCCAGGCTGGTGCAGGTATAGTGGCGGATTCAATGCCTGATAGAGAGTATCATGAAGTAAGTTGTAAAGCCCAAGCCCTGTTAAAGGCAGTAGAAATGGCCAAAGAGGGGGGATTTGCTTGCTGCTTGTAATTGATAACTATGATTCTTTTGTTTACAACTTGGTTCAATATCTTGGAGAGTTAGGAGCGGAAATAGAAGTGGTACGAAATGACAAAATATCTTTACGACATCTGGAAAAAATGGCCCCTGAAAGGATAGTAATTTCCCCAGGGCCAGGTACTCCTGAAAATGCAGGGGTCTGCCTTGAGGTTGTCCGGTATTTTTCAGGTAAAGTTCCCATTTTAGGCGTCTGTCTGGGACATCAGTGCATTGGCGCTGCATATGGGGCCAGAGTGGGGCTTGCCCAAGAACCTGTCCACGGGAAAACCTCTGTTTTACATCATAACGGTCAGGGCATCTTGGTAGGCATACCTCAAAATATTAGAGTCACCCGTTATCATTCACTTGTTATAGAAAAGGAAGGTATCCCGGAAGAATTAATGGTGACAGCATATAGTGAAGATAACACAATTATGGCGGTACAGCATGCCGAGCATCCAACTTTTGGTGTGCAGTTTCACCCTGAGTCAATAGCAAGCCAGTATGGTCACGAACTTTTACAAAACTTTTTACATTTTTAAGGAAAAGTCACAATTGGTACAATTGAGGACATTCCTGTAACTCAAATATTTAATAATAAGCTAAGAGGAGCTGAGCAAGATGATTAGAGAGGCAATTAGCAGAGTCATCAAGAGAGAAAACCTGTCTGTAGAAGTAACCT
This sequence comes from Bacillota bacterium, assembly GCA_040756735.1. Taxonomy (GTDB): domain Bacteria; phylum Bacillota; class DSM-16504; order Desulfitibacterales; family Desulfitibacteraceae; genus JBFLYC01. Next base: position 17,280 of record JBFLYC010000033.1, on the reverse strand, counting down.
CCGAGGTAATGGAACAGGTCATGGAGGGTAGGGCAACACCCGCTCAGATCGGCAGTTTTTTGACCGGGTTAAGGATGAAAGGAGAAACCCCTGAAGAAATCTTTGGCTGCGCAAAAGTAATGAGGGATAAGGCATCCCCAATAAGCACCAGGCATTCTCTTCTGCTGGATACCTGTGGTACAGGTGGCGATGGAACAGGTACCTTTAATATTTCTACTACAGCGGTTTTTGTCGTGGCCGGCGCTGGTATGGCTGTTGCCAAACACGGCAATCGCTCGGTATCAAGCAAGTGCGGCAGCGCTGATGTGCTGGAGGCCTTGGGGGTAAAAATTGACCTCACTCCCCACGAGGTTGGCTTGGTTCTTGATCGGATAGGCATAGGCTTCCTTTTTGCACCGATTTTTCACAAGGCAATGAAGTATGCTGCTACCCCGAGAAAGGAGATAGGAATACGCAGTGTTTTTAATATTTTGGGTCCCCTTACCAATCCTGCACGGGCCAAGTTTCAGGTCCTTGGAGTCTATGATGCTGGTTTAACTGAAGTTGTGGCCAGGGTATTGGAAAAATTGGGAGTAGAAGGCGCTTATGTAGTACATGGAGCAGGGGGATTAGATGAAATATCTACCCTTGGCCCTACTAAGATTACTCGTTTAAATAAGGGAAACATTTATACCCATACAATTTTGCCAGAAGATTTTGGTTTTCCCAGGAGAAAGCTCTCGGATTTAAAGGGTGGGGATGCATCCTGTAATGCTGAAATCACAAGGAGAGTGCTGAATGGAGAAAAGGGCCCTCACAGGGAAATTGTGCTCTTAAATGCAGCAGCGGCTATCTCGGCCGCTGGATTTGCAAAGGACCTGCATGAAGGGGTCAACTTTGCTGCTGAAGTGATAGATTCGGGTAAAGCAATGGAAAAACTGGAAGAATTGATAGATGCCAGCAATAACATGAGGGGATTGGAGGCTATCTGATGATTTTAGACGAGATTGTTGAACACAAAAAAATTGAAGTTTCTAATAGTAAATCAAAAATACCTGTAGAGTTTTTTAAAGGCAGCCTTCCCCAAAAGGGCCAAGTTTCTTTTAAAGCAGCTCTTAAAGGATCAGGGGTAAGTCTAATAGCTGAAGTAAAAAAGGCTTCTCCTTCAAAAGGGGTCTTTAGAGAAGATTTTGACCCGGTAAAATTAGCTGCAGCCTACCAAGAGGCTGGTGCAGCAGCAATATCGGTGCTTACCGACAGCAATTTTTTTCAGGGAAGCCTCCAGGATCTTAGAAAAGTTAAAGATACAGTAAAATTACCTGTACTGCGCAAGGACTTTATTATTGACCCTTATCAAATCTATGAGGCTGTGTATTACGGGGCAGATGCAGTGCTGTTAATAGCTGCCATCTTGGAAGAACAGCAGTTGCAGGACTTTATTGAAATTACAAGGGCTCTCAACATTAGTGCCCTGGTAGAAGTTCATTCCCAGGAAGAATTGTCTATGGTTCTGGGTTGCGGGGCTGAGATCATAGGTATTAATAATCGCGATTTAAGAACCTTTAAAACTGATATTGTTACAACGCTAAACCTGGCGGGTCTGATACCAAAAGATTGCATTCTGGTGAGTGAAAGTGGTATTTCCACTGGCGAGGATGTGACAAAGCTGGCTCAGGCAGGGGTAGATGCTATCCTGGTGGGAGAAGCTTTGGTGATCAGTTCCGACATAGGCGCCAAGGTTAATGAACTTTTAAGGGGGTAAGTCAATGACCTGGGTAAAGATTTGCGGCATAACAAACCTTCTAGATGCACAAATGGCTGTTTCTCTAGGCGCTGACGCTCTTGGCTTTATCTTCGCTCCCAGCAAACGCCAGGTTGACCCTCAAACAGTTCAGAAAATAGTTTCCCGGCTTCCGCCATATACAGAAAAAATAGGTGTGTTTATGGATATGGAAGAACAACAAGTGGTTAAAATTGCAAGGTTTTGCGGGTTAAGCGGTTTGCAGTTTCACGGCAGGGAAACACCGACGTACTGCAAAAAATTTGCTGGATTTCAGGTTATTAAAGCCTTTAGGGTAAATGCCCAAAGAGGATGGGATGAAATCTTACCTTATATACAATGCAATGCTGTAGATAGGATTTTGCTTGATACTTATGTTGAGGGGATTCCAGGTGGCACCGGTAAGACATTCCCATGGAAATTGGTTGCGTCCTTTGATTGGGGCAATATCCCTGTGGTCATTGCAGGAGGCATTAACCCGGAAAATGTGATGCGTGCTATTTGTGAGGCAACCCCTTTTGGGGTTGATGTGGGAAGCGGGGTTGAGAGGGAAGCTGGGAAGAAAGATCATAATAAGCTGGTTGAGTTAATGCAAGAGATAAAAGCGCATAATGCTGATGAATATAATGCCGGTAAAAGTAGTAAGGTGTTTGTACAAGGTGTCAAGCAAGAAAGGGAGGTGTAAATCACAGTGAAAAAATCAGGGTATTTTGGTGAATTTGGAGGCCGGTATGTTCCGGAGACATTAATGCCTGCCTTAAATGAACTGGAAGAAGCATATCAAAAATACAAGGATGATGACGGATTTAAGGAGGAATTCAAGTATTACCTGCAGCATTATGTGGGAAGGCCTACGCCTTTATTTTATGCAGAGAAATTAACCAAACATCTGGGAGGGGCAAAAATTTACCTGAAAAGAGAAGATTTAAATCATACAGGATCCCACAAAATCAACAACAGTCTTGGCCAGGTTCTGCTGGCAAAGAGAATGGGCAAAAAAAGGGTAATTGCTGAAACAGGTGCTGGGCAGCATGGAGTGGCCACCGCGACAGCAGCAGCGCTTCTGGATTTTCGCTGTGAAATTTTCATGGGAGCGGAGGATGTCAGGCGCCAGGCTTTAAACTTGTTCAGGATGAAGCTTCTCGGAGCAAAGGTTAATGAAGTGGAATCGGGGACAAGGACGTTAAAGGATGCAACTAATGAGGCTTTGCGCAACTGGGTTGCCACAGTTGAAAATACCCATTATGTTATAGGTTCTGTTGTAGGCCCCCATCCATACCCCACCATGGTAAGGGATTTTCAAAAAATAATTGGTGAAGAGACACTAGTACAAATTAAAAGAGCAGAAGGCCGTCTGCCTGACTTTTTGATAGCTTGTGTTGGTGGTGGCAGCAATTCTATGGGATTTTTTTATCCATTTAAGGATATAAAACAAGTGCAATTGATAGGTATAGAGGCAGCCGGCAGCGGTATAGATACCGGTTGCCACGCTGCAACCCTTTCTGCGGGCAGCAGGGGGGTTTTGCACGGCGCTTTGAGCTACCTGCTGCAGGATAGGGATGGTCAAATACTGCCTGCACATTCCATTTCTGCAGGGTTGGATTACCCTGGTGTAGGACCTGAACACAGTTATTTCAAGGAAACTGGTATAGCTCAATACAAGGCGGTAACTGATAAAGAAGCATTGCATGCATTTCAGCTGCTGTCTGGTCTGGAGGGAATAATTCCTGCCCTCGAAAGCGCCCATGCAGTTCACTATGCCTGCCAACTAGCACCTTCTTTGACTAAAGAAAAAGTGATTGTGGTTTGCCTTTCAGGTAGGGGAGACAAAGATGTTGCTGAGGTGTTAAACCTGCAAGGAGGTGGAAATGGTGAATAGAATCGACAGGACTTTTAATACACTGCGTAAGAAAAAACAGAAGGCTTTGATTCCCTATGTCAGCTGCGGTTATCCTACCCTCGAATTTACAGAGCAGTTGGTTCCCCTTTTGGCAGACAGTGGAGCAGATTTAATTGAACTTGGTGTTCCATATTCCGACCCCGTAGCTGATGGCCCGGTCATTCAAAAGGCCTCCACTCTGGCCCTGGCTGGTGGAGTCACCCTAGAGAAAATATTTTTGTTGGCAGGGCATATAAGGGAAAAGACCGAAGTTCCACTAATCATGATGACTTATTATAACCCTATATATGTGACAGGTGTGATAAATTTTATCAAAAAGGCTGCTTCTGTGGGAATTGACGGTTTAATTATTCCAGACTTGCCTTTGGAAGAAGCAGGATATTTGAAAGAAGTTGCAGATAGCAATGGCATGAATTTAATATTTTTAGTTGCACCTACCAGCACCCCAGGAAGAATTAAAAATATTGCCGATCTATCACGTGGTTATATTTACTGCGTAAGCGTAACCGGTGTTACAGGGAGCAGGCAGATAATTCCTGAGGGGTTGGAAAGTCTACTAAATAGAGTACGCCTCCAGACTCAACTGCCCCTTGCTGTCGGTTTTGGAGTTTCCGGGCCCGCTATGGCTCGTGAAATGGCCAAACATGCTGATGGGGTGATTGTGGGCAGCGCCTTAATAGAAATCATTGAGGAAAGTCTGCAAAAAGCTCATGGGGATAACCGTTACGCCCTTGAAAGCGCCTTAAGTTTTATTAGGAGTTTAAGAGAAGCAATTAATTGAATGCTTGAAAAGGCTGCATGCCTGTTCTTTACATGGTATGAAGCCTTTCGGTTTTATGGATTTACACAAAAGTAGTTAAATTTTCAAGGAAAAAGCTCAGGAAGTATAGAACATAGTAATATGTAAAATTTATGGGGGAGTTTGTAAGTTATGGCAGCGCAAAAAATTACCTCCGAAATTCTAGATTCGCTGAAGATTATGGATAGCTTTCCCTCGGCTGAGGATGATGACTTAATACGCTTGTCCTGTCCTCCTGCTTATACGGCTTTTCCTAATCCTTTTTTTGAAGATTTCCTGGCAGGTTTAGATAAAAACTTAAAACTATGCCAGGAGTTTAGTATTATAAAACCCTTCGCTGTCAATGTAGCAGAAGGCAAAAATGATGCTATCTATACCGCCCATTCCTACCATACAAAAATACCCTACAAGGCTGTCATGAAATATATTCTGCACTATACAAATCCGGGAGAGCTGGTTTTAGATGGATTCTGTGGTTCTGGGATGACCGGTGTGGCTGCTGCCATGTGCGGTAATCCAGATCCGGTATTTAAAGAGCAGGTTGAAAAAGAGATGGGTGTGGTTAGTTGGGGCAAGAGGTATGCGGTCCTTTGCGACCTTTCTCCTTCTGCGGCGTTTATTGCTCACAACTATAACAGTCCCATGGATGCCTCGGAATTTATAGGGGCCGCCGAAAAACTCCTGGCTGAAGCTGAAAGTGCTTATGGATGGGTATATAAAACCAAGCATACCATTGGAGGTAAGGTGCAGTTAGATGCAATGGGAAATCCGGTTCAGGGCAGAATAATTACACCATATGGTCTGATGTGTTCATCTGCAGCAATTGCCGGGAAGAAGTTTTATTTTGGAAATCCGCTGTTGATGTAGAGCAGAAGAAAGTCCAAAATGTTTTTAGCTGCCCCTATTGCAAAGTAAGGTTATCCAAAAAAAATCTTGAAAGGGTCTGGGTCCAAGATAAGAAGATTGCAAAACAAGTACCGGTCCTAATTAATTATTCAGTGGGTACAAAGCGTTTTGAGAAAGAACCGGATCTTTTGGACCTTGATTTGATACAGGAAATTGAAAGCACTAATATTCCGCATTGGTATCCCATGGATGAACTGCATAGTGGTTTCAGCTTTAAGCAGCCTAAAGCATCTCATGGTATTTCCAGGGTGGACCTTTTTTATTACAAGAGGAGCTTGTTGATATTGAGTTTTCTAAGACAGGGTATTGATAAAACAGATAGCCCAATTTTTAGGAAGCTTCTATTTGTATTTACCAGTATTTTAGAAGGAAGTTCCAAGCTTAACAGAGAGAGGCCGGGGGGTATGCCCAGCAAGCTCAATGGAACCTTATATGTTGGCTCCCTGGTGAGGGAAATTAATGTATTGGATTTTTTTAGGAGGAAAGCTGCAAAGATTTGTGAGATAAATATAGAAAGCAATAACTTTATTAGTACGTCATCCTGTACGGACCTGAATTTTTTACCGGATGAGAGTATAGACTATATATTTACCGATCCCCCTTTTGGCGGCAATATCATGTATTCCGAATTGAATTTTATTTGGGAGGCCTGGCTGCGCATCAAAACCAATAATCAACAAGAGGCAGTCATCAATAAGGCTCAAGGAAAAACCTTTAGAACCTACAGGGCCCTTATGGAGCAGAGTTTCAAGGAGTTTTACCGGGTGTTAAAAGGTGGTCGTTGGTTTACACTTGTTTTTCATAATTCCAATAACAGGGTTTGGAACATAATTCAAAATGCGCTCCTTGGCGCAGGGTTTGTAGTAGAGGATATTCGCTCCTTGGACAAAAGGCAGGGTAGTTTTAAGCAGGTGACTACTGCCTCAATTAAGCAGGATCTGGTTGTATCAGCTTATAAAAAAATTAAACCAGGTGATTCTGCTGCTTCTCTCCAACCAGGCACTGAAAAGGGAGTATGGGATTTTGTGCAAAGTCGCCTGGAAATGCTTCCCCTGCCGGTTTTTAATGGCAGTCGCCCAGAAACCATCCCGGAAAGAAAAAAGCACCAACTGTACGACAGCATGGTGGCTTTCCATGTTAGAAATAGACTTACTGTACCTTTAAATATACAGGAGTTTTACCAGGGATTACAGGAGCGATTTGTTGAGAAAAACACCATGTATTTTTTACCTGGTCAAATAGTGGAGTGAACCAGACAAAGCATACAATAGAATATTTATTCCTTGAAAAGAGGTGTTATTGCTCAGGGTTAACTACTATTGGGCAGTGTATGCTGCTTTTTTTTGTTTAACATTAAATCTAATTATATTATAATTGGGAAGTAAGATTAAAAAAATTCTACCCAAGCAGGAGATTCTGAACAAGTAGCGAATAATATAGTTAATAGAGCGGTTGCAGTGTTCGCTCCTGTAACATTGAGCATCAGAGGAGGACCAGGTAGATTGACTAATTCCAAAGTGAGCGATAATTATCTTGTACATTCACTGGCTAAAGGATTAAAGGTTTTAGCTAGCTTTGACTATAATTCCAAGGAACTATCTATTCAAGAAATTAGCAAAAAAACTGGTATACATAGAACGACCGTTCATAGATCCATCTATACATTAGAGCAGGAAGGTTTTGTGGAAAGGGACGATAAAACAGGGAAATATCGTTTATCTGTTAAATTGTTTGAATTGGGCAACATTTTTGCATCAGGTATGGAACTTAGGCAATGTGCCAGATTACCCCTGGAAAATCTGGCCAACAATAACCTGGTTTCTGCTCATCTGGCTGTAAGGGACGAGTGGGAAGCAATTTATATTGATAAAGTAGAACCCCAGGAATCAATGCTTAGATATTCAAGGATAGGCAAAAAGGTTCCATTGTATTGTACCGCTATTGGAAAGATATTGTTAAGTGGGATAAAAGTTGAAAAAATTATCCAAGGTTATGCAAACTCCAGTTTCAGTTTTAAGAAGCGAACCCCTAATAGCATTGGCAGTATAGATGAAGTTATCAAGGAGATAGAAGCTGTCAAAAGGTTGGGATATGCAATAGATAATGAAGAGTTTGAGTTGGGTATCAAGTGTATTGCTGCTCCTGTATTAGATTACAACTCAAACGTTGTTGCTGCCATTAGCGCTTCAGGGACAACTTCCCAATTATCTGAAGATAAGGCAAGGGATTTGATTAAAAAGGTTCAAGAAACAGCAAGGCAGATTTCAGTAAGACTTGGATGGGTTGATAAGTCTCCATAATCGCAATCTTTATATTAAGGCAAATTTTCACAATAAATAAATATTCAAATAACTAGAGTATTTAAAAGAGGATTTTTATAAATAAAGTAGAAATATTATTGAAAAGATATTGTCGACAATTAGGAGAGATGATTCATAAGTGGAAAAAGAAGTAGTTACAATTTGACCAGGAATTTAGTAAAAATACCTAGTGAAAATCCCGGTGGAACAGAAGATGGGATTGCTAAATATATATATAACTGGTTAAAGGGTCTGGGTGTTGAAGTGTTTTTGGAAGAAGTTGCTTCAGGGCGAAGCAATGTAATAGGCAGAATACCGGGCTTAGACGCAGAGAAAGCTCTGGTATCTATAGGACACATGGACACCGTACCAGCAGGGCAGGGTTGGACACTGGAACCTTTTTCTGGCGATATTGTAGACAATAAGTTTTACGGCAGGGGCAGCTTAGATATGAAAGGCGGACTAGCTGCCGGCATGATACCATGATAGCTTTTAAGCATATCGCTGCCGTGGGGAAACAGCCGAAATGCAGGTAATCCCCAGGTAGGTGTAGATGCAATACATGCAATACATGCAATGTCAGAAATTATCACGGAATTAAAGAAAATAGTGAATAATTTGCCTTAGAGGATGAATTGTTGGGCAAGCCAACTGTGACCATCGGCAGGATATCTGGCGGTGTCAAAACCAATGTAGATGGGTATGTTCCTGTTGACTAACTTGAGAAGGCCGGAAAGATACTTGAGAAGTTAGCTGTTAGTCTGCTTTATTAAGTAAGCTGAATACTTAAGTGGGGGAGGTGAAGGCCTAAAAACGTTTAAGTGATGCTTGTTAGTAAGGAGAAAGGTTATGCATGAAGAAGTAGTTTTATCAAAAAAAACACTCTAAGGGGATGAAAAACTGTGAACAAAAAGTTCTGGGTGATTTTACTTATTGCTTTGTTAACAATGGCTTTGATAGCTGGCTGCGGAGGGAAGAAAGAAGAACAGGGTGGCGAAGCTCCTAAAGAAGCTCCCAAGACTATAGTGCTCCGCATGGGCCATGTTGTTCAGGAACCTACTGCCATTCATAGGGCAGCCCTGCAATTTGCTGAAGCTGTCAAGGAAAGAACAAATGGTGAAGTTATAATAGAAGTTTACCCTGCATCCCAGTTGGGTGGAAACAGGGAAATGATTGAATCTATTCAAGTTGGATCCCTTGACTTTTCCATTCCTCACGTCTCTGTAATAAGTGGTTTTGTTCAGGGTAGAACAGCTGTTTTTGACCTGCCATATTTGTTCAAGAATGATGCCCATGCAGAAGCAGTATTGGATGGCGAGGTTGGTCAGTTTATTGCCAATGAAGTTAAGAAAAGCGGTATTGTGGTTTTAGCCTGGTGGACCCAGGGTTGGAGACATGTTACAACCGGTACTCGTGCGGTTTATTCACCTGAAGACATGAAGGGTCTAAAGATTAGAACCATGGAAAACCCACTGCATATGGCACACTTTAACATGCTTGGAGCCAGTGCAGTACCAATGGCCTTCTCAGAGGTTTACACCAGCTTGCAGCAAAAGGTTATTGATGGCCAAGAAAACCCATATGTTAACATTTTTACCATGGGTTTCTATGAAGTGCAGCCCTGGATCACCGAAACAGGCCATATTTATGACCCGACACCACTGATTATGTCTGAAGTGACCTATAACAAACTTTCCCCTGAACATCTTAAAGTAATTGAGGAAGCTGCAATAGAATTCTGCCAGGTAAACAGGGAATTGTCCAGGTCAGATGCTGAAGAATATAAGGAAGTAATTTTAGGAACAGGCAAGAATACCATTATTGAATTAACTCCCGAACAAAGACAAAAATTCCGTGATGCTGTGCAAAAAATCTATGATGACTTCGCTGACAAAGAGCTAATGAATAAAGTAATTAAAGCAGGAGAGAACTTTTAAGACCTAGTATTTAGGGGGTCCTCCTAAAGAGGAGGTCCCCTCTTTTAAAAATAGACAGGGGACACAACTGCTATTATTGATGGTGAGAGGGAACTTCCCACTATCTACTACTAGTATTGAGGAATGTCCCAAAACATAAGGGGGGGAGATAATTCTTTATGCTTAAAAAAGCAATCTATTTACTGGACCATCTTGAAGAATACATCATCATTGCCCTGTTTACGGCTATCCTTCTTATTCTTGGGAGCGGTGTGATTACCAGGTATATTTTTTCTTACACACCCTCCTGGGCAGAACAGCTGGCTCGCATCTTTTTTGTCTGGGTATCCTTTGCCGGTATCAGCCTGGCTGCTCGACATGGTATGCACCTAAGAGTTACAGCAATCAACCTTATACTTCCCCAAAGAATAGGTAAACTTGTTTTATTGGTAGGAGATTTAATAGCATCTGTTGTTGCATTTACTATAGGTTACAGGATTTTACTGTTAACAATTTCCATTTATCAAAGAGGACAAACCTTTGCAGCAATGACTTCTGTACCTGTCTGGGTTATGTATGTTGCAGGGGCATTAGGGATGATAGGCATGGGGGTCAGGCTTGTTCAAACGGGTATCATACCTACCATTCTCGAATTTGTTGGAAAAAGAAATGGTTCTAAGGAAAAAGACTCTGATCAAAATAAGCTAGGGAAGGAGTAATACCATGGCAACATTAGTATTGTTTGGCGTGTTGGCAGTAGCCCTAGTTCTAACGGTTCCTATTGCCATTGGCTTAATATTGGCTACTGGAACGGTTTTTATGATTTTTCATCCGAACACCCCCTTGTTTAACTTGTTAAGCCAGGCTATGGTAACTACAATTGACTCTTTTCCCATTATGGCGGTTCCTTTCTTTATGCTGGTTGGCATACTTATGGAAAAAACAGGTATTGCACTGCGTTTAATCCGTGTTGGTGAGGCCATTGCAGGAACTACCCCTGGTGGTTTAGGTGCAGCAGCAATTATTGCCTGTGTATTTTTTGCTGCCATATCAGGTTCAGGCCCTGCTGTGGTTGCAGCTATTGGAGCTATCATGATACCTGCCATGGCTGCCCGTAATTATGATAAAGACTATTCAGCCTCTCTGGTTGCATCTGCTGCAACAATTGGGCCTGTCATCCCTCCAAGTATTCCAATGATTATTTATGGGGCTACAGTGGGTGTTTCAGTTGTCAAGCTTTTCACTGCCGGTTTTCTTCCAGGTTTATTGATGGGTGCAGGCTTGTTGGTGGTAAACTTTATCATTTCGAAGAAACGTGGGTACCTTGGTAAACCCCGGGAAGGCGGTATTAAGTGGGTCTTGGCCCAAATCTGGGATGGAAAATGGGCTCTTTTCATGCCGTTTCTAATTCTAGGTGGAATCTATGGTGGGATTTTTACACCAACTGAGTCTGCTGTTGTAGGTACTTTTTACGCACTTATTGTCGGTACATTTATTTATAAAGATTTAACCCTTAAGAAAGTAAAAGACAGTCTGATTGAAGCAGCTTTATTGTCATCTATTGTTATGATTTTATTAGGTGGCGCTACAACCTTTGGCAGGCTGTTGACCATTGAAAAAATTCCTGCTGCATTAGCCAGCTGGATGCTCGGCATTACAGAAACACCAATACTGATTATGCTTATGATTAATCTGGCCTTACTTATTTCAGGAATGTTTATTGATACAATTTCCAACATAGTTCTTTTTGCTCCACTCCTTGTACCCATCATCATCGCAGTAGGCTATGATCCGGCATTCTTTGGCGTCATAATGACTGTTAACCTGTGTATAGGATTTTTAACACCCCCTTTAGGCATGAATCTTTTTGTTGCACAGGGTGTTGCGAAAGTACCTTTTGAGAGTATCGTTAAACAGGTTATGCCATTTTTAGCTATATTGATTTTTACTCTGGGGTTAATGATACTGTTTCCAGATATAGTCATGGTACTACCTAGATTGTTTGGGTATTAAGGTCAGGGGACACACCTCCCTTGGCGCGTAAACTCTTGGTTTGGAGGAATGTCCCCAACGTAGGTCAGGGGACACACCTCCCTTGGTGCGTAAACTCTGGCATGGAGGAATGTCCCCAACGTAAGGTCAGGGGACACACCTCCCTTGGTGCGTAAACTCTTGGTTTGGAGGAATGTCCCCAACGTAAGGTCAGGGGACACACCTCCCTTGGTGCGTAAACTCTTGGTTTGGAGGAATGTCCCCAACGTAAGGTCAGGGGACACACCCACTAGAGGAAGGAAATCAGAAGCTCATTTTTGACGACTGACCTCTGACCACTGTCATCTATTAAGATAAGGGGACACACCTCAACTTAGAGGTGGGGGATGAGAAATGAGAGGTTGGATTTTTGTATTGCTCCAAAGCACTTCTAGAATTCACCACATCTAACATCCCACTTCCAACTTCTACTTTTGAATAATGTCCCCCAACGTAGGAGGTAAAAAGATGAAGGAGCAGTTATGGTCCAAGACAGAGGAGTTAAAACCGCAAATAGTAGATTTTTGCAGCCGTCTTATCCGGGTTCCCAGTCTTTCCGGTGAAGAGGGCGCTGTTGCTGTCCTTATTCAAAATAAGATGCTTAAACTAGGTTTTGACGAAGTAATCGTGGATCCGGTTGGCAATGTGATTGGCATCCTCAAAGGTCAAGGTGGCGGTGACAATATCATGTTTAACTGTCATATGGATCATGTATCACCTGGAAATTTAGCTGACTGGGAGTATCCCCCTTATGATGGGAAAGTTGATGAAACCTGGGTGCATGGCAGGGCTGCAAGTGATACTAAAGGCGCCATTGCCAGTCAGATTTATGGGGCTTATCTTCTGAAAACTCTGGGGCTTAAAACTAAAGGTGATATTATTTTAACCTTTGTCATTGACGAAGAACCTGGTGACATGTGGGGTATGAAGCATTTGTGCCAAGATTGGCTGGATCGCCCGGTGTCCCTGGTAGTATTAGGGGAGGCAACTTCCTTGAACATTTACCTGGGTCACCGCGGGCGGCTTGAGATGGAATTAGTAAGCCGGGGGAAGATGAGTCATTCCAGCGCTCCCTGGCTTGGTATCAATGCCGTTAACAAAATGATACCAGTTTTAGCACAGCTTGAGGAAGTAAGCCGGTCTTTACCTGAAGATAAGGAATTAGGTAGGTCTACCTTGGTTGTGACTCATATAAGCTGTGTGCCAGGTTGGGGAAGTACAGTGCCTGACATTTGCACGGTATGGATTGACCGCCGGTACTTGCCTTCAGAAAGTACAGAAGAGGTTATTGCGCAGGTACAGGCAGTAGTGGACAGGTGCAGGCAGCAAGATCCTGATATTAATGTGGAGGTAAGGATCAGGGAATTGGATCATAAAAGCTACACGGGTATTACAGAAAAAGAAAAATTGCTTAAGCAACCTTACCTGATATCAAGGGATGATCCTTATGTTCAATGTGCAGTAAAGGCATTACAGGAAATTGGTCAAAATCCTGGGTTTGACATTTGGGATTTTGGAACAGATGGGAGTTATACTGCTCATGTACTTGGAATTCCTACCATTGGTTATTCACCTTGTGAAGAGGTATATGCCCACAGGTCAACAGATCGGGTAAGAATTGACTACCTCATGCAGGCTGCCGCAGGAAATGCTGCAATTGCCCTGGCAGTAGCAGGGGAATTTTAAGGAGATGGAGAAATTGTTTCCAAAGTTTGTTTTAAAGGGCGCCCCTCATGAAATAGGATATGCTCATGGAAGTTTGGCTAAAAAACAAATAGAAAAATGCATTGAAGTCTATGAAAAATTATTTTGGAGTTATTCAAAAATAACTTGGAAGGAAGCAGCAGCAAAATCCGAACAGTACATTCCCTATATTCAGAAATATGACCCACATATCTGGGAAGAAATTCAAGGAATAGCTGATGGTTCAGGACGATCACTTTTAGATATTGTTGCTTTAAATGCCCGTAGTGAAATCATGCTTACCGCAAAAGCCCTGGATGGTTGTACTTCCTTTGGAGTTCTTGCAGGGGCGGCTGGTGGTAAATCCTATATGGGACAAAACTGGGATTGGAAGGAAGAAGTCACAGAAGCAGTTATTGCTTTGGAAATTTACCAGGATAATAAACCAGCCATTAAGATGATTACTGAAGCAGGTATAGTTGGTAAGTTTGGAATTAATGACGCGGGAGTTGGCTTATGCATGAACGCATTAGCATGTGAAGAAAACATACCTGGAGTACCTCTCCATGTGGTTATGAGAGGCATCTTGAATTCACCCAACTTAAGCAGCGCCATTTCAGCCGTAATCAATACACAGATCGCTTCTTCCGTAAACTTTGTGATTGGCCATAAAGATGGGGAGGTAATTGATATGGAGGTTACTCCCTCGGAATTTGATGTACTTTATCCAGAACAGGGCATCATGGTACACACCAATCACTTTTTAAGCCCGTTGTTAAGACCTAGAGTAAAAGATATTACCAAACATCTTCTACCAGATACCCTTGTAAGGTACAGCAGAGCTAAACATATATTAAGCAGCATGGATGACAGCATAAACCTCATAGACCTGCAAACTCTATTGGCAGATCACTTCAATCATCCCCATGGGGTGTGCAGGCACCATCAGTATGACCCACTGGACAGGCAGTTAGTGACTGTATTTTCCATAATCATAGATCTAACTTACCAGGAAATCTGGGTTTCTGCAGGAAAGCCATGTGAGGCTCCATATAATAAACTCTTTGTTTAAGGTCAGGGGACACACCTCCCTTGGAGCGTAAACTCTTGGTTTGGAGGAATGTCCCCAACGTAAGGTCAGGGGACACACCAAATAAGGTGAGGGGACACACCTCCTTCGGAGGAATGTCCCCAACGTAAGGATTGGAGATTGGCTTATGCAGACACTGGTTATAGATAGTTTATTAACAGCAGTTGGTATTGTTTTAATAGGTTTTGCTGCGAAACAAGTTCGTTTAATTGGCACACAAGGGGGCGCTTATCTTTCGCAGATTGTGATGAATATCACATTACCGCTCCTGCTTCTAAGTTCCTTCACATTCACATTAAATTGGGAAATAGCTCAGCAGAGCGCAGTTATATTTGTGGTTGCAGTTGCAGCCTTGAGTTCTGTAATTATTATTTCACGCATTTTTGGAAAATTAGCTGGTGACAGACCTGACCATTTACCAGCGCTAAGATTTTTGCTTATCTTCGGCAATACCACCTTTGTTGGGTTTCCTTTATGCTTTTTGTTTTATGGTGAAGAAGGTTTATTTCTTGCAACCATATATAACCTCGTGCACATGGGTTTTATGTGGACTTATGGTATTAACCTATTTACAAAGGCAAAATCCTCCATGGATAGTTTCCGGCACCTGGTTAAGGAACCGGCAATATGGGCCATTTTAATCAGCATAATTTTTGTTATGGCATCCATTGAGCTGCCTGGTCCCGTTTTTAAAATCTTTAATATGGTTGGTTCAACCACCATTCCCTTATCATTTTTACTTGTGGGAGTTATGCTGAACTTTGCAGTCATCAAGGGTTCCCAACTGCCGGTAATGCTTATTACTGTTGTTTTAAGGATGATACTTATCCCCCTGTTACTGCTGCTGGTACTAAAATTTTTTCAGGTTTCAAACCTGGTGACAGGGGTATCTGTAATCATGTTGGGAACGCCTTCAGCTGTACTTGCTTCTGCTTTCGCAGAAAAATTTGGCGGTAACCACGAGTTGGCTGCTGCAGGAGTGCTTATAACTACCATGGCTGCTGCTTTATCTTTGCCCCTATTGATTGCATTAATGGGGGTATAAGCTGCTTAACTTTAACTTAAACCGGATTTTAAAATTTAGGGGTTAATATTTTTAGCCTCTGACTTCTAACCTCCCACTTCTACTTTATTAAAGGCAGGTGATAGTATGGATTATCAAGGAATAGTACTTGATCCCCTTGACAATGTTGCCACGGTCATCACTCATTTACAGCCAGGCCAGATTAAGATTGTTTCGGGTGATAACGTTCAAGTATTGACCATTCTAGAACCCGTAAAATTTGGTCACAAGGTTGCCATCAAAGATATACCCTCAGGTACGCCTATTCGAAAATATGGCGTAGATATCGGGGTTAGTACATGTGCTATCAAGACTGGCGCCTGGGTGCATACACACAATGTGGCCGGGCAGAGAGGACGTGGAGATCAGCATACAGAGGGGGCTTAATATGGAGTTAAGTGGATATATGAGATCTAATGGTCAAGTTGGTGTGAGAAACCACCTGGCAGTGATTTCTTCTACAGTCTGTGCCAATCGTGTAGTTCAAGGTATCGCCGCTCAAATACCGGGAGTTGTACCTATTTTGCACCAGCATGGATGTGCCCAGTTGGGTGTTGATAGGGAGCAAACTGCCAGAATTCTTGCAGGCATGGGTTCTAATCCCAATGCCGGCGCTGTGCTGGTAGTAGGTTTAGGTTGTGAGTCCCTAGGAGCCGACTTGATAGCATCAGAAATTGATAAGACTATTAAACCGGTAGAATACCTGGTGATACAAAAAGAAGGTGGAGTCAACAAAAGCATCCAAAAGGGTTCCAGACTGGCTGCCAAGCTTCTTGCAGATCTATCTCAGGTATCCCGCCAGACAATTTATTTTGAAGACCTTATCATAGGTACTGAATGCGGCGGTTCTGATGCCGCATCTGGACTTACCGCAAATCCTGCTACTGGATTGGTAGCAGATAAAGTGGTGGAAAAAGGCGGAACTGTAATTTTATCGGAGACTACAGAATTGATAGGGGCTGAACACCTGTTGGCCAAACGTGCGCTTAATTTAAAAATCAAGAAGCGAATTCTGGAAATTGTACGTAGAATGGAAGAGAAAGCCGTGGCAATGGGTGTCGATATTAGAAGCGGTAATCCTACTCCAGGCAATATGGAAGGAGGTATTACCACCCTTGAAGAAAAATCCCTTGGATGCATTCGCAAGGGAGGACACTCGCCAGTGATGGAAGTTTTAGATTATGGGGAACCTCCCAAGAAAAAAGGGCTGGTGATAATGGACACCCCTGGACATGACATTGAATCCATGGTAGGAATGGCAGCAGGTGGCTGCCAGGTGATCATCTTCACAACAGGCAGGGGTACCCCTGCAGGCTGTCCGTTAGTTCCTGTGATCAAGGTTTCGTCAACCAGCGGGTGTTTTAACAATATGGAAGACAGCATAGATATCAATGCTGGTTTGGTTCTGGAAGGAAAAGAAACTTTAGCTGGGGTGGCAGAACGCCTTTATGCTGAGCTAGAGCAAGTGGTTTGTGGAAAGCTTACCAAGTCAGAGTTGATGGGGCATTTTGAGTTTGCCATTAACAGGATTGGACCTACAATGTAATAAGGTAAATAAGGTCAGGGGACACACCTCTTCAACAGGATGCACGGTGCATGAGGCAGGAAGCAGGATTTGTTCATGCCTCTTGCTTCATGTTTCTTGCTTCTTGAATTGAGGAATGTCCCCAACGTAGGAATGTCCCCAATATATGATTTAACGTAAGGTCCTAAATTAAGGAGGTGCAAAAAGTGTATTTACCTTCAATGAGTTTAGAGGGCAAAACTGCTCTGGTAACAGGAGCAGGCAGGGGAATAGGCAGGGCTATAGCATTAAGCCTTGGGGCTGCAGGA
>JBFLYC010000032.1:0-39579 GCA_040756735.1 Bacillota bacterium | reverse complement strand
CCAGGCTGAATATACAGAAATTGCTATATTGCCCACGCTTATGAGTAAGAGCCGAATATCATAATATTACCGTTTCTTATTGTCCAGCTTGGTCTTGGCAATCTAGCTTTCACATGCTTTAACTAACGCTTTCTTGCTCTCGTTATTTGCGGATTACGTTAAACTCGGTTAAATTGCGAATTGAAGTTAAATTTCCATTCCCCTGTTCATGATTTTCTCCGAAAAGTCAGCCGCATTAAAGGAACTTCTGACGAAGGGAGAAGATGCAATATATTTAAACCCCAATTCCTGACCAATCATAGAATATTGCTCAAAAACTTCTGGATGAACAAATTCTACCACAGGCAGATGTGCTTTGGATGGAGCCAAATATTGCCCTATTGTAACAATATCACAGTCAATAGATTTTAAATCAATCAACACAGCCTTTACTTCTTCAAAACTTTCTCCCAAGCCAACCATGATTCCGGATTTTGTATATATAGAACCATCTTGTTCCTTAACATATTTTAAAAGGTCTAAGCTCCTTTGATAGACTGCTTCTGGTCTTACCTTTGCATATAGCCGTGGAATTGTTTCTAGATTGTGGTTATAAATATCCGGCTTCGCTGAAATCACCGTACTTATAGCTTCTCTGGAACCAGCAAAATCTGGAGTTAGAACTTCAACAATTAATTGTGAATTAGCTTCCTTTAACTTACGAATAACTGCAGCAAATTGACCTGCACCTCCGTCTTCAAGGTCATCCCTGGTTACTGAGGTAATCACTACATGTTTCAGACCAAGCTGCTTTACAGCTTCAACTATTTTATCAGGTTCAAAATGATCTACCGGTTGGGGTTTGTCATTTGATACTGCACAGAAACGGCAGTTCCTTGTACAAATATTTCCTAAGATCATAAAAGTTGCTGTCTTTTTACTAAAGCATTCTCCTCTATTTGGACAAATTGCACTATCACATACTGTATTTAAATTTAATTTTTTTAGAATTTCAGTAGTATGCGCTATATTTGCTGAAGCAGGAATCCTACGTTTAAGCCACTCAGGAAATCTAGATACAGATTCTGTCATTACGGTCAACTCCTACATATGAACTGCTTTTCCTAAACCTTGCTCAGCTGCCTCCATAATAGCTTCAGATACAGTTGGGTGTGCATGAATGATCCCGGCTAACTCATCAAGGGTTAGACCTTGATGAACAGCTATTGTAGCCTCAGCTATAAGGTCTGCTGCATGCGGTCCCATAATATGCACTCCGATTACCACGTCATCTTCATTGCGAGCAATGATCTTTACCATTCCTTCAGTTTCACCCATGGCCAGGGCTTTTCCATTGGCAATAAAGCTGAATTTACCGACTTTAACTTTTATTTGTTCTTTTTCACAATCCTGCCCGCTCATTCCTACCGAAGCAACTTCTGGCTTTGTAAAAATACAGTTAGGTACAGCCAGGTAATTCATACTGGTATCTTTTCCCATTATGTTTTGGGCTGCCACAATCCCCTGGAAGGATGCAACATGGGCTAACAACATTTTATTTGTAACATCTCCAATGGCATATATATGAGGAACACTTGTCTGCATTTTTACATTAACCAGTATTTCCCCTTTATCTCCCAGGGCAACCCCGGTAACCCCGATACCAAAACCTTGAGTTGTTACTTTTCGACCAATGGAAATCAATACTTTTTGAGCAATTATTTCTCCCCCATCAATTATTGCTTTAACTCCTTCAGGGGTCTTTACAAGTTCTTTAATCATAGTTCTGGTTTTAATATCTATGCCTTTTTTCTTTAAAGAGCTTTGCAGACGCAGGGCAATATCTTTGTCTACCATGGGTAATATCTGGGGAAGAGCTTCAACAATGGTTACTTTTGTACCTAATGCCGCATAAATTGTAGCAAATTCGCAGCCAATAACACCACCGCCAACAATCATTAGACTATCAGGTATTTCTTGTAACTCAAGGGCTTCGTCACTGGTGATAATATTTTGTCCATCGTAGTTGAAACTATCAAAAACCAAGGGCTTTGAACCGGTTGCAATAATAATATTTTTACCTGAAACTCTTTTTTTGCCCTCAGAAGTGGCTACTTCAATTTCATTTGCATTTACAAAAGTTCCATAACCCTTGAATAAGTCTATCTTATTTTTTTTAATAAGGTAATGAATACCCTTAACCAACTGGTCAACCACTAAACCTTTTCTCGCTTGTATTTTTTGAAAATCAACTCTATAACCATCAACTTCAATACCAAAGTTAGCGGCTTCTCTAATTGCTTCAAGCTTGTCGACGCTGGCTATCATTGCTTTAGTAGGGATACATCCCTTATTCAAACAGGTTCCACCCAGCTCCACCGCTTCTATTAAAGCTACCTTTGCTCCAAGTTGTGAGCCGCGAATAGCTGCCACGTATCCGCCTGGACCTCCACCTAATACAATTATATCGTACATATAGCACCTCCTGAAGTTCTAACCAACTAACTTATTATTATTTTGTCATTAAAGTATATTATATTCTACATAAAGTCCACTTACCCTTCCTGATTTATAATAAAAAAGCTCGCTTTTATATTAAAGCGAGCCCTCTAAAATGTTCAGCTTAAAAGGTAGACAGATACCTTTCAATTTCCCATGGGGTTACTTGTAACTTATATGAATCCCATTCTTTCTTTTTGGCATCAATAAGCCTATTAAAAATGTGTGATCCTAATGCTTCTTTAATAACCTCATCATTTTCAAGTTCAGCCAGCGCATGCATGATGGTACCCGGTAAGCTTTCAATACCCCTTTGGGACTTTTCCTGCTCAGACATGGTATAAATATTAATATCTGTTGGCACTCCCGGATCTAGATCCTTCTTGATTCCATCCAGGCCGGCTTTTAGCATAACCGCCAGAGCCAAGTAAGGGTTACAAGCTGGGTCGGGGTTTCTCATTTCTATTCTAGTTGATAATCCTCTTTTGGCTGGTATCCTAATCAAAGGACTCCGGTTTCTATGGGACCAAGCAATGTACACAGGAGCCTCATACCCGGGAACCAATCTTTTATAAGAGTTGATAGTAGGGTTTGTTACTGCACATATTGCTTTTGCATGATGAAGCAATCCGCCAATATAATTATAGGCAACTTTACTTAGACCAAACTTTCTTGAGGGGTCATAAAAAGCATTCTCACCATTTTTAAATAATGATTGATTGGTATGCATACCTGAACCATTAATACCTGCTATGGGCTTAGGCATAAAGGTAGCATGCAGTCCATGCTGCTGTGCCACAGTTCTTACAACAAATTTAAAGGTTGCAATGTTATCTGCAGTAGCTACTGCATTTGCATATTTAAAGTCTATTTCATGCTGTCCAGGAGCAACTTCATGGTGTGAAGCTTCAATTTCAAACCCCATCTGCTCCAAAACAATACACATGTCTCTTCTGGCATTTTCCCCTAAATCCACAGGAGTCATATCAAAATAGCCTGCAGAGTCATGGGTTTCCAATGTTGGATGTCCTTTTTCATCTGTATGGAACAAGAAAAATTCACACTCTGGGCCAACATACATTGTATAACCCAACTCTTCTGCCTCGGCAACCACTCTCTTTAATGTCAGTCTAGGACAACCTTCAAAAGGAGTTCCGTCCGGATTATAAACATCACAGATTAACCTGGCTACCCTGCCGTTTTGCGGCCTCCATGGAAAAACTACAAAAGTATCCGGATCAGGGCGTAAATACATATCAGACTCTTCAATACGTACGAAACCATCTACCGATGAACCGTCAAACATTAGTTCTCCATTAAGGGCCTTCTCTAACTGCTCAATGGTTATGGCAACGTTTTTAAGTACACCTACAATATCAGTAAACTGAAGTCTGATAAACTTAACATCATTTTCTTTAGCCATTTCCATTATTTGTTGTTTTTTTACGCTATCCATTATTCTTACCTCCTTAAAAATAAGTATTAAATAAATTAAAAAACGCCCTCACAAAAGATACAATAAGTATCTATTATGAGAGCGCCATTGCCCTTACATTGGGTAAGCCCCATTGCCCACCTTCATCCTTATATTATTTATATCACTTATTGAAACAAATGACAATATTTATTTTCTTTTTTTACAATGATTTAAAACTTTTTGTTTTAAGATTATTTAAACAGGTCATGGCTGCTGATAATAGCTTGCGCAACTGCTTTCATAGACAGTGATTGGTTCATGCTCTGTTTTTGCATTCTTCTAAAAGCTTCTTCCTCGCTCAATCCTAATTTCTTCATAAGGATTCCCTTTGCTTTTTCGACCAATTTCCTGGTTTCTATTTTATTCTTAAGGTTCTCAATTTCAGTTTTTAATCGCTTAATCTCCTGATAAGCGCCCAAAGCCATATCGACAGCCGGCAGCAAGTTATTTTCCGTGATAGGCTTAACAATAACCGAGCTAATCTGACCCATCCTAGTCAATTCTGAAAATCCGGTTTGCCAACCATTTACCAGCATAACTACTGGAATTTCTTCTGTGGCAACAATGTGTAGAAATTCCATTCCTGAATAACCTGGAAGTGAGTTGTCTAGAATTAACAAGTCTATTCTACGCTGCTTAATTTCTCTAATTACCTGGAATGCAGAATTAGCAGATCCAAGGATACCATATCCATTCCTGGCCAAAATGTTGTGCAAATTTTGCAGCATATTTCTATCATCAGTAGCAATAATAATTCCTACCACAACTACATCCCACCTAATTATACATTTATGAGGTATTCCTCAAGCTCCCAAGGATGAATATTAAGATGGAATTTTTCCCATTCTTTAACCTTTGCTTCTTCGTAGACTTTTAATAATGGTCTGCCAAAGACTTCCTCTATTAAACTGTCCTTCCTAAGATGCTGTACTGCTCGATCAAGATTTCGAGGTAAAACATGTTGCTTGTTTTCCTCCAACAGACCAGTATCATAAAGTTTAAAATTGACATCTTCATTGGGTAAAGGCAGGTCGGCTTCAGGAACATCTTCTTTTATACAGGCAACTCCTGCCTTTATAGAAGCTGCCAAAACCAGATATGGGTTACATGCAGGGTCGGGACTCCTCAACTCAATTCTACACCCGTTGCCCCTTTGTGAAGGAACCCTGATCATGGTATTTCGGTTAGTCTGAGACCATCCTACATAAAAAGGCGCAACATAACTGGGGAATAGCCGTTTATATGAGTTAATTAATGGATTAGCAAAGGCAGTTATTGCTGCAGCATGATCCAAAAGTCCCTTGATATATTGGAGGGCTAATCTACTTAACTGCCACCTGTTATTTTGGTCATAAAAGATGTTTTGGCCATTTCTATGAACTGAATGATGAAGGTGTAAAGCAGATCCATTTGTATTTATCAAAGGTTTTGGCATAAAAGAAGCATGCAGTCCATGTCGTTGGGCAATAGTTCTTACCACAAATTTAAAGGTAATTATCTTATCAGCTGCTTCAACAGGATCATCATGTTTTAAAACAATTTCATGCTGGCCGGGAGCATTTTCATGATGAGAAGACCCGATCTCAAAACCCATTTCCTCTAACGTGAGAACCATGTCCCTTCTGGCATTCTCTCCTAGATCTACCGGGCTTAAGTCACAATAACTTGCCTTATCATGAGTCCTTATTGTGGGTTCCCCTTCAGAATTAGTGTGAAACAGGAAAAATTCAATTTCTGCTCCAATATTAATATCAAAATCAAGTTCTTGGCATTCTTTTACTACCTTTTTTAAAATTGATCGAGAACAAAGCTCAAATATGCTTCCATCAGGGTTATGAACATTGCAAAGGAGGCGAGCAACAGCGCCTTCTCTCGGTCTCCAAGGAAATACAACAAAACTTTTGGGTTCCGGTATTAATACTATATCTGCTTCCCTGTTTTCTGAGATACCTACTACAGCTGAGGAGTCGAATCTTTTTTGACCGCTTAGTACCTTTTCTAAATCCTCTACTGTTACTGCAATGTTCTTGAGCCGGCCAAACACATCTGTAAACTGCAGCCTTAAAAATTTAACATTGTTTTCTTTTACCTTTTCCATAATTTCAGTAGAATTACACAACATCATGTTCACCCCAATTTTTTTATAATGGCTTTTGCCACCCTCTGCATAGAAATACACTGATCCATACTAATCTTTCTCAACATTTTATACGCTTCATCTTCACACAGGTTCTTGTTTTTCATTAACAAACCTTTGGCCTTTTCTATCAAAATCCGGTTATTTACCTGTTCTTCATAGGCTTTAATCTTTTTTTCTAAATCCATAATATACTGAAACTTGCTATAAGCAACCTCCAATACTGCTATCAGATTATCCCTGGTTACAGGAGCCACCAAAAATCCAAAAACTATATCTTTTAAATAGGGTGAGAATTTGGAAATCTCTATCTGTGTCCCAACAATGACAATGGGTGCAATTTTTTGATCATGAATACCTTTGCATAACTCTATTATGTTTTCTCCTTCTAAGCTTGTATTTATAATTATTATATCAGGGTGCATATTCAAAGCAGATTGCCTAAGACCCCTCGCAGTAAGCTGCTTGGAAATAATTGCATGACCCTCCAGTGTTAAGAAATCTTCAATGGGATATGGATAATTAATTTCCTGCCCACCAATTATACATCTTAACTCATTCATCACAAACACATCTTCCTGTATGAGGTGACTATTAGCATATTTTATCACAACATCGGCAACTTCGCTCAAAAAAAGTTCATAAATTAGACATTAGTTCATCATTACATTTCTTTATTCGTAAAATGGCTTCTTCGACAATGGAACCTACAGTATACTTAACCATTTCACCTTCGATATATATTTCCAAAGAACTCGCATCTTTTTTCATGGATAGTAATCTTGATAAGCTTTCCTTAAAACAACAAATACCTGCAATCCGTGCAGTTAATCCTCTTATCTCAGGGTCTTCATCAGATAAAAATTCCAATATTTCATCTTTAAACTTACTTACTTCAACAGGTAATATAGCACCAAATCTTCCTACCGCCCACAACATACCTTTTTGAAAGATCTTTTCATCAAGAGATGCGGTTATCATCATGGGCGCCATATCTCCATAAAGCTTTGGCTGATTATAAATAATCTCTCCTATGGCCTGAGGCGCGCTCCAATTAACATTTCCGCCTTCTTCATTCATCATCCATAAAAACCGACGAATGATTTCTCTGAACAAGTTATTTTCCCGGTCGGCCAACTCCTTTGCTAAGATACCAAAGGCTTCAATACCATACCATCTGACAATGCTAGATGTGTCATATAGTACAGAGTAAAGGTATTTAAAAGCTTTTTTATTATTTTTTACGTGTAAAACAAGCTGGTCAAACTGGCGTTTTTTTACAAGACCTATTGTTTCCTCTTTAATACTCATATAATCCCTCCATTAAAAAGGCTTCTCAATAGTCTAATATTTTCCTGCTATTTTTAGAACAAAGAACTATATAAAGGAACAAGCAGGAAAATCATCCTGCTTGGTATGGTTCACGTATTATCATCTTTGATCCATTCTTGACCAAACCGCTATTGACCAATTGATCCAGCAAATTTTTCAAAGGTTCCTGTTCTCTTTTTCTTTTTGTAGTAATCAGATTAACAGAAAAATTGAAAATTGCTTCATTACAAGGATAAGCCCTTAACAAACCAAGCTGTGCTTCTCTTTCTATGGATCCTTCTGGTAGCAATGCACCCCCAAACCCTGAAATAACCAGTTCTTTTATCGCCTGGTTATCTGCAATTTCAACGGCAATATCTAAATTTTTTAATGAAAGACCGCTTTTTATTAATCTTTGTTCTATTGTTTCTCTGATCCCCGAACCTTTTTCTCGCATAACTAAAGGAATGTCTAGCAGTTCATCTACCTCAAAGCTCTCATTATTTTTACTCCAATAATCAGCAGGCAGGACCAAGACAATTTTTTCATCTAACAGGGCACCAACCCATAAATTTTTTCTTTCATAGTTTTCGGTACTGCTGATAGCTATATCTAAAATCTCCTTTTGCAACCTCTCATTTATGTCAAAAGAATTTGATATATAACAAGTAACTACTAAATTATCATTAAACCTTCTTAATTGCTCCAAAAACAATGGGACAACATAATTTCCCACACCTGACTCTACACCCAAATTAACATGAAGCTTTCCCTTTTGATATGAAGAAATTAATGACTTTGCTTGTTTATTTAACTTGACCATTTCTTTAGCATATCTATAGTAGGTCTTTCCATGGGCGGTCATAGAAATGCCCTGCTTAGTTCTGTTGAAAAGTTTTACTCCTAACTCATTTTCCAGTGCCTGTATTTGAAAAGATACAGAAGGCTGGCTTAAGTACATTAAACGTGCTGCTTCAGAAAAGCTCTCTTTTTCAGCTACTAGACAAAAGACTTCCAACTGGTTCACCTTCAATAGCCAACACTCCTAAGGGAATATCATTAAGCATAATATACAGCAGTATATAACTTATAGCAATACCTTATTAAATTGTAAATCAGAGCTTATCTAAGGTACTTTTTTACTATAACAAATCCAGCCACAGTAACAATTACTAAAGGTAAGACAATTTTTAAAAGATCCAACACCATAATTATCACCCTCTGGCAAAAGGTTGTTTTTGCATAATAAACCAAGATTTACGTTTAAGTTTTTGGTAACATCCAACCCCTGTCTAAATATTATATTACAGTATAGTATGCCACAAGGGCAATAATATCTAATCTCTTAACTCGGAGGTGAAAGCAATTATGTATCCACCAAGAAATTTTTTTCTAGGAGGAAACACATGTCATGGATTTTATTCGCTTTTTCACAATATCATCCGACAGGATGAAGCAAAACGAATTTTTGTTATAAAAGGGGGCCCAGGAGTTGGTAAGTCTACCTTCATGAAACATATTGGCAAAATCTTTCTTGAAAAGGGATATCACATTGAATATCACTGGTGTTCAAGCGATAATGATTCCCTTGATGGATTAGTAATTGAAGATTTAAAGGTCTGCCTCCTAGATGGCACATCCCCTCACATTGTTGACCCCAAGACACCTGGAGCCGTGGATGAAATTATCAATCTCGGTGAACACTGGATTGAAGCTAATTTAGTCAATGACAGGAACAACATTGCTAATATCACAAAAAAAGTTACTAAATGCTTTCAGACAGCCTATTCATCATTAAGACAAGCAAAGCTTTATCAGGAAGAATGGGAAAATTACATTACTGAAAGTACAAATCTAGCACAAATTAATCAAATTTCCAATTTCATACTGGATAAAACCTTTACTGGCTCCAAACCTTCATATAGCAATTATTACCAACCCAGAGAATTATTTGCAAGCGCCATAACTCCAAAAGGGATTGTCAACGAATGGCCCTCCATATTAAACAAGTGTGAACGAATGTTTATTTTAAAAGGAGAACCTGGAACAGGCAAGTCATTTATTATTGAGCGTGTCATCCGACAAGCCCAACTTCTCGGAATATATGTTGAGGCTTATCCGTGCTCTTTCAATCCACAAGTTTATGATGGTGTCTATATACCTGTTATAAAAACTGCTGTGATACATGACTTCCAGGAGGCTTTTACTAATAAAAACACTTCTGCGGAGGTTATAACTTATGACCTAAACGATACTTTGAATATTAATAAGCTAAAAACCCATGAAAATGAACTTGTATACACAAAAGAACACTTCAAGAAAAGTATAAATAGAGCAGTTGAGTACATTGCTGAAGCAAAAAGACTTCATGACGAATTAGAAGAATATTATGTACCGTCTATGAAATTCGAACAGATTAATGCCGTTAGGGATATTACCATAAAAAGGATACTAGCATTGTCATAACTATTATTGGTTAAACCACACTAAGTAAGCTTTTTTTCTTCAAACCGTTAAATAAATTTTTGTTGAAGAAGAAATTCACTCTGTTTCTTGGAAAAAACATACAAAAATAATTAGAACAAAAATTTAGTGCAGCAGTTAGACCTAAACTTGAAGCTCTATTTATCAACTTTCTGATGTTGTAGGCTGCAACTTTAAAACCAAACCAGATTTTTGAGCGCACTAATCCCCTAACAGGCATATAATCTATCTGGTATTTTCTTTTAATGGGTCCATCATTGTAATCTGTTGTGAATTGTTTGGTGCAAAACATGTAATCCTCACTCCTCCAAGGGTTCTGATACTTATATTATATCAGTTTTACCCTTTTCTGTAAGGGATTTCATGCTTTTTGTGGGACAATCATATTATATATAACCAAGTATTCTTGTAACTACCTAGTGTTCTGATACGAACGAATAGCCTGCTGCAAAGCCTCCACTCCAATATTGGAGCACTCCATCTTTCTTTCAGGAAGACCCCCAAGAGAATGTGCTACCATTTCTTTAGTAACCTGCAAGGCTTCTTCTAAGGTTTTTCCCTTTACAAGTTCAGTTAGCATACTGCTTGTAGCAATAGCCGCAGGGCAGCCAAAAATCTCATATTTAATGTCAGTGATAATATTATTGCCTATTTGCAGGTAAATTGTTATAGAATCACCTAAATTAGGATTACTCACTTCCCCAATTGCACTGGGATTATCAATAATTCCTTGATTACGCGGATTTTGGAAATGTTCTGTAACCTGTTCAGTATACATATTTGCAGCCCCCTAAGATTAAACTATTTATTCTTGATTGGTTTAATACACTCTATAGTATCATGTTTAGGACTATTCACATAGTTAGATACTTCATAATACTCCATGTCTTCTGGAGCATATGAGGATAACAAACTGTTCAGATTTAATGTACTATGTAGATTTAACCATAAAACCTCATTCTTTGCATTTAATATTACAGGCATTCTATCATGTATCTGCTTTATTAGGCTGTTTGACTTGGTAGTAATAATGGTGCAAGAATAAATCTCTTCGCCTAGAGGAGATACCCATTTGTCATACAACCCAGCCATGGCAAAAGGCAAAGCATCCTTTAATAGTATCCTGTATGCTTTTTTCTTTGTGCCTATACTTTGCCATTCATAAAAACTATCTGCAAGAATTAAGCACCGTGACTTATATAATAAATGTTTAAATGAAGGCTTTTCTGTTAATGTTTCAGCTCTTGCATTTATCATTTTAGAGCCTATTGACATATCCTTAGCCCAAAAGGGAATTAGTCCCCAGCGCATTAATCTTAGTTCATTACCTTCTTTTTCGTCTTTAGTTATAACCAAAACATTTTGTGTGGGAGCAATATTATAACTGGGTTTATAGTCTAACTTTATTTTTTTAAGAATATTAAATCTTTTATAGATCATTGTAAAATCCGAAGTAAGTGTAAAGCGGCCGCACATTTTTCACCTGTTAATCTTTCCTGGTCACAAGACCATTTTTATTAAGCGGTTGAGTTATTAATAGTACTATTAATAATACAATATTTGATAACGATCAACAAGCATAATGATACTCCTAGCTAGGATGCTACAACCTGAGAGTTATATGCTGTTATGCCGTCACTTGCTGTTGCCACTTCATTACCAGATTGTTTAAGATTCTCTATGTTTTTTGCCAACTAACGAGTTGACAATATTACCCTAAATACCAATACAATGTGATTTTGACAAAACTTTCAATCAATTGTGGCGAAATTTACTAGAGATTGTAGATAATCCTATTTTTTTTTGTTAAAATAAATTATCAACAACATATTTATTTATATCTAAAACTATGTTTTCCAACATATGTTACTAATTTGTACTTCAATATTATTTTAAATTATTTTTAAAAAGGAGTGTGTATGATGGATTACGTTATCAAGCTGATAACGGTAGGAAGTACAGAAACTGTAGCTAAAGAACTGTTAACTGTTATAAAGGAGATCTTTATTGAGGGAATAGATATAAAAGCAATGGCAATTAACCAAGTCAAAGATCATAATATTGCAGACTTGTTTGTTGCTCTACCTACAAGAGTGGAGGAAGCTGCAAAAGTTATTCCACGCGAAAAGATTTTCAGCCTTGAGTTGGTGCCTGATTCCTATTTTTATGTGCAGGTTGCTAAAATACCGCCGGGGTCAGAAGTAATTATCTATAACAATAATACTGCTCAAGGTGAAAAAATCGCCCAATACTGCCGCGACAACAACATAAACCATCTTACTTTTAAATTAATTCCCTATGATGAAATACCTCACAACCAAATTACTTCACTTTTATCCACCGCAAGATATATTGCAGGCGCTGATACCATAGTTGGACAAAATGGACACCTGCAGAAAAATTTCAAATCATATCTGCCCCAGGATGTTCAAATAATACCTGCTAAAAGGATTGCTACTTTTGATTCAACAAAAAACCTCATGCAAAAGGTCTATTATCTCAATTATCAATACTTGTCTAAAGAAATATCTAATACTTCAACAAATCTAAATCATGAATTAGAACAAATTGTTGCCATTACTGAGGAAATGAGTGCATCAATAGAAAGCACATCTTCAACAGTTCATCAGATTAGCCTTAGAATGAATGACGAAGCAGAAATGATTAATTCAATTGTCAATGTTTCTCATACTCTAACCCAAGCCACCAATAATATTGGTCAAGTGGTTGAGACTATTAAAAAAATATCTGATCAAACAAACCTTTTAGCCTTAAATGCCGCAATCGAAGCAGCGAGAGCTGGTGAACAAGGGCGGGGTTTTGGAGTAGTGGCTCAAGAAGTTCGTAAACTGGCAGAAGAAAGCCACTCATCAGTTGATAAAATTAAGGGTTTAATTGATAATATTCAAGGAGTTGTTAAAGAAATTGTCCCTTCCCTGCAGGATCTTTCTCAAGAAATAGATGTCAACAAAAAGACAATTGTTGGAATAGCTGCCTCATCAGCAGAAGAAAAAGCTGCCATGTCAGATATTGTTAATACAATAAACAACATTAAAAAAACCAGTGATGAATTAGTACGTTCTTTTAAAACAGTTTTAAAATAATAGTGATTAACTCAACTTTCGCAGTTCAATTTAGCGAATAAGCCCTGGATATAACAAGGAAAACTCTCAACCAATTCCCAAGGTTTATTTGTACAAACAGATCTGCCTTCTGTATTTCGGAGCAATTGCAATGTGATATTTACAATTCCATTGGGTATGTGATAGACTTTCTGTATCCATCTGGATATCTACCTCCTTTGTTCTAGTGCGCGGCTGACGAAACCTGCACTTTTTAACAAATGGAGGTAGATCTTTACCATATTGCCGAATAACGCTACTAATCAGAATCTCACCTGGAACATTGTAGGCGGAAGTGGTGCGAGCATCAACGCAAGCGGACTGCTTACGGCAACCGCAGCAGGAACCCTGCTATTCTAAAGTCAATCCAAATCTTCCTGCAAAGTCTTGTATTAGTTTGCATAAATATCATAAATATATAAGCAGAAGCACTTTCACTTTATATGTGAAAGTCTTCTGCTTCTGAGTTTAATTATAAAGATTAAGCATTCTAGTTTTGCAGCATTTTTCCTTGAATACTAATGATTTTAGTTTCCACCGGTACGTTCTTCCCGCTCAAATTTAATGCTTCTTTAACTATACTTTGAAGTCCGCCGCAGCAAGGTACTTCCATGCGGGCAATTACAATCTTTTTGAGGTCATTTTCTTTAATTATCTCAGCTAGTTTCTTAACATACATGTTGCCATTATCTAATTTAGGACACCCTACTGCCACTGCTCTTCCTTTTTGCAATTGTTGATAATTGCCGTATGCAAAGGCAACACAGTCAGCTGACAATAAAAGTTCCGCATTCTCAAAATATGGGGCCTTAACAGGCACTAGACTAAGCTGAACAGGCCACTGCTTTAATGTGGACTTAATTTCCCCTTGCTCATGATTATCAACTTCATCATCCATATCAGCAAAATGTTTCATCAGAGCTCCAGGACATCCACAGGGAATGTTGTGCTTATTAACTATTTCCATTTCCTTTTTCCTGGAAAGCTCTTGCAGGTGAGCTGCAACAGCCTCTTCATCAAAAGCATCAGCTTCTCTTTCAATAATTTTAATAGCGCCTAATGGACATTCTCCCAGGCAATCTCCTATACCGTCACAAAGTTTATCCTCCAATAATCTTGCTTTACCATCAATAAGCTGGATTGCCCCTTCGTGACAAGCCGGTATACATAGACCGCACCCATTGCACTTTGTTTCATCTATGCTAACTATCCTTCTTTTCATCATATTCAACTCCCCTTCCTCTTTTTAAGTTGATTATACTCATAAATTAGAGCAACTTCTGTGATTATAATCACAGAATATTACTTTGGTCAAATTTTTTTATAATTATCTACATAAAAACCCTTGACCGGACGCCCAAAGTAATTTTATAATATGAAAAAATCAGCACAATGTAGTGCTGTTTAGTAGGACGAAGACGTCCACAGATTTTTAGGCAATGCAGCCTGATATTTGTGGGCGTTTTTTTATTTTAAAAAAACATATTTAAGGAGGAAGTATCTTATGTTTAACAAAGCCAAAACCCTATTGTCAATTGTTCTTCTACTCTTACTTATTTCACCAGTTGCCTTTGCAGATACAGGCATAACGGATGAGATTACCTCAGCTGTTGATACCATGTTCGTATTATTTGCAGCATTTTTAGTTTTTTTGATGCATGCAGGTTTCGCCATGTTGGAAAGTGGATTTACCAGGGCAAAAAATACTGTAAACATTTTAATGAAAAATATTTCAACTATTTCGTTAGGTGTAGTTTGCTATTTTATTGCCGGTTTTGCCATTATGTTCGGCAGCAGCAAATATGGATTCATTGGAACTGACGGGTTTGCTCTAAAGTTCAATACTGATGTTGATTTTGGCCTACCATTGTATGCCTTCTGGTTCTTCCAGGCTGTTTTTGCAGCAACGGCTGCCACTATCGTATCAGGGGCCGTTGCAGAAAGAGCCAAGTTTTCTTCATATATAGTCTTTACGGTAGTAATTACGCTATTCATCTACCCTGTAGTTGGACACTGGACCTGGGGTGGAGGTTGGTTAGACTCCTTAGGGTTTATTGATTTTGCTGGTTCAACAGTTGTCCATAGTGTAGGAGCCTGGTCAGCCTTAGTGGGAGCTTTTATTTTAGGACCACGGCTGGGTAAATATACCTCATCAGGCAAAGTCAACCCTATTCCGGGGCACAATATACCCTTAGGTACCCTTGGGGTCCTCCTATTATGGTTTGGATGGTTTGGTTTTAATCCAGGAAGTGCCTTAAGTCCCTTTGACCCAGCTCTCAGTCTTATTGCTGCAAATACCTTAATTGCCGGAGCAACAGGTACCATTGGCGCTTTACTAGTAACCTGGATTAAATATAAAAAACCAGATATTACACTTACCTTAAACGGTTCTCTTGCCGGGCTGGTTGCTATTACTGCCGGTGCAGCCGACCTATCTATAGTAGGAGCAACATCAACAGGGCTGGTTGCAGGTATTATTCTTGTCGGAGCAGTTGCACTCTTTGATAATTTCTTAAGAATTGATGACCCTGTCGGTGCAATTTCCGTTCACGGTATATGTGGGGCCTTTGGCACCGTGGCAGTTGGCATATTTGCTGTAGACGGAGGCTTAGTATATTCAGGCTCTTTTGAACTCCTGGGTATTCAAGTTATTGGAGTTCTAGCAGTACTTGCTTGGACTGTTTGTACAGCTTATATCATCTTTAAGACTATAGACAAAATCATCGGGTTGCGGGCTTCTGAAGCTGAAGAAACCGAAGGCTTGGATATTGCTGAACACGGCTTAAAAGCATACCATGATTTGACAACCAGTGCAGCATCATATACACCAGGAGTAATGCCTGCCTTCAGCGAAACTGAAATTGGTTTAGAAACAGTTTAAAGGGGGGAAGTTTTGTGAAAAGAATTGATTGTATAATAAGACCATCCAAGTTGGAGGATGTAAAAGAAGAGTTGAATAAAATAGGAGTAAATGGGTTAACCGTGGTTCAGGTTTTAGGATGTGGGATGCAAAAAGGACATACACAGTATTACAGAGGACATGAATATCGTATCAATCTTCTTCCCAAGATACTTGTTTCATTGATAGTAAAGGATGCTTTAGTAGATACAGCAGTTGAAAGTATAATAAAAGGGTCAAGAACAGGTGAAATTGGAGATGGTAAAATATTTATTTATAATGTTGAAGAAGTAATCAGAATTAGAACTGGAGAAAAAGGTGAAGAAGCTATATAATAAGGCAGGGAAACCTGCCTTATTATATAACATTTTAGGAGTGAGTGCCTGTATGATTTTTAAAGGAATTATCTTTGATCTTGATGGTACAATATTAAATTCCACCCAGCTTAATATTGATGCATTTTATCACACCTGCGATATTCACTTGAACAAAAGAATTGACGAAAAAGAATTATTGAAAATGTACGGCAGGCCTCTCATAGAACAAATGAAATATTTTTCCGCAGATAAAGCCGATGATATGATTTGCACCTATCGTGATTATTCGCATAAGCATCATGATGATAGAGTAAGTTTGTTTCCGGGAGTAAACGACTTATTATTCAAATTATATCACTCCCAGGCGATAGTAGGTTTAGTCACTTCTAAAACCCGCGGTTTTGCTGAAAGGGCCTTAAACCTTTTTAAAATCAAGGACTTTTTTGACCATCTCATATTCTGCGAAGATGTTACTTTGCATAAACCCGACCCTGAAGGTTATGAGAAAATGATAAAACTCATGGGACTACCACCTTCTGCAGTTTTATCTGTAGGTGACAGCCCCTTTGACATTCTTGGGAGTAAACGGGCTGGTTTGACAACTGTACTGGTAGGATGGACCACGTTTCCCTTGGAGGAATTTAGTAACTGTCTGCCTGACTACATGATAAACGACTTCAATTCCTTACTAAAGCTTTTTTCAAGTAAAAAGCTTTAGCTGTTAAAGATTAAAGCGCTACGACTTGAAAATGGAACCTACCAGGTTTTTGGTACTACTGACAGCCAGGTTCCATACGCTTGCATTAGCTGTAAAAATTTTATCTAGTGAATCCACCACATAATCAATTTGCTGTTTGCTCACATTTAGGGGTGGTTCAAGGCGAATCACATTGGGATTGTTTAATGTATTTACAGTTATGATCCTATATTTATTTAATAAATCCCCTGCTACCATAGCTCCAGTGTATTCATGGGTAAGCTCATTAAGCCTGCCGCCTGTCAGCTTATTCAAAAACGAATCTTTCTGGTGAAACTCTATACCAATTAAAAGCCCTTTGCCTCTTACTTCTTTTATTAAAGGATATTTTTCCTGGAGTTCCTTTAATTTCGGCAGCAAATACCGACCCATCTCATATGCAGTCTCAATCAGGTTTTCCTCATAAATTACATTTATGGCGGTAATAGCTGCTGCAGCAGCCCTGGGATTTCCGCCAGGTGAGCCAAAAGTAGAAGTATGTAAAAGAGCCTTTTCAATTGATCCGTAAGACCTGTCCCATATTTCTACAGTGGTAACAAAGGCGCCTATTGGTATAATGCCTCCTCCTAATGACTTTGCTAAACATAATATGTCCGGCGTCACTTCATCCCACTCACACGCAAACATTTTACCCGTTCTGCCAAAACCTGTTTGAACTTCATCTACTATCAGCAATGTGCCATATTTAGAGCATAACTGTCTAACTTCTTGTAGATAACCATCTGGAGGTACGATTATTCCACCCTCTCCTTGAATGGGTTCAACAATAAAGGCAGCAGCATCCTTCTTTTGTAGTGCCTCTTCCAAGGCAGTCCCGTCACCGAAAGGAACAGGATAACACTCAGGAAGAAGTGGCAAAAAGGGTTTTTGATATTTAGCTCTGCCGGTTACTGATAAAGCTCCTAAGGTTTTACCATGGAACGAACCCTCACAATAGATGATTTTACTTCTTCCGGTAGAAATCCTTGCAGTCTTAAGGGCGCCCTCAATTGCTTCAGCCCCGCTATTGCAAAAAAATACCCGCTGTAAATCACCTGGAGAAATCTGCGCTAGAATTGCAGCCAATGCAGCTGTTAAAGGATTTATACAGGCTGGGAGCAGACTAGGAATCTGGTTTACTTTTTTTAGAGCTTCGATTATGGCATGATGATTATGGCCTAAGTTTAAAGCGCCGTACCCACCCATGAAGTCCAAATATGTATTGTCTTTTTCATCCCATACCTCTATTCCCTGGGCTTTTACATATTTATTGTCAAAATTTACTAATCCTAATAAACTTCCTAACGCAGGATTTACATGATTTTTATACATCATCTTTATTTCATTCCTGCTTAAAGCCAATGCATCTTCAACGTTTAATAATTTTGGTTTATCGGGCATTTTGATCACCTCATTATTAAGGATGTTATAGATATTATTACCAAAGTGGTAATCATTTCTACGGTTAACCATATTATTCTCGTGAAAAATTAAATGTGAAATCCATTTTTTTAAACAAAGGAGGTAAAGTAATGACTATTGGAGAAAAAATGCACCAGTGCTTGGCAAGTTTAGAATCTGCAAAAGCCCAGTTAAAGACATTTTCCATGGACACTCAAGATCAAGCAGCCAAGCAGCAGTTTGCCAATTATGCTCAACAGCTTGAAGGTATTACCCAGGGACTAAAAGGCAGAGTAAACTATATTGAGCAAGAGGAGCCACAGTATAAACAGTTTCAATAAAAGTTTTACTAAAGGGGAGCTTACAACTCCTCTTTTTTATGACTTAATAAGGGCGCTTCTATTCCTCTTAAAAACGAGCACTTGCATTAGCGCTAGCATTGGGTATATTTCCAATCTACCCATAATCATTACCAATGACAGCCATAATTTCATCATATTAGGCATATCAAAATAAGTTTGTGTAGGACCGAAAATACCCATTGCTGGTCCCACATTTCCTAGAATTGCTGCAGATGCAGTCAGGGATGATACCTTATCAAAACCGTATCCTGCAAGGAGCAGGGCAGTTAGGAAAAAGAAAATAAAATATAGAAGAAAGAAACCTATAACGTTATTTGTTACTTGTTCATTTACTGGCAATTTATTGATTCTTATCTGATATACTATCCTAGGATGTAAATTCTTGGCAAGCTCTCCCCCAATAAATTTAGCCGCAATAAGCATTCTAACCATTTTTATTCCGCCGGTAGTAGAATACTGACAGCCGCCAAAGAACATAAGAACAAAAAGTGTCATCTTAACGGTGCTTCCCCAGCGGTCATAGTCATAATTAACATGGCCGGCCCCGGTTAATAGCGAAACAATCTGGAATAATCCATAACGTACAGCCTCAAATGTATTATTGAAGAAGCTTAAATAAAGATTAATAGCTGCAATAACAAAGCCGAGAAATAGAACAATAAGATATGACCTGTATTCCTCATCTTTAAAAAGTAAACCCGGATCTTTTTTGGAAAGAGCCAGATAATACAGAGCAAAATTACCACCACCGATTATCATAAAGAGAATTATGATAAAATCAACTACATAATTCTCAAAAGCCCCTACTCCAGCATTCCTAGTTGAAAATCCCCCTGTTGCTATGCTTGTAAAGGTATGATTAAGGGCATCAAAAAAATCCAGGCCAACAATGGTTAAAATAATTACTTCAATAACAGTAAGGGAAATATAAACAATCCAGATATATTTGGCATACTGGCTCACCCTGGGAACTATTTTACTTACGGTGGGTCCAGGTGTTTCTGCTTTTAAAAGGCGAGTACCTCCTATACCCATTTTGGACATCAAGGCAACAAACAGCAACAAGATACCCATAGCTCCCAGCCACTGGGTAAAACTCCTCCACAGCAAAATACTTTTGGCGGCAGCTTCAATATCAGTCATTACAGTCGCACCAGTGGTGGTAAAACCTGATATCGATTCAAAGTAGGCATCAAATAAATTAGGAAGAGTCCCAGAAAAAATATATGGCAAACTACCAAATAAAGGAATAACCAGCCATCCTACAGCACCAATTAACATTCCTTCTTTATTGGTAATGCCATTTATGCTTGCATTACCCTTCGTCCAATTGTAAAGAGCCATTCCAACGCCCAGTGTTATTCCCATGGAAGATAGAAAGACGAAAATTTGAGCAGTTTCTTTGTAAGCAAAAGCAAATATTAATGGAAGAATCATGGACAAGCCTACAAACAAAACCATTATTGCCAATACAAAAAATATCGATTTAATTTTCATGTTTGCCCCTCATCAATTTAAGGTATAATTATTTTATCACAACCAGCTGCAATTGAGAACACTTTACATACTCCAACCTCCACGCTAACATACAAGGCATAATGTTTTTATTAACAATATTATTATGGTATTATTATATTGTTATGGGGGTGGTAGTCATTTTAAACAACATGGTTACAGGTGATATACAGGGACTAAGGCAAACCCAATTAGAAATCCTTAATCAAATTTTCCAATTCTCTATTGAACCAGGGCAACTAATTACTAAAGAATTAGTTTTAGTTCTCTACCAATTGACTTTAGATATCAATAAAGAGATAGCAGTGTACATTTCACGCAACGGAAAAATCCTTGAAGTAACAGTTGGCAATTCAAGGTTTGTACACCTGCCGTCACTGGCGCCTAGATTTAGCAGAAGACTGCTAAGTGGAATCCGCTGTATCCATACACACCCCGGCAGGGGAATTCTTTCCCCGGTAGACCTGGCTGCCCTTGATAATTTAAGACTAGATTGCATGATGGCCATCGAAGTTATTCCTGGAAAAACACCTTATTTATATACTGCTTTTTTCAACCCTGTGGGAGAACCTGATGTTTTTGGGCCTCTTTCCACTGAACAGGTCAACTCTTTACCATTCCAGGATTATATTGTTAGTGCTGAAAAGGCTCTGCGTAAAAAATATCAGCATCAAGAACTTGCAAGCCATGAAGAAACAGCTGTACTTGTTGCTGTAGAACTTCCTGGAATGCGACTTCTGAATGCACAGGCCTCAATTGCAGAACTGGCAAATCTTGCCATCTCCGCAGGTGCAAGAGTGGTTGATTCTATAATTCAAAACAAACCCAAGCCCAATGCAGCTTATTACATTGGCAAAGGCCTTGCAGAAGACTTAGCGCTGCGCTGCCAGGAAGTTGGTGCAAATCTGATAATCGTAGATGACGAGTT
Organism: Bacillota bacterium; assembly: GCA_040756735.1. GTDB lineage: Bacteria > Bacillota > DSM-16504 > Desulfitibacterales > Desulfitibacteraceae > JBFLYC01. Next base: position 18,412 of record JBFLYC010000032.1, on the reverse strand, counting down.
ATCCGGTACACAACTTAGGAACTTGGAAGATATTACTAGAGTAAAAGTAATTGATAGAACTTCGCTAATTCTAGACATCTTTGCGCAAAGGGCTAAAAGTAAGGCAGGCAAACTTCAGGTTGAGCTTGCCCAGTTAAACTATAGACTTCCCAGACTTGTAGGTATGGGTCTGCAAATGTCCAGGCTCGCAGGAGGAATTGGGACCAGAGGACCTGGAGAGACAAAACTGGAAACAGATAGACGCCATCTGAGAAAAAGAATAGTCGATATTAAAGGCCAATTAAAACAAATCTCAGAACATAGAGAAATATTAAGCGATAACCGACCGCTCAAGACTCCCCTGGTAGTACTGGTAGGTTATACTAATGCAGGAAAATCCTCTATCCGTTATCATCTTTTAAGCAAATATCCTGCCAAAGACAGCAACCTGTCTTTAGAAGACTCAGGGACCAACCAGTTGTTTGCAACTTTAGATCCTACCATACGAGGCATAAAGATGCCTGGCGGAAGAAATATATTGCTGGGCGATACTGTAGGTTTTATACAAAAACTACCCCACCAATTAATATCTGCTTTTAAGGCAACCTTGAATGAAGTATTAAAGGCTGATTTGCTGCTGCATGTAGTTGATCTGAGCAGTCCTCTCGTTAATGAACAACAGGAAGCTGTTCTTAAGGTTTTAGAGGAAATTGGAGCACACACAAAAAACAGGATTACAGTCTTTAATAAAATTGATTTAATTGACGCACCAATCTTACCACCAACTTTAGACGGTTCAAAATCTCTGGCTTTTTCAGCAATCACAGGTCATGGTACAGAGACTTTACTGGCGATGATAAATGCTGCATGCCCTGAAAACATGTTAACAGTTGATCTAATCATACCCTTTACCGACGGAAGTATTACATCAAATATCTTTGAAAACTATAAAGTAATTGAAAAAAAGTATAACCCAGAGGGAATCTGGATTAAAGCAGAAATGCCAATGGAGCAGGTTTCCAGGTTTCAAAAATACATGATAGAATAATTCACTAAAAACTCCTTATTCGATAAGTTTTTTGAGGATGGTTTTTAGTTGCTAACAAATACACTCCAAAAACCATTACCATCAAGTACTGTGCTAATTCAACCAGTAATCTGGTAGTAGTGTTAAGCCAATGAATACTATTGAGTCCTGAAGACAATAAATAGGCTCCTGTATAAAAAATAAAAAATACAAACAGCGTATACCAAATACCTTTAAAAAAAGCATTATGCATGGGTATACCTGCTTCTAATAGCTTATAACCAAGACCAAACAAAAGGGCAACAATTCCATATATATGAATTCGATCAAAAAATACATTTAGTTCATAAGATGGCAATGCCTCCAAAAGATAAAACCCTGCTTTTATAATTAAAAAGAGCAAAATAAATATTAACATTTTAAAAATTGGCCCTATAACAGACTTGCCGGCATATCTGGAGCTACCCCATGCAATTTGCCTTCTGCCGACTAACAAAATTCCGGCTAATATTCCTCCAATAATAAAAGGAATGCTTGTAATAGCCATATTTTGCAAACTTCCACCTATGTTTGCTGTATCTATGTATATTTGCTGTCCTTCCAATAAACCAATATTCCAAAAAATAGCAGCAATAATTCCCCATAATATTCCTTTACACACCGGCAGACTAAAGGTAAGATTCCTTTCTATCACTATATATACTAAACAAAAGGTTACACCAACTATAAGATAATAAATGGCAATCATGAGTTCAAAATCACCTTTGAAACCATTTCCTGCCATGACATTTAGTAAAATATTAAAAAAGACAATTATAACAGCAATAAACAGAATTTTGACAATACTTTTCAAAAAATCCCCTCCACATGCTTATTAGACTTATGCTTGTGAATAAATTCTACACATTTCGAGAATCTCCTTTAGATTATTATAAATTAGCACCTTAAAACCATATCTTACCAGTAATATTATTGAGTTATTCAGATCATACTATCTAATGAAAGGGTTCGTAATGGCCGGGCCAAGACTACTATAAGGTCCTTATAATACTGCTTAACCTTATTTGGCTTTATAGTAGTCAGCCAAAGGTTGTCATTGGGTCTAATAAGGCTCAGTGGCAGCCGGAGGGAAGATTATTATATACTCCCTAAAGCTCTATGGTAGTCCAAGAGATTATCATAGGACTGACCGGGGTATATAATAGTCGAGCTAAGATTATCAAGGGTATCGAGGTTTCAGCCTAGTGGTGTATGACAGTCGAGAGACTGTTATATGCTGCATAGATATCCTTGGTAGTCGAGTAAAGGTTATTAAAGGTTTTGTAATAGTTTATCGTAGCCGAAAGGTTGCGGTAGGCTACGTAGAGATTTTTAGTAGCCGGAACCAAGGTCATTACGGGCTCTTTTGTTTTTCCAAAACAAGGTCTTGAGTTTCATAAACAAAAACCTTATTCCTTCCCGTATTTTTGGCTTGATAAAGAGCAGTATCTGCCATTTTAATAACATCCTGATAAGCAATGGCATTTTCAGGATTGAATTTAGCAATACCTATACTTATTGATAGTCTTTTAGTAATAGGATTCATTTCATGAACAATATTTCTTGCCGCAAGTTTATCCATGATTCTTTCAGCTAATACAACAGCTTTAAGAGCTGTTGTTTCTGGTAAAATAACAACTATTTCTTCTCCACCATAACGCGCAATAAAATCTGTTGTCCTACAAGCATCTTTAAAAATATTTGCAACTTCTCTTAGTACATCATCTCCAGCAATATGCCCATAGCAATCATTATATAGTTTGAAATAATCTATATCAGCCAAGATCAATGAGTAAATTCTTTTATAGCGTGTAGCAAATTTATGCAGCCTCTGCAATTCAATGTCAAAAGCTCCTCGATTCCAGATATCCATGAGGGCATCTTTTCTTGCAATATTACTCAATAAAGAATTAAGTTCTTCAAGTTCTTCATTTTTTTTCTTTAATTCATCTGCAAAGATTTTGAGTTTCAAATGGGTTTTCACCCGCACCAACAATTCTTGAACAAAAACAGGTTTCGTTACATAATCTACTGCACCAGCTTCAAACCCTTTAATTATGTCGTCTTTTTCCGACCTGGCTGTTACAAAAATAATAGGTATATTGCAGGTAACTTCCTCTTTTTTTAGCATTCTACATACATTTATGCCATCGTTTCCTGGCATTATAACATCAAGTAGGATCAAATCCGGTTTTTCATCATAAGCAACCTTAAACCCTGAATAGCCATCATCAGCTTCCAAAATGTTGTAGCCCTCTTTTCTTAGCACATCAGCCAAAAAAATCCTGTTTAATTTATTATCATCAACCACTAAAATTTTGGCATTGTTATCCATAAAAAATCTCCTCAGCTTTATTAACTACATAGATTCATATTCTTCTTTTTTTAATGTTTTCCTGTGTAATACTCCCTTCTTTCGATTAATTATTTACTAAAAAGCCAGATTATATAAGCTACAAATACACCTAATATTCCTCCCATAACTACCTCTAAGGGCTTGTGCCCCAATAGCTCTTTTAGCTGTTTAATGTTTTTTTCCGGAGGTTCATGAGCAGCAATTGCTTTATAAAGCTTTCTTACATCTTCCCTAATCTTGTTGATTTCCGAAGCATGTTTTCCAGCCTGCCAGCGTACCCCTGCTGCGTCATGGGCAACAATAACAGTTAACACCAGAGAAATGCTGAAAAATGGACTAGTAAATCCATAAGCCAGGCCAATAGCTGTTGTTAAACCTGCTGTTAAAGCTGAATGAGAACTAGGCATGCCACCTGTGCTAAACAATATGTTTAAACTCAATCTTTTGTCTAACAAGAAATCTAATACCACCTTTATTAGTTGTGCTATTAATAGAGCTGAGAAAGCACTGATTAATTCATAACTAATATTCATAGAAACTTTGACTCCTCAATTAATAACTTAATTTGAACCAGCAGCTATTGTTCTAGAGTACTGGAAGTTGTTTTTTCCTTTAAACTGAGATCTGAACAGGTATTACTAACTTTTTTCGCCAGGAAACCTCCAGAAAATCTCGTTGGCTCAAAAGCAATAATAAAAGCATCTGGATCTAGTTGTTTGATGCTGGCTTCCATCATTTTACCACATTTTCTCTTAGCTAATATATTTAACACCTGTCTTTTACCATCCCTGCCATCAGCAAGCCAGTTTGTAACACCAAAACCCTGCTCTCTAAGCAGCCTTGGTATATCCTCGCTGAGATTACTGGTGATAACCTGGACCTGTGTATAACCTAAAGCCATTTTATTCTCAATTATACTCCCTAAAATTATTCCAAATCCATAGCTTAAACTATACACTAGCAAACTGTATATATTATCTAAGTGAGCCAATACTATGGAAAGGCCTGCGATATAAATAGATACTTCCATAATACTGACAATTGCTGCTAAATATGTTCTCCCTCTTACTACAAAAATTGTTCTCAGCGTAAACAAAGTAACATAGCTTATTTGTATCAAAAAAATAATTAACAAGATCATTTACCCATTACCTCCTAAAAGACTCCTAAGACTATTTATGCAGAAAAAAGACCTTTACCCAAGTTAAAAGGTAAAGGCATTTATGTCACTATAGCTCAAACTTAAACTGCTCAGACTCAATAGTTTAATCCTATACATATCACAATATCTATCATATTATACTGCTCTTATTTTGATTTGTCTATAGATACTCGATTATTCTTATAGCGACATATTTTTTACCCATTAGTCCTTGTTTTTTCAGGCATATGGGTATTTATCTTTCTATCAAAAAAAGGCTTGACCTGCCCCTTTTCCCGGTTTTCACGTAACAAAGTAAAATCTAGATCATAAACTAAAATCTCATCTCTGTTGGCCTGCCCCATTGTTAAAATCCCATCACTTGGAAAGGGATAGTCACAAGGGGCAAAAATCCCTGCTTGACAATATGCAGTATCAACTTGTGGCACCCTGGGCAAACCATATGTTATACCGCTTAAAACTACATAAAGCTGGTTTTCAATAGCTCTGGCATGGCTGCAAAACCGTACCCTATTATATCCTGCCTTGGTATCAGTGTACGATGGGCATAAAATAATCTCCACACCTTTATCTGCTACTATCCTCGCGACTTCAGGAAACTCAATATCATAACATATTAGAACTGCCACAGAACCAAAATCGGTGATAAATATATCAAGATTTTGTCCTGAAGCAAGTTTCCACATATTGCGCTCTTCAGGGGTAAGATGAATCTTGGATTGTTTGTGGATCATTCCACTGGGTGTAAAAAGAAATGCTGTGTTGTAATATAGGCCATTTTTTTCAACTATGTGGGTTCCTGCAAGAATGGTAACAGCAGTTTTTTTGGCTAATTCATAAAACCGCGTGGTATACTCATCAGTGTACCCATGGAGATAAATACAAGCATTACTATGCTGCATGGGTTTTGCTAAAGCCAGCAGGTGTATTGTGAGATATTCAGGGAATACCACTAATTTGCATCCTTTTTCTTCAGCCTCATTTATTATAGCGGCAGATTTTTTCCAGAATTCTTTGGCCGACACTATATCATTGACACCATACTGCACTACTGCTACTCGAACTGCATCTAACACCGATTCCACCCTATTCCTTGCAGATATTTGGATTAAACCACTCGACAAGTACAGCTTTGTTTAAGGATTCTTCGTCATCAATATAATCTTCAAGAATTTGTACAGGTCTTAAACCCTGACTGACCATAAATGATAATACCTGATCCATGATCTCTCCTTTTACTACACTTTCTACATAATCTTCACAACTCATTTGAGCAGCACACTTATGGTAACCAGGTATACGGCAGCCGGCTAAAAACCTTTTCAGCCCCAGCTTGACAACCAGATCTTTTCTTGCATTATAAAGTGCTTTGGCTACTCCCATACCACGATAATTTGGACTTACACAAAGATCAATACCATACAAACTGTCTCCATCAGGAACATGAGAATTATAAATATAGCCATTATCAGAGACTTCAGCCCAGGTATGATGTTTCCCATCATAATTAATCAACAACGCAGTAGCCGAACCAACAATACGTCCTTTGTACACTGCAGCCAACGCACCTTGAGGAAAAGTTTCAACATGAGCAAGAATTTGCTCTCTTTTCCACCACAATTCCTCAGGAAATGGCGGAGGAAAAGCCTCTCTTTGAATTTCTACCAGTGCCTCAAAGTCATCAATATTATATGGTCTTACTATTATGGCCATCTCAATCTACCTCTTCCATTATTAATCAATCTTTAGCCATAACTTGAATTCCTTGCCTTTTTCTAGTGTATACAAGTAACATCATGGCAAACAAGAATTCAAAGAAGCCAATTAAACCAAATGATGCAGATAAACTAAATAAACCGCTCAAAATACCAAAAATAAAAGTGCCTAATGCAAAAAACATATCAATTATGCTTTCTTGTATACTGAGGGCAGTTGCTCTCACCATCTCTCTCGCTTCATCCACTACCCAGGCATATAATGCAGACATGCCCCCGGACATTCCAATTCCAGCAGCAAATGCGCTAATGATTATCATCCCGGGCATAACGGGTATAAATAACAAAAGCATGACCCCTAAACCTAGCAGCATGGCACAAGGCCATACTACTGTGGTTCTTCCAATTCTGTCTGATAAATAACCTGCGAGCAGATTTGCCAGCAGTCCGGCTAAACCATAATAGGTAAAGTAAAGAGCTGGATTAGCTATCTCTGTATATTTTGAAATATAAATGGACACAAACGTCATCACTGCCCCATAAGCTACAGACATAAGTGCAAAACCTGCATAGACAGGCCACAAATTTTTTTCTTTTAATACGGCAGCCATACTCTCAAGGGTACTATAATACACTCTATCTGGTGCACTGGTTTCTTTAATCAGGGCTATTAAACCCAATGCAAAGACACCAGCAATGAATCCACTAAAATACCAAATATTATAGCCATATCTGTTAATGATCTCCATTGCCACTGAAGGCCCTACTAAAAGGGAGAGGGTTATGATTAAACGATAAACTCCCATGTAGGTGCCCCGCATATTTACCGGAGCCATGTCTGCAACAAAAGAACTGCCGCTTGCAAGGAATGTTGCCAAGCCAATTGCCTGGTAAACACGGGCCAGAGTAAGTGACCATACGCTTTGTGTAAATATAAAAATTAAAGTAGAACTGGCAAATACAAAAGCCCCTATCAGCAGTGGTATTTTTCTGCCCTTCCTATCCGTCAAGGGTCCAAAATAGATCCTCAGCAAGATAGCAGTTAAAAAAAATAGAGTACTTTGTATACCTGTATCAAATTCAGTACCGCCTACTTCTATCACATAAAGAGGGAGTATTGTCAAGGATGTAAAAAATAAAATAAAGATGATGAATGCAGCGATGAAAAACATGACAAGTCGTTTTGTGGAAGCTGTTGGACACAATTTATCAATCACCCCTGCCTGATTAAAATTAAATGTCTATTACAAAGTAGCAACTAAGCTTTCACAGCAGGAGCTTCATAATTAGCCTCACTGACATTTTTTTTGATGATATACACCAGCATATATACTAGTGGAGTATCAAGAAATGCTATGAATAGTTTCATTAAATACTGTCCTAGTATCATAGGCAAAATGGGGATTCCTGTTCCATAAAAAGCAATAACAATAAAAACAATAGTGTCTAAAAGTTGAGATGTACTTGTTGACAAGTTATTTCGAAGCCATAAATGCTTACCACCTGTTTTCACTTTCCAAAAGTGGAAGGCCCAAATGTCATGGTATTGGCTAATCAAGTAAGCGGTCATACTGGCAGCAACAATTCTTAGATTGCTGCCTAATATCATATTATACTCTCCTTGATTATTCCAAAAGGGAGCCGGTGGAAATAAGATAGCCATTTTTATCATAAAAGCTGCTAATATAGAGGCACAAAAGCCGGCCAGCACAAGAAATCTTGTTCGTTCCTTCCCCCATATTTCTGCAATGGTATCAGTTAATAAAAATGTTAACCCATAACATATAACAGCTGCAGGTCCAATTAGCCCCCCAATAGATATTACTTTCACTGCAATGATATTACTCACTACCAAAAGAGCAATAAAACATGATCCCACCAATAAAAAAAGTTTCTCTTCTCTCTTAAACAGTGCCTCCATGGCTGCCTCCCCCAAGTCTTAATGAAACTAATTATAACATTACTTCCAAGTACGTCACAAGGTATTATTACCCCTCTTTTAACACTTGAGCATTAATTAATATTTCTCTTAACCTTACTCGTTTTTCTTGTGTGAGTGGCAGAAGAGGCAGTCTAGGTTCCCCACCGTACAATCCCAGCATGTCCATGGCCGCCTTTAATCCTGCAACACCAAAACCAGAGGTTACCGCTTTGTTGACCGGCAGAATTTGCTGCTGCATCTTTCTTGCTCCTTCAAAATCGCCGGTATTAAATAATCTAATTATTTCACAACATGCACCTGGAGCAATATTAGCAGCTGCAAGAGTTCCACCTGTGGCACCCATCAACAATGATGGCAGCAAAAAACTTGCAGACCCAGCGAATAAAACGAAACCCTGTTTAGAAAATGCCGCAATCTCGGACATCTGCGCAATATTCCCAGAGCTGTCCTTGATGCCAATTATATTCTGGTGATATGATAAGTCCACTACTAACTCTGAGGAAAGATTAACACCAGTATTGCGTGGCATATTATACAGTATTACAGGTAATTGTGATTTTTCCGCCACTTCTATATAAAATGCTTTTAGATTCTCATCTTTCATCTCACTTTTATAATAATTGGGATTGATCACTAATACAGCGTCAGCTCCTTCATCTGCAGCAGCTTTGCTAAGCTTAAGGGTTTCCCTGGCTGATTCACAGCCTGTTCCTGCAATAACCTTTTTATTCTCAGGTAAATATTCTCTCACATGGCTTATTAATGCAGTCTTTTCTTTAAAATCCAACAAGGGAGCTTCTCCGTTAGAACCAAGTACAACCAGACCTTCCAAGTCAGTACCTGCCCAGTACCGTATGTTGCTTTTCAATTTTTCAAATGAAATTTCTCCTTGTACAAAAGGTGTTGGAATGGGCGCATATACTCCTCTTAGTACAAACATAATTAATACCTCCATTGTTTTATTTTGTTACATTTAAATATATACATTCAGTTTTACTCTACCTATTGGGAATGCTGCTCCAAAGTACCAAGTATCTCCCTGGAGTAGCTGCTCTTTGTTGAACCATGACGCTGGACAAACCTTTCTAATCCGGTGGGTCCCCTGTTATATGCAGTTAAAACTGCATGCTCATCTCCTGGATAGATCTCAGCCAGACATTTAAGGTAATAAACACCCAGTCTAATGTTAGTATCAATATCATACAAGTCATTTACCTCAAATCCCATCTGTTGAGATAAAGCATAAGCTGTTCCAGGCATCAGCTGCATCAAGCCTAATGCTCCTTTAGGACTAACCGCTTCAATATTAAAACCACTTTCCTGCTGAATTATACTTAATACAAGGGATGGATGCACATTATAATCTTTGCAATACTTCAATATTGCCCGGGAAATAAAAAAAGCATCATCAGATTTTAATCTGGCATTTCCTTTCACAACTTGATTAAAAACCCACTGTAGTTCTCTCACTTCTTCCTCAAGGGCCTTGTCCATTGTTTTTAAAGGTAAATTTATTAACAGCAATTTGCTGTTTTGTTCCTGCAAATATATTTGAACACAAAATAACACTATCAACAAGAATATGCTTAATAAAATATAAAACCTGACATCATTCATAAATCAACACCTCTCTCCTTATAGAGATTAGCTAATTTATGGTAAAATGTCTAGTATTATTTTCCAATTATTTTCCACCCAGCCATTCCAGTGGATTTTCGTCTATAAGCCTCTAAAGGTTTATAAACACATCCCCTATGCTAACAGTCCATCATCCTTCTTAATCATTCCAAAGTTCATCTCCTCTGTTAATATCTCTGTGTTCGGCGCCCTCTCTTTCACTGCTGATGCTTTTTTATCTAAGGTTAAATTCCTCAAATAAGGACAATACTTCTTTATGGGGATGCCCATATTTGTTATCTTTCCCAGCCGATATTACCACATACTCTGGATTTACTTCAGATATAAAGTCCCTGGAGTTTGATGTAAAGCTGCCATGATGCCCTACCTTGAAAACTGTAGCCTTAAGGTTATATCCGCTTTCCAATAAATCTCTTTCTGCTTCCTTCTCTGCATCTCCTGTAAACAAGAAGGAGATATCACCATGGGTAATATGTACTACCGCGCTCAAGTTATTCAAATCTCTTTCTTTATAATATATTATAATTGTACGTTAATAACCTCTTGAAAAGTATATAAATATAGCGATATAGTCTATAAATTGTATTATTTTCCTGGTATAAATATCATCCTTTTTTGCTCCTCCATTTTTTTGTTTTCGTTAACCTGAATAATTTAGATCTTGGTCATATTCCGCCCATAACCACAGGTGGATACATCAATATCAGCCCTAAAAGTGCTGATTCCCTTATCTGGATGACTCTCTTCATTATTTCTCCTTTAGTCAGTAGAAATGATTTATTCCATAAGCATATTGTACAATAAGCTCATACACATTATTCATCATAAGCTTCCCCTGCCAGCAAGATAATATTGTTCCAGCACAAATTTCATGTTAATGAAGTAGGCTGCTGACCGAGTTTGACCTGAATGGTTTTTACTTGATCTTCTGTTAATGTGTAATGCTTTAAAAAACATAAACCAGCAAGCATCAAGATCGTAGAAATGAAACCAACTAGTTCCAGTCCCAGAGAATCCCCATGATTGTATCCAAAATAATGGAACAGGAATCGCGTGGTAAATAATGAGGACAAACCTATGATAATTTTAATTACAAAACCTTGAACACCATAAAACATGGCTTCCCGCCTTTGCCCATTCTGTGCCTCGTCAATATCCGTAATGTCTGCAATCATTGCATTAGGAATAATAAAAATTGAGGCTAAAGGAAATCCCATCATACCTATAAGAACAAATCCAAACCATTTAGCATTGAATATTAAATATGGCTTTCCTACAAAAAACAAAAAAACTAAAAGTACAGCCATAATTATCATGGAATAGCAGTAAACCAGCTTCTTTCCCTTTTTGTATATTAGAAAGAGGATTAAAGGCGAAATCAAAATGGCATTTAGAAAAACAATCCCCTGCAGCAGGGCAGTCTCCATTCCATCCAGCAGCATCAACTCAGTAGCAATGTATGGTAAAGAAATAGTAAGCATATTGAGGGCAAACCAGAAAAATAAATATGAAATGCCATAATATCTAAACTGCTTATTCTTAAGAGTAAGCAAAAAGCTGTCCTTTAAATTATACTGTACCCGTGATTCCTTTATTTGATCTTCTTTGATTGAAAGAGGCAAAACTAATGTAAACAAAGAAAGTACTCCCAAAATAATTCCCATTATCTGAACACCAAAATTTATGATTAATATAGAAACAGCCACCCCTTGGAGCAGCAGGCCTACCGTATTAAAAACAGATTGATAAGTAGAAATGGCAGCCCTTTCATTTGGTGTTTTGCCTATCTGAGGCAGCAGAGCAAGATATGGACCTACATAAACAGTAAAAAATATAAAATACAAGCCAAGTATAATTGTTAAATACAAAAAATTAACCATACTCTCGTAAAGATGGATGGGAAACCAGAGTAAAATATAAGACAGAACCAGTGGAACCCCTCCAAATAACAAAAAAGGTTTTCGCCTGCCCCATTTACTTCTGCAGTTATCACTAAAATAGGCAACTAGTGGATCGGCAACAGCATCAATCACCCTGCCGATTATCATTGCCCAACCAACAAGTCCAATGGGTACTAGCGAAGTCAACCCATAAGGATTGTTTATTGGAGGGGCATAAAAATATGCATGCCAGGAAACCAGTGACTGCATTAAGACAGCAATTCCCAGATAAGCAGCCGGATACATCACATATTTTTTTATCTTCATGTTCTAGCCCCCTTGTATAAAAGTGGTAAATACCTGTCATACAGTTCCTGATTTTTGTCTGATAATAACAGATCATCCTGGTGCAGAGCTCTCAAGGCAGCTAAATCAATTTCACCCAGGACAGTCTCCTCCTGGTTATAGGTTTGCGCTTCACTGATAATGCCATCTCTTTGCGGTGTTATTTCAATGGGAGCAAAAATAGCCGCTTTCCCAGTAAATAGCAGGTTTCCCAGCCTTCCTACCAGGGCAGGCTTTATTCCAAATACTCTTGCTTCCTGCACACGAGGCCAGGTTCCTCGAAAGGCTTTGAAAAAATCATATTCTTCGGGGTTTGCAATGGGGACTATGACAATTTCTGCTCCCTTCTGCCTTGCCAGGTAAAATGTTTCATAATAAGTCGCATCCATACATATTGGGAAAGCTACCCTGGCAAAGGGCAAAGAAATAACTGTAAGTTCATCTCCCACATCTAATCCTAAAGCTTCTTCCAGGGGTGTTAAATGGAGCTTTTTTTGTTTTCCGATGCATTGTCCAACAGAATCAAAAAAGTATGCCATATTATACAATTTGTCTCCTACAGGGGTTATGATGCTGCCGGCCATAATGTAAACCTTGTACTTTTTAGCTAGAGTGCTAAAGGTTAAACGATAGATTTTTTCAAGATAGGGACCAAGTAAATAAAGCAACTCCCTCATGTCCTTACCGGTACTTTTGTTTGAGGAAGCTTGTTCTGTTGATAACTGCTTTTCTACAAAGGGAATAACTCCAATGAGCGGCAGATGAATATTCTCAGGAAAGGCTATTAGTTGAGCTCCTTTTTTTACAGCTTCTTCAGTAAGATACTGCATATGATGAAAATATTCCCTGGTAGTCTTATGCAGCTTAAGCTGCACCTGCAGGGCGGCAGCAGTAATCTTTTTAAAAACAGCCTTTTTTCCTGGGAGATGATCTTCCCAATCCCCCAGCTGCTTTACATATGCCTCATATCGTTTTGAGTTATAAAGCCGGCCAAGGACCATGTGGATTCCCGCAGCTTTTAGTCTTTCAGCTATTTTCATGCTTACCCCACTCTTTTTGGTATAAAGTCCGGTTAAGATATTTATAGATAGGAAATGTTTCTTTAATTTCTTTTCGTTTTTCGGAATCTAGCTTTGCCTGAATAATTCCCTTTTGCTTTATTTCAATTTTTTTAAGACACCCGTTATCACCTTTTTCCCACAAGGGATGATGAATAATGGTTTCAGCTTCATACTCCTGGGAAGAAATTACACCATTAAATCCGGCTTCCACAGCAAAAAACTGATTATGCTGCACCTGCTGCCAGACCCCTGACAGCTGAAGCCACTTGTTGTATGGAGCAGGTTGCCGGTAAAAAGCAATGATCAAGTCTGCCCCCTGCAAACCCAGAATTCTGCCAACCTGTGGATAAAAGCAGTCACTGTAAATCATAAAACCGATTTTCCCTACTGGAGTATCTGCAACCTCCAACTCACTTCCCCTTTTTAATCCCTCTATGAATTCCCGCCTGGATAAATGGGTTTGATGCTGGTGGTGAATGATATCTCCGCCATGTGAAATCAAAAGTGCGGTGTTATAGTTATCCTTACAAAAAATACCTGGAGCTAACATGCATTTATATCTTTTGGCTAAAGACCGGTGGTAGGTCAGGTATTCTTCAAAGCTGGAAAAATACATGCTACTTGAGGGTGGGCATACCATGAGGTCAATTCCGCTAAGTGGACCCTGTTCTTGAATAAATATTTCATAATCATCCAAGGTATCCTGGGGATGATAAACTTTTTGAAGAGCAGCAGCAATTACCATTGTTGCATCCACCTCTTATTCATCCTGGGTTCCTTTATCCTTTAACGTCTCATTTTTTATGAATCCTTCATATAAAGCAAAGGCCAGATAACCTGCACCTGTCGCAAAGCCAACCCCCGTTTTGGCATCTCCTGTATTTTTATCAAAGCTTTCGCACAGCAGACCATGATCTAATTGAGCTTCCATTAAAATATTCAAGGCCTTATCTTTATAAAGAGGGTTAAGCAAACTCCCGCATAAACCTAAACCTGAAGGGGTATTGGGGTGATGATCACATGCCAGCTCTTTAAACCTTGCACACGAGTCATAATACTTGTAACGGTCACTATAGTAGTAAGCCATGGTATTTTGAAAAATCTCATCATTGGGAAGACCATAGTACACCAAAGTACCCAGGTTTCCCGGCGGGTCGTTATATAAGATATAACGCTGCTCTTTGTCAAAGGCCCAAATATACATGGGCTTTCCATCAATTATCCTGATAAATTTATTTAAGTTTGTTTTCACTGTAGTAACTCTAGCTTCTAACAAAGCTGCATCCAGCCCTAATCGCCGGTATAATTGGATCAAATTTCCATATCCTCGTATCAGCAGCACATTGTCAAATAAGACAAAGGGATATTCCGTGGGGTCATCAGAAGGCAGCAAAAAAGTTTTGTATAAACCAACCTCTGCATCAAATTCTCGTTCAATTCTGGCTGTTATCCCTTCAAAGGCTTTAAGTATATCCGCATCGAAAAAGGATAGTGAAAAATCCAAATCGTTGAAGTAACCACAGGCCTCATCCAATTCAAAGCCAGGATACAATACCGTGCCGTCAATATAGTGGGCATGGTCTCCAGGATTAATTGCATGAAGAAGGATCATTTCTCTAACCAGTTTCTCATGGAAAGGAACATCAATGATTTTAATAGCCGGGAAAGACCAGTAGAAGCTGTCCCGTTCCCAGAATGCACCTGACACATAATAGCGAGGACTCCTGGAAGTCATGGCTGCCCATTCATCGGTATAAAAATCTTTACTAACACTATAAAAATAGTTAAATAGACTATTTTCATTAAATAGTTTTTCGATTTTCTTATGGGAAGTTTGAATAATACTTTTTGACAGCCACTTTTCCCACTCGCCAAATATCTGTTTAAACCCCTTTCTTCGTAAATGAATTAGAGTAGTACTGGCTCCATCTGTTTCCGCATTAAGGGCAATATAAAAGGCATTAGGTTTCTGGGATTCCAATGGTATGTGAAGACTAAGGTGCAGGGGTTTATTTATATCAACGGCTTGATTTACAAAATGTTCCGGAAAATCCGCACAAAAACCTCTTTCTCCTCCAAAAGCCATCCCCATTTGAAACCGATAAGCCTCAAATAATACGCATGGATTGTTGAGCCATTTGTCAATGGATAGTCTTTTTACACCCATTGCACCATACCGGTTAAAACGCAGGAAATTCACTTGATCTACATTAATATGAAGGCATACATCAATGGATTTTTCAGATGCAAACTCATAAACAAATCCTTTTTCCTGTAAATCTGCGTACAGCCTTGCCCTAACACTGAAAGTATCAAAAACAAAGGTAATCTGGGGGATGTAATAGTATAACCTTTCCCAGAAGACTTTTTGTGGGAGAAGCATTTTTCCTCCTTGGAAAAATACAGGTTTTATAAGATAATTATCACCTGAGATTTCCAATAAACCTTTGTCTTTTTTTGAGGTTACATTAAGGTTTTTAATGCTTCCTGATTGTACGTCTACTTCAGGTAGGGCTAGATAATGATTTCCCGTACTCAGTACGACCTGGTTTTCATTGATTTCCCGTGGAATTGTCATAATGCGGTTACTCATTCATACACCTTCTTGTAATGTGCTTAGTCTAATTCATCTAGAGTTAAAGAAAAACTTGGGACAAATTCTTTTACAAAATAATCAACTTCAGGCAGTTTAAAATCTATAATTTGTGCCCTGATTGACTTTTCAGCACTTCTAAATTCTCCATTTCCCATCTTTATTTCTTCAATACATTTTAAATAAGCGCAGATCTTGTCAGCTGCTTTAACCAGTTTCCAACCTTCTTGATCTTCTTCCTGATGAAAAAGGTATGGCAGATAACATTCTTTTAAATCCTCCGGCAGCATATTAAACAAACGCTTCTTGGCAACTTCCTCTATTTCGCCAAATACTCTTTTTATCTCCGGATTAAAATGTTTAATGGGAGTAGCCAGGTCTCCGGTAATAACCTCACCAACCTCATGATACAAACCCAAGGCCATAACCCTCTCCGGGTTAAGATTTCCCTTATAATAATTGTTCTTAATTAATGCTAAAGCATGGGCAATCATTGCCACCTGCAGACTATGTTCTTGGATGTTTTCAGGACATGTATTTCTCATTAAACCCCATCTGTTGATAAGTTTCATTCTAGAAAGAAAGGCAAAAAAATGGCTCATAAAAATTCTCCTTGCTCCACAATATTTTACTATAAAAAATCGCGGCAAACTCCCATGTACTTCTATCACTAGTAATAGTTTCGATATCTTCTTTCTTTCTCCAAATTCTCATACTTTTCCTCTAATTTGTACTGACTAATGGTGTAATGTTCGGAGGAATTTTATTCATACAAATAGATATCATCAGTATTGATTTTAATATTATTAATAAGATCTTCAATTTCCCTTTTTCTGGTTTCGCTCAGACTTAGAATATAGTTAATATATTTTCATTAGTGTTTTTTAAACTATTGCGAAGTAGGCTCGCCAGGACGAAAATGATTTCCTGGGTTTTTTCTGCTCCTTCAAGCATGGCTAACCGTGCAATTGTGTTCAAACTATTAAAAAGAAAATGAGGATTAATCTGAGATTTTAGAGCCTTGTATTCCGTATCTTTCAAAATTTTTTCCAGCTCACTTTTTGCCTTCATTTCTGACATCAATTGTTTTTGAACAATGTTTGCAATACCCATCTCCACAATATAATTTGTCATTATTATCAACAATTCAGCAGCTGCCTTGATTTTATTCTCTGTGGTGGTCTCTATGCCAGAAAACTTCTCCAAGAGGAGCTGCTTATCCAAACCAAGTTTAATATTCCTTTTCCATATGCTTTCCGGATCGGTATCGGATGATTCCGGGAGCAGGATCTGCCCGCACAAGAATACCCCCATATAATGATTATTCACAATAATGGGCGCTGCCAGGTCTGTTAAACCGGCATGGCATGTATATATATAGGTCTTACGCCTTAACATTGCTTCCTTGCCCCCCCTGGCATCAGAAGCCACGCAGCAGTCAAACCCCCTGGGGCTGGACCTTATATACTTGCAAAAGCTGCTGAAGTTGCTTGGATTTGTAATAGGCTTACCTTCTGAATTGGCAATAACTGCAGCTAAACCTGTTACTTCAGCAAACCTATCTTGAATCTCCTGCAGGACACCTATATTAATAATATCTTCCATGGAAAAGGACATGGTATTGCGGCCTCCTTCCAAAATACCTCATAAAGTCATGAAGCATCATTATTTTCTTAATCAAGAGTATCAATTTTCCCTGTTGTTAAATCAACAACATACTCCACCACTTCCATATTAAAAATAACAAAATGCATCTTATTGTTCTGGACACTAACCACGCTTATACCCCCATATGTGTAATCAGGAAGTACCGGAAGCATACATATGGTGCGCAGGTCAGATGTGTCCAGATTGATTTCTATAAGCTTATCACCTGCAAACACATATCCTTTGTCTTCTACGACCGTTCCCCTGACAACAGGCCCGTCAACCAATTTGTTATAATGGTCTCATCAGTAATAGAAGTCTCTTCAGTTACAGAGGTATCTTCAGTATTAGGCATATCCTGACCATTTTTATTAACTGATTTTTGTCCACATGCAGTTAAAAATGCTGTCATAGTAAGTATTATTAATAATATTTTTAAGACTCTCATAATTCCACCACCTAAAAATAATTGCCTGATTTCTATAACCCACTTCCTTACAGGTTAATTCTTTACGCATTATCATATTCCTCCTTTGGAAATTATCCTTGCTAAAAAACAAAATAAAATGTACTATATTATGTTAACTATTATATTGAGGAGATGTTTTTTATGTTATATCTAGTATTGGAGTCCGTAATAGGGGCCTAAGAAGGCTCCTGGACTGTAATCAAATTAATCCATGGAGTCCTTCAATCGGCCCCTATAATAGATAAAAAGCCGAATATAAGGAGGACAAATAATCATGGAAGAGGCAATGGGTTTATTCTACGAAGTATTTGTTGATCTACCGCGTCAAGGATCAGGGGATAATGTTTCAACCCGCCGGGCCTATAACATGGTAAAACCATTTTTCAAACAACCGCACATTTTGGATATTGGTTGTGGAAGAAGCATGCAGACTCTAGCGTTAGTTTACTACGGCCTTTGTAAAAAATAGGCTTAAACCCAGTAAAAATGGGCGTTTCCGGAATCATGTCCTGTATACACTAAAAATCATTTAACCAGCATATCATACAATTCTTGCAGC
>JBFLYC010000031.1:0-43011 GCA_040756735.1 Bacillota bacterium | reverse complement strand
TATTTCCCTGTTAATTATTGTAATTATTGTGGGGAAATAGAACTTGCAACATTATGGAAAATGGAGATGCAATACTATGGAAAAATAACTTGCAACTTTGTGGAAAAAGTTCTTGCAAAAAACATACAGAGCCAGGTACAAGTCAAAGTGATTGCCGGAATTAGATAAGTTATAGCCTAGTTCTTTAATAATAGCCAGGCGGTGACGTAAGGAGTTGTAATGAATAAAGAGTGATTTCGCACTTTCTCTGGCATTAAATTTACATTCAATATGGGCATAAAGGGTGTCAATTAATGGAATATTGTTCTTTGCTTCATAAACTATAAGCGGGTTAAGAATCTTAGTTATATAATTTTTAAGACTGCTATAGTCGATATTTTTAAACAAGGTTAAAATTTCTACATTGGACTCTGTAAAAATTGATGTATTTAAATTATTGTTTTCTATGTGAACTAATGATTCGGAAAGTAAAAAGTAAGCTTTTGAAATATTTTTTACCTCATTAATAGGATTTGAAAAAATAATTTTAAATTGTATATTGGGATACTTTTCTTTTAAGTTATTATGTACAGCCTGCAAAATATTATAATTATTTAATCCGAAAGGAGTATTAATAATAAAAAGAAGGCGTTCATTTAAATAAGCATATTTTAGTTCTTGTGTGTGAATATCAAATTTATTTATAAGGAGCGTTCGAAGATAGTCTAGCAAGCTCGGATTAATTGTACTCTTATTTTTTTCTTTAATACTAAATATAGCCAATATAACCGGAAAATTAATCTTCCAATTATAACGTTTTGATATTTCTTGAAGTTCCTTTTTAGTGTAGGAAGAAGATAAATTTGAAATAAAATTCAAAAGAAACTCATTTTGTTTTAAAGCAATTTCCATTTTTTTTTGATAAATAACAATAATTAATAATTTAAAAATCTCAATGTAATTATGAATCATATGTCTACGGTCATTTTTGGCTAAGAAAACCATCTGGTAAATAGGTTTTTCATCATAGAGGATTATTTCAGAATAGTAAAGCATTGTATCTACACGGCGCATAATATTGTCTGTGTTATTAAATCTATTGTAATAGCTTAACACCTCATTTGATGAATAGTGAGTTGTCTTAGTTTCCAGATTCTTAACAAGTAAATCTAACCCCTCAATTTTCTCAACGGCTTCCATCAGTGCCTTTGTTGTTGGGTTATCATAAACGTTTTTAAGAAGTTTTGAATAGGTTTCATCAATTGAATAAGTAGAATAGTCCCTTACTTGAATTTCCGAAAGGATATTATTAAAAAGAATAGACAGGTTAGCATCGTAATCTAAAGTAATAATTGGAAAACTAAGCTCTTCCGCTATATCAAGAACATCTTTGGGTATTTCATTAATATAGCGGTTAATTTTTACTATGAGTCCGGCTGCCTTTTTTTCATAGAGAGTTTTTACCAGCTCAACTGATCTTGAAACTTCATTTTTTATAGGGTAAAAAGTTGTCAGAATAAGAGTCTTTGTCAAAATATAATTTTTAAAATCCGGTGTTTCTAGAATACTTACACTTTCTATGCTGTTCGATAAAGCATTTTTACCGGTCAATATTGAATAAGACTCAAATATTTCTTTATCTAATATATCTCTTAGTGTTATCTCCATATCGAAAATTCCCCTAATTCCAGAATTAACAAAACGTAATCATTAACTAAATAATCAATTTGGATTGTTAACAAATGATAACATAATTGATATATTGTAGTCAAATGTTAACGATTACAAGGAAACGGATGTTTTGTATAATTTAGCCCAGGGAAGTGCTACATTAATTTGATGTGGAGGTGATTAATTGAAGATATTTGTAAGAAGTGACTGGAACGGATTTTTTGGACTATTCACAAATAATCTAACGAATATATTGGTTATGGCCAGTCTATTAACAATAGTTGTTGGGCTGCCAAGTAATATTGTTTACGGAAGAATTTTGCCTGCTGTGGGATTTTCAATTTTAATTTCAAGTTTGTATTATAGTTGGATGGCTATAAAACTGGCAAAAAAAGAAAATCGAGACAATGTTACGGTTCTTCCGTCCGGAACGAGTGTTCCGCATATGTTTCTAATTGTATTTATGGTTATTGGCC
Organism: Bacillota bacterium; assembly: GCA_040756735.1. Lineage (GTDB taxonomy): Bacteria > Bacillota > DSM-16504 > Desulfitibacterales > Desulfitibacteraceae > JBFLYC01. The sequence goes on along the minus strand of JBFLYC010000031.1, from coordinate 40,885 downwards.
CCGTTTATTGGGCAACAAATAATGCATATTTAGCGTGGGCTGCAGGGTTAGTGTGGGCCTTTTTTGAAGGTATTGTCGAACTTCTTGGCAGCACTATTGGAGAAAAAGTAAGAAAACACATTCCAAGGGCTGCTATGCTAGGGTCTTTGGCAGGTGTTTCTATTACTTATATTGCAATAAATCCCGCATTTGATATTTTTCATATTCCCTATATTGGCTTAGTCTCCTTAGCCATTGTACTTCTAGGGTTTATTGGCAAAGCAAAAATGCCTTTTAATATTCCAGTGGGATTAGTAGCAATTTTGTTTGGAGTTATAATTGGATGGAGTACCGGACTTATGAGTTGGGGAGGTTTAAAAGAAAATTTTGAAAATCTTGTATTCGGTCTACCCGCTCCAAGCATTAGCCGGTTGTTTGATGGTTTCAGTGCAGCACTCCCATATCTATTTAGTGCAATTCCATTGGGTATTTATAATTTCCTTGAAACAATTGATAACTGTGAAAGTGCTTCAGTTGCCGGGGATAACTATTCAACGAGAGAAGCTCTAATTGCTGACGGTACAACCAGCATCTTAGGAAGTATCTTCGGAAATCCTTTCCCAACAGCTGTTTTCATTGGCCATCCGGGATGGAAAGAGGCAGGAGCACGAATTGGATATTCTTTTGCAAACGGAATAACCATTTTTGTTTTCACTATTTTTGGTATTATTTCTTTACTATTAAATATTATACCGGTAGTTGCTATTTTGCCGATTCTACTCTATATAGGTATAGTAATTATGTCGCAAGCTTTTACGAGTGTAAGCGGGAAATATGCCCCTGCCGTAGTCCTTGCTATTGTTCCTTGGCTCGCTGATTGGACTAAAAATGCAGTTGATATAGCGCTGGGACAAGCAAATACCAACGCATCAGAAATAGGCTATGAAGTATTAAATACTGCAGGATTAAATTATGGTGGAATGTTATCTCTGGGAGCAGGAAGCATTATTGTCGGTATGTTGTTAGGAAGTATAGCAGTTTACATTATTGATTTTAAATATAAGCATGCTGCTATAGTTGCTTTTGCCGGCGCAGTATTATCGTTTTTTGGAATCATTCATTCTCAGAATGTGGCCTTAAATGCCAACCAGGAAATAACACTGGGATATATTTTAATAACAATAATATTCGTATTATACGCTTATTTTGGAAATAAAAAAAAGGAGGTTATTAGTGATGAGAAGTTTGCAGGTTGACGCAAAGCCAAATGTCTTTGATTTTGACAAAGATAAAACAGCCTTGGTGATTGTAGACATGCAAAGAGATTTTTGTTCTAAAGGAGGATTCGGCGAGTCATTAGGCAACGATGTAACCCCTACAAGTGCAATTATTCCGACAGTTAAGAAAATATTAGATGAAGCAAGAAGACAAAATATGTTTATTATTCATACAAGAGAAGGACATCGTCCTGATTTATCAGACTGCCCTGCTGCTAAAAAAAGAAGGTCGCCAGCAATTGGTGAAGACGGCCCGATGGGCAGAATTCTTGTACGCGGCGAGTATGGCCATGATATTGTGGATGAATTAAAGCCGCTAGATACAGAGGTGGTTATTGATAAACCGGGAAAAGGAGCATTTTATCAAACAGACTTACACTTAATATTGCAGAATAAAGGAATTGAATCTCTCATTTTTTGCGGAGTAACAACGCATGTTTGCGTTCACACGACAATTCGCGAAGCAAATGACAGAGGCTATGAATGCCTTATGATTGAAGATGGAACGGCGACATTTGATCCAAGAGATCAAGAGGCAGCTATTCGCATGATAAATCAGCAGGGCGGTATTTTTGGCTGGACAACTACAAGTGATAAGTTATTGCAAGGGTTATCAAAATCTTAAAAAGGAGAGTAGAAAATGTCAGGAAATCTTAAAGTTGGAACCCCATGGTGGGTAAAAGGCGATTTAAATGGTTTTTTTGGTTTGTTTTCGAATGTGTTAACAAACTTTTTAGCAGCAATAGGTCTACTTGTATTAATAGGTATGCCAAAGGATTTAATTTTTGGGAATATTGTTCCGGCAACAGCTATAATAGCAGGTCTTGGCGGGATACTATTAGCTTTGCAGGCGAAGAAACTATCAATAGAAACTAATAGTAAAGATGTAACAGCAATGCCTTATGGCTTAAGTGTTCCGCACTACTTTGCGGTAGTATTCGGTGTTATTTTGGTTGTATACCTAAAAACAAATGATTGGACAACAGCTTGGGCAACCGGTGTTGTATGGAATTTCATTCAAGGTCTTATTATGACAATTGGTGCTTTTGTAGGTCCTTTTATCAGAAAATATATACCTAGAGCAGCAATGCTTGGTGCGTTAGCGGGACTTGCTATTACATATATTTCAATGAATCCGGCAGGACAAGTGTTTTCAACGCCATACCTGGGGTTAATCTCGTTGGCAATAATCTTTGTAGGCTGGTTGGCTCTTAAGAAACTGCCTTTCGGAATACCGGCAGGCGCCTTTGCAATTATGGTAGGCACACTTATTGCGTGGTTGACAGGATATATGGATCCTGTAAAAGTAAGTTCAAGCTTCGAGACTGTTGGTTTGAGCTTGCCAGGTTTGGCATTGCACTTATTTGTAACAGGATTCAACTACATTGCCCCATTCTTACCGGCAGCTATTCCGTTAGCTATTTATGACTTCTTAGAGAGCTTAGACAACTTAGAAAGTGCAGCCGCAGAAGGTGAAGAGTACCCTGTTACAAAGGCATTGCTTGTTCCGGGCGGATTAACTTTGCTAGGTTCATTCTTAGGTTCCCCATTCCCTTCAATTATATATATCGGACACCCGGGATGGAAGTCTACAGGAGCTAGAATCGGATACTCTTGGTTAACAGGTGTTTCAATATTAATTTTAGCTTTCTCAGGACTTATGAATGTAATCTTAAATATTATACCTTTAGTTGTTCTTTTACCAATATTAATGTATATTGGTATGATTATAATGTCTCAAGCATTCAGCGTTACTGAAAAGAGACATTATCCGGCAGTTGCTCTATCCTTTATTCCGCTTATTGCAGGCTTTGTAACTTTAAACATCAAAAATGCAATTAATGCAGTCGGGGGCGAACTTAACTATGAAGTTCTAGCAAATAACGGTATCCCTCTAGTCGGATGGGAACGTCTTGCGGGCGGGGATATATTAGTTGGTATGATGATCGCTACTATTACTATCTTTATAATTGATCGTAATTACTTGGTTGCAGGAACGTATAGCATTATAACAGCAGTTTTAGCATTCTTCGGATTTGTCCATGCGTCAGCTATAGGAATCGGACAAGGAAAAGAAGTTGCCTTGGGATACCTGCTTGCTGCAGTTGTATTAATAACAATGCACTTCTATAGAAGCCAAGATAATGCATCTGCTCAAAAATTAAGAAATGAAGAAAATGTATCTGCTTAAAATTCAAGTTAAAAAAATAGATGAGTCTATTTATAGGCAAATACAAACAGTAGATAACATAAAAATTCATTCTGTTTTTTCAAACACTATTAACTTAATAATTGATGAGACTTTGATAGCTATTGGATCAAATATATCCAGCAGCAAACATCATGTGCTTATTGAAAGAGTTAATTTTGCAGAATATAAAATTACGTCATCATCTATTCTAGAGCAGTGTAAAAGCGGTTTTAGAATAGATGAATTATTTTTCGCAGTGTCTGAAGAAGCAGTTGTAAGCTTTAATGCCTATAAGTGTATAAAAACAATTAAAGAAGAGCATTTAATAAAAGCCTGTATACTCTTAGAGTGGATAAAGCAGGAGCCTAGAATAAGTATAGTAAACTATGATAATTCTGACAGTATACTTAATTACCAATTTAAACATATTTATAGATTTTTGGAAGAAGAGACCTTTGAAACTGCGGTTAAGATAGTTGGCCTTGGAGTCGGCTTAACGCCTCTTGGGGATGACTTTTTGCTAGGCTATATATTGGCGAAAACCAGTCTTGGAATTAAAGTCCCCTGGGTATCAAAAATAATATCTATTGCAAAAGAAAAAATGACTATAATCAGCTATCAAGCCTTAATAGATGTTCTGAATGGCTATTACACAGAAGAATTTATAAACATGATTGAGGAATTTTTCGAAGAGGAAACATTTAATCAGGCAAAATTAATTATGAATTATGGAGCCACAAGCGGAGCAGGTATTCTCGTAGGTTTCATTTTCGGACTACTGCCAAAAGGAGAATTAAGGAATGAATGTTTGGAAAGTATTAAAAAACACCTATTATGATTCTGTAACTTTGATGAGTTTAACGGCAAGGCTAAAAAAAGAAATGCCCTTTAAAGAACTTGTAATGCTCATGGGAACCGATATGAACAAGGAAATGATTAGAGATATAAATCTTATGAGCGATGAAATTGAAAAAGCTTCGCCCGGTGATTTAGTTCTTGCAGCATCCTTAGAGGATACTAGCTTAAAAGATACGTGGGATACAGTGGTTTTGAAACAGTTAAATAGCAGGAAATCAGAAAAGGGATTACCGGTTAAAGAGTTTAAAACAATCAACCAGGCCAAAAAAGAGTTTGATGCTAACGTAGCAGTAATATCGGTTCCGGGAATATATGCATCAAATGAGGCTTTAAACGCCCTCAAGAACAACATGCACGTCATGCTTTTTAGCGATAATGTATCTATAGAGGATGAAATTGAGCTAAAAAAAGCAGCCATAGAAAGAGATTTATTATTAATGGGTCCTGATTGCGGAACGGCGATTCTTAACGGAATAGGACTTTGTTTTGCAAATAATGTAAGGCAAGGCAATATAGGCTTAGTAGCAGCAAGTGGTACAGGGTTACAGGAGGTAACCGTAATAATTGATCGCTTTGGAGGAGGTATTACACAAGCCATAGGTGTAGGGGGAAGAGATCTTAGTGAACAAGTAGGCGGTGCTATGATGCTAAAAGGAATAGATATGCTTGACAAAGATGAGAAAACTGCAGTAATTGTGTTAATTTCTAAACCGCCTCATAAAAGTGTTGAAGAAAAGATTATGAAGAGGCTGGAAAGTGTTAAAAAACCTGTAGTAGTATGTTTTCTTGATAAGTCCGAGCAAATGGATACAAGAAGCAATATAACTTTTACGACTACTTTAGCTCAAACCGCTGTAAAAGCCTTAAATAAGGCTGGTATTCATGCGGAGGACCCGTCCTTCTTAAATGAAGAGCAAATGAAAAGTATATCTGAAGCAAGAGCTGCGCTAACACCTTCCCAAACAAAGATTAAAGGATTATTTTGCGGTGGAACTCTTACGGCAGAGGCTTTAAGCATAGTTCGAAAGTATGTTAAAGAAATTACAAGCAATGTTGCTAAAAGAGAATATGAAAAAATGAAGGATGTTTTTGTAAGCAGTGGTAATAATCTTGTGGACTTAGGGGATGATATTTTTACTCAAGAAAGACCCCATCCTATGATTGAGCCTACCATTCGTTTGGAGCGTATTATTAAAGAAGCAGAAAATCCTGAAACAGGGGTATTGCTTTTAGATTTTGTTCTAGGGTACGGTTCCCATGAAGATCCAGTGGGTATTACAGTGGATACATTAAAGCAAGCAAAGGAAATTGCCCAAAAACATGGGCGACATTTGCCTATAGTGGCTTATATTTGTGGAACCGAAAATGACAAACAAAGTCTTAAGAAGCAGGAACAGCAGTTAAGGGATTTAGGCGTGATTGTTGCTAAGAGTAATGCCAATGCTTGTTTAATTGCAGCTGAAATTATAAAGGAGATTTAAAAAATGAGTACAAAAGATTTGTTGTCACAGGAACTAAAAATCATTAATATCGGTTCTCCAAGTTTTCTTAATGACTATGAGCATCAAAATGTCAAATACACTCACTTAAATTGGAAACCTCCTGCAGGGGGAAAGCTTGAACTTATTAATGCATTAAAACAAATTAAACCTTTTGAAGAGAAAATAAAAGCAGCTAATGAAGAAGCCGTAAATAGAATCAAAAAAGCTGAGGCTGTATTAATTGATATTAAGCCTGCCATCGAAGTTATACCCGGGATGACCCAAAATACTATTTTACATGCTGGACCTCCGATACAGTGGGAGAGAATGGCGGGACCAATGCAGGGAGCAATTATCGGGGCAATGCTTTATGAAGACATGGCAAAGTCAAAAGAAGAAGCTGAATGGCTGATAAAGGCGGGCAAAGTCATTTTTGACAGTGCTCATAACCATTCCGCAGTCGGCCCTATGGCGGGAATAATCTCTCCATCAATGCCGGTGCATATTCTTTATAACAATGTTAATGATACTAAGGCCTACTGCACGGTAAATGAAGGTTTAGGCAAAGTTCTAAGATATGGCGCAAATAGTCAGGAAGTTATAGACAGACTGCATTGGATAGAGAAAAAATATATGCCAATACTTAGTGAGGCCCTTAAACTAACCGGCGGAATTGATATTAAGAGTATTATTTCGCAGGCACTGCATATGGGAGATGAGTGTCACAACAGGAATAAAGCTTCCACCGCGCTATTCTTTAGGGAAATAGCCCAATATATTTTACAGACAAGCTTTACACAGCAAGAAAAATCAGAAGCTCTAGAATTTATCAGAAAGAATGAGCATTATTTCTTAAATCTTTCAATGCCATATGCAAAGATAGCTCTTGATGCAGCTCGAGGCATTAAATATTCCACAGTACTGACGGTAATGAGCAGAAACGGCATTGAATTTGGAATACAGGCTTCTTATTCAGATAAATGGTTTACCCATCAGGCAAACTATGTAAAAGGTCTTATGTTTCCGGGATATAGCGAGGAAGATGCAGCCCGAGATATAGGGGATAGTGCCATTACAGAAACAGCAGGAATCGGTGGATTTGCCATGGGAGGAGCACCGGCTATTGTACAATTTGTCGGAGGTGAAGTTGAAAGCGCATATAACTATTCAAAAGAAATGCATGAAATCACTGTCGGAGAACATAATATATTTACCCTTCCGACACTAGACTTTATGCCAACGGCAGTTGGTATTGACTTTTTAAAAGTAATTGAATCAGGAATACTGCCCATTATTAACACAGGAATGGCGCACAAAGAAGCCGGTGTAGGACAGGTTGGGGCAGGGCTTGTAAATCCTCCAACGGAATGCTTTGAAAAAGCTCTCTTGGATTTCGTAAAAACACTATAGAGGAAGAAACATGAAAATTATTATAGCACTCGGAGGGAATGCTTTGGGAAATACCCCTTCCGAACAAATAGGGTTAGTGAAGGAGCAGCTAAAACAATATTGTTAATCTAGTTGAGCAAGTACTTGTTAATGTCGAATACCAGACAATAACAGCTATATGCCAGGCAATGGTGAAAAATATGGTACATACAGCACAGTCCATTAAGTTTGCACGCCTGGCTGGCGCCAAGTTAAGCCTTTCACCTAAAGGCTTAACAAAACTGGGGCCAAATTAAACGGCGCTTCCATCGGATCGATAAATGACGGCGTTATGTACTGGCTGGTTGAATGTGACCCCTTTGAAATGTTTGCCTACAGGGATATTTATCTTGCTATAAGTTCCTCGGGTTTCTATGATATCAACGCCTATGAGTTTAAAGCGGCGAAATCAGCCCAAAGCCGACTATAACGGTATCAATTTGCTTTTTGATTTACCCCTTGACAAGTCGAAGGCTGATCCTGATAAAGGCCCGTCAGTTTGGAAGAAAGATTCAGGTCCAAATTAAGATCCAGCAATTTTGGGATGAACTATACTACGGGGACTTTACGGAAAAAATGATGGAAGGATTATCCAAGAAATGATAGAAGAAAAGAAAGATAAATAGGTATAATAGTAGTTGAGAAAAACAGTAACCTTTACCTGCCAAAACATGAAAATCTTCTATTACAACAGGGGGCAGGTTTTACCAAGGGGATATGCTAGGTTTTTTGCAGGGTTTGCAGCCGCTGCTTTAATCTTTAATTATGGTTGGTGTGGCATTGGTTCTGATTAGAAAATATACAAAGAGGATTTAGTCTGAAAGAAATAAAACCGTTTTTATGCCTGTTGGCTTAAAAACGGTTTTTTCCCTACACTCTGTACTCTGTACTATCCGTTTTGTTTGCGGGTGGTTTGCAATTTCATTAGATATTTTGAGCCCACATATTTTCTGATGGCGCTTGAGGATCGGCATATTTTCTGTTCCAACCGGTAATAACAGAGAATGCTAGTACGGCTAATAGCGCCCATGTGTAAGGATTAAGCGCTGCAGCAGCAATGGAAGGCAGTGGTAAATTCCAAGTTTGAGCGGTACTTGTTAATGTCGAATACCAGACAATAACAGCTATATGCCAGGGAATGGTGAAAAATATGGTACATACAGCACAGTCCATTAAGTTTGCACGCCTGGCTGGCGCCAAGTTAAACCTTTCACCTAAAGGCTTAACAAAACTGGGGCCAACCAGTAACAAGGCCGGTGCATTAGCAGCAATAGGAATAGAAGCTGCTATAGTAACAAGAATAATTGATGCTTCGGCCTGCTTAACTGTTTTAGCAATTGTTTTTTCAGCCCATTTTAAAATACTTCCCATTACACCACTTTCAACTAAGACTTGAGTTACTGCCAATATTAGTAGAGCAAAAATTATTGCACCTAGCACACCTGAAATACCTGCTTCAATAATGCCTGTACTTTCACCTCTTTTTGCTGGCAAATGAAGGACAGTAGCCCATGATATTTTTCCATTAATCATACCAAGAATTACAGCAGATATATTGCCATATATTAAAGACTCTACTATGTGTCTTCCGGAGAGGGCAGAAACAACAACTATTGCGAAACTAATCAGCATAATTAAGCCTGCAGGGTTGATAGTAGCTTCTATTTCAGGTAAATTTGCAACAGTTCCTCCACCCCCGGTGAAAAGCAATATTATAAAAGTGATGGCAGCTGCTGAAATGGCCAGGGGGAATCTGCTTTTAACAACGTCACGCATGGTTGCTTCCTGGGTATATGCAGAAACAATGGTTGTGTCCGAAACGGGTGCAAGATTATCACCAAAAGCAGCGCCGGAAAGAATTCCTGCTGCAAGCATCACTGGATTAGCGCCTAAAAATACACCAGCTGGGTATAGAACAGGGATGAGTGAAAGAACAGTACCTGTACTCGTTCCTGTCCCTACAGCAAACAACATGGCGGCAACAAATGCAAGAACAGTGAATAATGAGCCCTGAGCTCCTGTTTCCAAGCCAAACCATAAAAGACCCTCCACGAGTCCACCTGCAACCATCAACTTGCCAAATACTCCTGCAAAAAGCCAAGCAGTGATAATGACAATGCCGTTCTTATCTCCTAAACCTCTCATTACTGCTCCACAATAGTCAGACTTATTTTTAGCAAAGAACAAACCGGCAACAATCGCCAACCAACCACCTGCCCAGAAAGCCTGGGGAGTACCCCGTTCTGCTATGGACAGCCAGATTAAGAGGAATTTCTTTTCCGCAAATAAATAAAAGGATAACTGAAGTTAAAACAACTCCAATTATCCTCAGTAAAGGCTTGATATAAATAACGATATAAGTCCTGATAGTTCGTTAGAGTGAGAATATTTTAAGACTTGGCCAAATAAGGAAGGATAGTTTTTATAAGTTTTTTAATTAATTCCAATTCCCCCGGTGAGCATTTGCTGAGTAAATCATTTATCTCCTTGTTTTTATCACATGCACGTGCTTTATAGACATTACGAGCATCGTGTATATAATAAACATTATGACCGGTTTTTCCAAAAATAAGGTAATCCAAAGATATATGCAAACAACTGGAGATTTTTACCAGAACAGGGAGACTCATTTGTCTTTCTCCTCGTTCCAACTGCCCAATATAATAATCCGACAGCCCGATGATTTCAGCGAACTCTTCTCTTGAGAGTTCAAGCTTCTCTCTTTCTTCTCGGATTCGCTGCCCTATAGCCTTGTTGTCTATCTGCACGCTAATTCCCATTTTTTTCACTCCCCACTGTAGGATACTGTATCGGAATATAATATGCATCTGAAGTTGCAATTAGCTAAAATATAGTATTGGCAATATGCCAATGTTTAATGTACAATTATGTTTGCGGTATCAATTTGGGGAGTGAATGTGATGAATAAAAAAGACAAAATAGAAATAGCAAGAAATATCCTTAATAATGCCGTAAATATGAACATGAGCAAAGAAATTCTTTTAAAAATAAGTCAAAAAATCGACAAGTATCTGGTTGAGTATTATCTGGAAGGCAAAAGCCAAAAGGGTGGTTTGGATGAAAGAAAAGATGTATGAACATGCTCCAATTATTCTATTAGTTGGCGGGCTGATTTTATGGTTGAATGTTTTATTAATAGACAGAAATTTTAATCATTATCAGGGTATGGCTTGGATGTCATTTGGTGCGTTCATGGTGATAATCAACGTAATGTGCGGCATCTTAATTAAAAAATTACATGAACAGGTACACATTGATCCTCTAACCGGCCTGCATAACAGAAATTATTTTTATGCAAAAATGTCAGAATTGAAATCTAACAGTTTTGGTTCATTAATTTTAATAGATATAGATAACTTTAAAAGTATTAATGACACTTTCGGCCATATAGCAGGTGATCAAGTATTGCAGCAGTTTGCTGAAATCCTGCAGAAAAACACAAGGGGCAAGGATATCATCACTCGATGGGGTGGGGAGGAATTTGCCGTAATCCTTCTCCAATCAGATGCTGAAGAGGCATTTAAAACTGCCAACAGGATTAGAAGGGTAGTAGAAAATCACATTTTTTCTTGTGAAAGTACTAATTGTAAAATTACCGTGAGCATCGGTATAGCCTCAGCAGAAGAAGCAGATATCGGTATTGACCAACTCTTGAAAATTGCTGATGAAGCGCTTTATCTGGCAAAAGAAAAAAAGAACTCCATTGTTACGGTATCGGAAAGGGTTTCATTAGAAGAAAGTGTATTACTTTCTTGAATTTTTTGTTTAAAAATATTTCCAAAGCGGAAGGATTTTTTAAAAAGGCGTAGAATTGTATAAACAAATCATATCACCTTATGACATTATAAGAAGGGTGGGAGAACTTGGGTTTAACCGATAAATTCTTAATTTGAGGATAGGTAGTACTACCGCGAAATTCAGCAATTAGCTGAGCCATGGGGACGGTTCGAGCGTAACCGTGGCGCAGCGAAGGTCCGAAGGGAAGACGATGGAACCGTCCCCGTGTTTTCCGGGAAGCGAATTAAACGAGGCCTATACAGAACAAAGGATGGGATTAATGTACATGCTGATCTCAATGCCGCCGCCAACATTATCCGGAAAGTAATCCCCGATGCCTTCGGGCTAGGGGATAGAGGCGCTGTGTCCGCGCCCACCCTGTTAAGCGTTGTCTGAAAAGGCTTCGATACGGGGAAACCCTCACTTCAACGATACTTTCGTAAGTGGGGGAGGTTCATGATCAGGTTACATGGGAGGAATTTGTAATTGACCAGGATAAAACGCCCTAAACTATATGAAGAAGTTATGATCAGAATTGAAGAAATGATTAAAACTAATCAACTTAAAGAAGGTGACAGGCTGCAGTCTGAAAAGGAATTAGCTGAACTTTTCGGCGTAAGCCGAATGGCCATCAGGGAAGCCCTAAGCGCCTTGCAATCAGCCGGTCTTATAGAGGTTAGGCACGGCTCGGGTATTTATTTGAAAGAAATCAATGATAAGCTGGCTAATCCTATTACCCTTCGCCTGTTGACAGGGAGTGAAAATCTTTTAAATATCCTGGAATTACGTCGTGGTCTTGAGACAGAGGGCGCTTATTTGGCAGCCGGTCGTGCCGAAGAAAGTGATTTAGAAAAGATTGAAGATGTCCTGCAAAAAATGGAGTCTGAGTTGAATGTTGGCGGCAGCGCCCATCATGAGGACTTTAAATTTCACTGCAGTCTGATTCGTGCTACACATAATCCCGTTTTTAGCAAGGTCTTTGATGCTATTGCCAATATTTTTTATGAAGGTTTGAGATCCAGCCATGAGATTTTTACTCAAAGCTTGGGACCAAGGTTTGTTGTTCTGGAGGAACATCGCAAAATTTTTGACCACATCAAGCATGGGGAAGCTGAAGCAGCCAGAGACGCCATGCGGGTTCACCTGGGTAACGTGGAAGCCAAGCTGAAAATGCAGTTCAAGAAAAAGTAAGAAGGATTTTTAAAATACCAAAGGATGATGTGAGCCTAAATGATACCCAAATTCATTAAAATCAAGCAAACATTCCCCAGACCCAGGGTTGATGATATAGCAGGTCGCATTGAAAAGGAATTGGCCCAAATGGGTTTGTCAGAAAAAATCCTTCCCGGACAAAAAATAGCAATTACCGCGGGCAGCCGTGGGATTAATAACATTCCCCAGATCCTGGCCATTGTAGCAGCCAGGGTTCGGGAACTGGGCGGTTTTCCCATGGCTGTCTCTGCCATGGGAAGCCACGGGGGAGGTACACCTGCAGGACAAAGGGACATCCTGGCGAGCCTAGGTATTACAGAAGAAACCATAGGATGCCCGGTGATCTGCTCCTCAGATGTGACCAAGCTGGGTGTGACGCCTACCCATAAAATAGATGTTTATTGTGCTAAAGAAGCTGTGGAAGCTGATGGGGTTATAGTAATAAACAGAATAAAATGCCATACTGCTTTTCGCGCTCCGCAGGAGTCAGGCCTTTTGAAAATGATAGGTATTGGCTTGGGCAGAGTTCCAGGAGCTGAAGCCATCCACTCCATGGGTACTGAACACATGGGGCAGGTGATCTTGGAATTAGCCCGCATTGTCATGACCAAGATTAATGTCCTTGGGGGGCTGGCTATTGTGGAGAACAGTTATGAGGAAACAGAAGGTATCTATGGACTAAAACCAGAGGAATTTGAGGAGCAAGAAGCCATCTTATTGAAGAAAGCAAATGGATTACTGCCAAGAATACCCTTTGAAAGGATAGACTTGTTAATTGTAAATGAAATGGGGAAGAATTACAGCGGCACGGGTATGGACACAAATGTTATTGGCCGCTGGCGTATTCCCGGTGTGCCTGACCCTGGTTCTCCACAGGTTAAGAGAATTGCTGTTCTTGACCTTTCAGAGCCTTCCCATGGTAATGCCAATGGGATAGGACTGGCTGATTTTACTACAAAGAAGCTTGTAAACAAAATCAATTTTCAAGCTACCTATCTTAATTGTTTAACTACTGGAATCTTAAATCGTGTGATGATCCCCATTATTCTTGAGAATCATCGAAAGGTGATTGAAACCGCTTTAAAAACCTTGAGACTTTCGGATATTTCACAGGCCAGGGTAGTGAGGATTAAAAACACGCTCCATCTTGAGGAAATGTGGGTTTCTGAAAATTTCAGGGAGGAGATAATTAATACGCCTGGTTTGGAAATAGTGTCACAACCCATGGAATTAAGGTATAATCAAGATGGAGATATCCAAGATTGCTTGGAGGAGTAGGATGATGAATCGAGATATTATTGCTAAGATCAAGGCTATTGTTGGCAGTGAGAACGTGCTGGAAACCCTGGAGGAGAGAATTTGCTATTCTTATGATGGTACAATGCAGAGGGGAATTCCGGCTTTAGTAGTTTTACCGGATAATCCTCAAGAAATTGCAGAAATCATGCAGCTAGCCAATAAAAATGAGTTTCCTGTATTTCCCAGGGGGGCTGGGACCGGCTTGAGCGGCGGTTCGATACCAATGGAAAAAGGGATAGCCCTGATTCTTTCTCGAATGAACAGGATCAAGGAAATCAGCAGAGAAGATCTCCTGGCTGTAGTTGAGCCGGGAGTTATTACTGAACACCTCCACCATGCGGTTGAAAAAGAAGGTCTCTTTTACCCACCTGATCCGGCCAGTCTAAAAACCTGTACTATGGGCGGAAATGTGGCGGAAAATGCCGGAGGACCCCGGGCTTTTAAATATGGCGTAACCAAAGACTATGTCCTGGGACTGGAGGTAGTCACTCCTCAAGGCAGAATAATGCGTACAGGAGGACGGACTGTTAAAAATGTAACAGGTTATGATTTAACCAGGCTTCTGACAGGAAGCGAAGGCACCCTTGGCATAATTACAGAGATTATTGTTCGACTGCTTCCCAAACCACAAACAGTGCAGACAGTCATGGCCATTTATGACAAGATTGATGATGCAGCTCAAACAGTGACCAGCATTATCTGCAGGGGAATAATTCCTGCTACCCTGGAATTAATGGACCAGACCACCATCCGATGTGTAGAAGATTATTTGCACCTGGGATTACCCTTGGATGCAGGGGCAATTCTTTTAATTGAAGCAGATGGAGCGCCTGGGCAGGTAAGTGAAGAAATAAAACAGATCGCAGAAGCCTGTCAAGATGCCGGCTGCAGAAAAGTTCAGGTGGCCCGGGACGCTAAAGATAGGGGTGACTTGTGGAAAGCCAGGAGGGCAGTATCTTCAGCTATTGTCCAGCTAAAACCAACAAAAATTTCTGAAGATGCCACAGTGCCCCGCAACAAAATACCTGACATGGTCAGGCGTCTGAAGGCAATTGCTGATAAATACCAACTTCACCTGCCTGTCTTTGGTCATGCTGGAGACGGCAATTTACACCCGAATATTGTAGCTGATAAAGAGGACCATGAGGAAATGGAAAGGGTTGAACAGGCAGTGGCAGAACTGTTTCAGGCTGCTCTGGATTTAGGCGGCACACTTTCAGGGGAGCATGGTGTGGGCTTGATGAAAAAGCCCTATTTAGCCTGGGAAGTTGGGGATGTAGGCGTGGAGTACATGAAGGCCATTAAAGATGCCGTTGACCCCAAGGGCATCTTGAATCCAGGCAAGATTTTTCAGGTGATGAGATGATGACAGAACTAGAATTAAAGAAAATGTTGAACCGCTGCAGCCGCTGCGGCACATGCCAGGCATACTGTCCTCTTTATAATGAGACCAGACGGGAACCCTTTGTAGCCCGGGGTAAAATAGAATTGCTGGAGTTATTAAATCAAGGAAAAATTCAATGGAATGATAAATCAGCAGAGATATTCTCCACTTGTCTTTTGTGCGGTAATTGCAGTGAAAACTGTCCCAATATGGTGAAGGCCGACAGTTTAGTCAGGGAAGGCCGCAGGGATTTAGTTGCTTCCAGGGGCCTGCCCATCATCAAACGTACTGTTTTTCAATATTTGTTAAAAAAAGATGGCAGGCTGGGAGTTCTGGCTAAAATGCTCTGTCTTTATCAGCATTTGGGCCTGCAAAAGCTGGTTAGAGCCAGCAAAGTTCTAAAGGTCTTTCCTGGTGACCTGGCAGCAAAAGAGAGAATCCTGCCTCCTCTTTCTTTTAGGGAGTTTCGCAGACAAGTTCCGGCCGTGAACAAGGCTGCAGATAGCAGGCTGAAGGTGGCTTATTTTACGGGATGCATGACCAATTATGTATATCCCCAGACCGGATACAGTCTTTTGAAGGTGTTAACCGCCAATGGGGTAGAGGTTATAATTCCTGAGCAGGTCTGCTGCGGAATACCTGCCCTGGCCAGCGGCGACTATGAGACAACCCGGGAGTTGGCTGTGAAAAATCTAACTGCCTTTGCGCAGGCAGGGGCTGATTATATTATTACAGATTGTGCCAGCTGCCTGGGAACCTGGTTGGAATACCCTGAATTATTAACCCAGGATCCTCAAGGGGAACAATTGGCCAAGAAAGTCATGGATATCTCCACCTTCCTGGTTGAAGTAATCGAGCTTAAACTGCCCAGGCAAGTGAATTTGGGTATTATCACTTATCATGATCCTTGTCATTTAAAGAGGACTAAAGGGGGTAAGACAAACCCTCGCTCTCTCTTAAAAAGCCTGGGTCCGCAAACCACCTTTGTGGAAATGGAGAATGCAGATAGCTGCTGCGGTTCAGCCGGTTCCTTTAATCTAAGCCATTACCGGCTTTCCCAACAGGTTGCGGCAAAAAAAATCAAGGCCATCAATGATACTTACGCTAACTACTTGACTACCGGCTGTCCGGCTTGTATCATGCAGTTACAGCATGCTGTAAATAATTCCGGTCTTTCAGTCCAAGTTGCACATCCCATTGAATTGATTGCCAAAGTTTATGAATAGACAATTATGGATACGCCATGCGCTATGGGGACTGCGCCATGGGGACTGCGCCATGGGGACGGTTCCATCGTCTTCCCTTCGGACCTTCGCAGCGCTACGGTGACGCTCGAACCGTCCCCATGGCTCCGCTAATGGCTCCGCTAGGACTTTTGTGTTTTTGGAAAGTTATGCAGCCCATGTTTTAGGGGGCATTAGAGCCAAAGTGGTTGTTCCTGAAACCATACCTCAGGCCAAGCTGGAAAAGATCAAGCATTATGGTGCAGAAGTAATTTTATGTGACAGACTCATAGGGGATCGGCAGGATACCCTATGAAATGGCAGGAAGATGTATTGACCGCATTGTCCTTGTGGATGAAGAGTGTATTAAAAAGGCGGTTGTCATGCTCATGACCAAGGAAAAGCTTGTTGTTGAACCTTCAGGAGCTGTAGGTATTGCTGCTCTTATAACTTATCCTGAACTTGTCAAGGGTAGAAATGCAGCTGTAGTAATTACAGGCAGAAATTTAGATGAAAGACTATTCAAGCCGCTGGTCGAAGAATTTTCGTGAAGTTATTAGGGGTTGTTGAAACATAATAAGCAGAAAAAGGAGCCTATCTTTGATATTTACAGAAAAAGAGTGAATCATTGTGAAAAATATCAGTATGAGGCTAAATCTAATGAAATATTAACCTTGAAACGCTGAGGTTAATCAATTAGAGTGTACTTACTAGATGGGGAGAAGTGCCCATCTTAAATAGGACTAAAGTCCTAGGCAAGGTTAATTGAATACATTAAAGTGGGCAAAATCATTGAAAGATGATGACGCAAAGCCATGGGTCTACGGCTCCATGCTATGATTGCCAGGCTGCTAAATGTTACTTTACTTATTTAGTTAGCTTGCAATGTAGGGCTAGCTATTTTTTATTTTTGCTGAGATAGCTTGATGGGAGGAAATGCCCTGTGGATAGCAAAGTCTCGGATCATACCAACATCTTAACACTAAAGAATTACATGCAAAACCTTTACAGAGCAACAGGGATGGCCTGCCGCATTCTTGATATGGATAACTCCCAGGTACTTGAGTCAGGCTGGCAGGAACTCTGTGGAAAGTTCCATAGGACAAATCATAAATCTTTGGTTAGCTGCAAAGAAAGTGATGAGATTATCCTCATGGGACTAAAGAATTTAAAAGACCCTAAAGAACAGAAGTATACTACATCTAGATGCAATTGCGGTTTAGTTAGTGCAGGTATCCCCATAAAGGTTGATGGTAAAACAACATCAGCCCTCCACGTATGCCAATTTTTCTTTGAACCTCCTGATGTTGAGTTTTTCTGGAAACAAGCTTTAAGGCTTAATTATGATGCAGGCGCTTATTTGGATGCTTTATATAAAGTGCCTGTAATACCAAGAGAAAAGGCAGATAGTTTTCTAAATTTATATGTTGATTTTGCTGAAATGGTGGCCAGGTTCTTGGGAAAAAGCAAAGATGTATTAAATAAAGAACCCGTGGTTGAAAAAAATACTGCCGAAGATTACAAGTCTTTTCTGCAAAATTTTAAGGGAATTGTGTTTCAAGGCGATTTAAATTACAACATTATTTTCTTTCACGGCCAGGTTGAAGAAATTACCGGTTATCGGGCAGAAGACTTTACTCAGGGTGGTTTGGCATGGAATAAAATTGTTTACCCAGAAGACCTTCCGATTTTTGTTAAAGTGGATGAAAAGATACTAACCACCCCTAATCATTCAGAAGAGTTTGAGTACAGGATAGTACGCAAGGATGGAAAGATACGCTGGTTAAGCGAAACCTTGCAAAATATATGTGATGAAAGCGGGAAACCAATTAAGGTACAAGGTGTTATCCATGATATTACAGCCCGCAAGAAAATGGAAGAGAAACTTATCTATCAAAAGAAGCATTATGAAGCCTTATTTAACAATACCACTGAAGCCATAGTCTATTTTGATACTAGCAAGAATATATACGATGTTAATAAACAATTTACGAGCTTGTTTGGCTATGAATTAGATGAAATAAAGGGAAAATCCCTGAATCTAGTTGTTGATCCCACACAGAGAGAGAATAACTATCACGATGAAGAGGTCCTGGAACAGGGAAAGACCATTAACTTTGAAGCAGTTAGGTATCGGAAAAACAACAAGCAGATAGATGTCCTGGTTAAGTGTGCTCCAGTAATTATTGACGGAAAAATTGTCGGCGGATATGCAATGTACAGCGACATAACCAACCGTAAGCAAAATGAGGAAGCTCTCCAGGAGAGTGAGGAAAAGTTTAGAAGCATTGTAGAAAACGTCAATGATGTAATTGCTACAATAAACAAAAAGGGAGAGTTCCAGTATGTCTCTCCCAATGTCAAGGAAATCTGCGGGTATGATGTGGATGATGTGCAAGGACGCCCCATCATGCTTTTTATACATCAAGACGATATATATGGAACCATGGACAAATTAAACGAAGTTTTTGTCACAGGCCAAAAACAGGCCAGTATTGAATATAGATTTAGGCACAGGGATGGGCGCTGGAGATGGTTTAAAACTAATGCCGCGCCTTTGCGGGATGACCTGGGTAATATAAAATATACTGTCGGAGTATTCAGAGATATTACATCACAAAAAGAAGTTGAGGAAAAGCTTAAATATTTAAGCTTCCATGACCAACTAACTGGTATCTATAACCGTGCCTATTTTGAAAATGAAATGAAGCGTCTTGAGGGCAGCAGGGAATATCCCATAACCATAATCTGTGCTGATGTGGATGGTCTGAAACTTGTTAATGATACCATGGGACACCAATATGGAGATGAACTTTTGAAGGCCTGTGCAAGGGTCTTAAAGGAACCATTACGTAAAGCAGATATACTTGCCCATATAGGCGGAGATGAATTTGCTGTAATTTTACCGCGAACTGACAATGAAACTGGAAAGAAAGTCCTTAAACGTATCAGAGAGGCGGTAAATATATATAACAGCAAGAATCCAAAGGTGTTTCTAAGCTTTTCATTGGGTATGGCCACAACAAGCAGCGCTGAACAATCTTTGGCAGACGTATTTAGTGATGCAGACGATGATATGTATAAGGATAAGCTTATTCGTGGTTCGCAAACCCGCGGCCAAATAGTTAATGCCCTATTAACAGCTTTGGCGGAAAAAGATTATATGGATATGGGACATGCCCAACGCCTGCAGAACCTATGCTGGAAACTTGGGAAAAGGGTTGGCTTGTCCGCTAGGCAGCTGGCTGATATTGACATGCTGGCCCAAGTTCATGATTTGGGTAAGGTAGTTATACCTCGCGACATCTTAACAAAAAGTCTCCAGTTAACTGCAGAGGAATGGACTCTCATCAGGCAGCACCCGGAAAAGGGCTATCGAATTGCAAAATCTTCACCCAATCTAGCGTCAATTGCAGATTTAATCCTCAAACACCATGAAAAATGGGATGGTACCGGCTATCCCCTGGGAATTAGAGGGGAAGAAATCCCTTTGGAATGTCGTGTCTTTGCCATTGTAGATGCATATGATGCCATGACCAATGAGCGGCCGTATAGAAAGGTTAGAAGCAAGGAAGAGGCTATCGAAGAGCTAAAACAGTGTTCAGGTTCTCAGTTTGACCCTGGATTGATTGATATATTTATCTTAGTTATTAGAGAAAACCATAGCGCCAGCAACAATGGATGATTTGCATGAAGTGTTTTGGAATTGATGATAATGGAAAAGGGAGTTGCCCATTGCAAGCAGGAGGGTGACTGTTAAGGGATTAATACCTATTTCTAAACTACTAATACCAGCATAGGGCGCATATATTTGTACAAAGCCTTTAAATGGAGTTGTATAAATGAATGCAGCCACTTTATTAATGTTATTTATTTTAATACTGGGTATTTTGGGCAGGTCCAATGTGGTAGCGGCATCCGCTGCCATAATGCTGCTTATCCACTTCACCAATCTCCAGAGGCTGCTTCCCATCATTGAACGGCGGGGTTTAGAAATGGGTCTGCTGTTTTTAATGCTGTCGGTTCTTGTTCCCTTTGCAGCCGGAAGGGTGCCTGTCAAGGATATACTCAAGTGTTTTATATCTGTGCCTGGGATCATTGCAATATTCAGCGGGGCTTTAGCAACTTACATGAACGGCAAGGGCTTAAGCATGCTGCAGCATGCGCCGCAGCTGATGATTGGCCTGGTCATAGGAGGTATCATCGGTATAATATTTTTTGGAGGTATTCCTGTTGGACCTCTAATGGCCGGTGGGATCGCAGCAATTTTAATGCATTTCTATCAACTATTGAAATAAAAATAAACATATTCTGTAAATAATAGAAGAACACCCCTGCAGGAATTCTTCAATTATTATAGAAAACAATGTCAAGGGGTATGTCAGTGAATCAGCAGTGAATCGGGGGACTGAATCGGGGGACGGTTCCTCTGAATCGGGGGACGGTTCCTCGATTCAAGTGTGAATCGGGGGACGGTTCCTCGATTCAAGGATGAAAATGATTCAGAGAACCGTCCCCCGATTCAAAGAGAACCGTCCCCCGATTCAAAAATGATTCAGAGAACCGTCCCCCGATTCACCCCGATTCAGGAAACGGCAGACTGTAACAGGGGAGGTATGGGCATGAACTCATTTGACTTTTTGATAATTGGTTTGCTTGCAGTGGGTGCATATAAAGGTTATAAAAGGGGCCTTATTAAAAGTCTAGGAGGATTACTGGGATGGGTGGTAAGCCTGGTTATTGCTTTAAGCTACAATCAGTCCTTTGCTAATTACCTGGACAAGCAGTTTAATCTGGTAGGGATAATTGGCGAAGGGATCATCAAGGTGATGCCCCTTCCCAGCTTTTCCTTTGAAAGAGAAAAAGCCAGCTTAAGTCTTGTGGCCGCAGGAATTGAGGAAATGGGGCTGCCTGGCTTTTTGAAGGGTAATTTGTTGGAGAATGTAGAGCAGATTATGGCTGCAGAATCTTTTGCAGGTGCGAACATCTCTGAACTTATTGCTTTTGGGCTGGCGGGCATGATATTAAAAGGATTAGCCTTTTTAGTGCTGTTTATTGCAGCTGGTTTAATTGTAAAAGTTGTGGTAAATTTTTTGAGCGGCCTCCTGGGGCTGACCTTGCTGGGACCGGTAAACCGCTTGGCCGGTCTGCTCCTTGGTTTGATAATGTATGGTTCTTTAACAGCAATTCTTTTCGGATTAGCTTCTCCTTTTATTGCTGTATCAGCTGCCGAAAATGGCGCTATTGCCGGCGTTATCCATTCTTCATTCCTTTTCAGCTATTTAATGGAGGTATTTGGCTTTATCAGCAGTCAGGTCTTTGGCTTAATTGACTTTTAAATAAGGCGCCTCAAAAAATGGGGCGCTTTTTACATCTCTTTTATTTGCTGCCGGTGGTTTATAGGTTTTGGGGAAGACTATTTATTGAGAAAACCGATTAGCAGACTATCTATAGTGTTAGAAAATCTTTACTAAATAATTAAATAAAATGTTAATATATAAGGAAAGGGGACATAAGGAAAGGGGACACACCTCCCTTGTCGCGTAAACTTTTGGTTTCAAGGTCAGGGGACACACCTCTTGCAGAGGAATGCCCCAACGTATGAATGTCCCTATAGGAGGAACTAAAAGCTTTTGAAGGAGGTACAACTGTTGGCTATGAGCGAAAGCATAAAGTTAACTGAGATGGTAAGGGCTGCCGGCTGAGCTGCCAAGATTGGTCCGGAAACCTTAGCAGGAGTTTTGCATAAGCTGCCAAAGTTTTCTGACCCTAACCTGCTGGTCAGCGGGGAAAAACTTGATGATGCCGGAGTATATAAAATAAATGAACAAACTGCCCTGGTACAAACCCTTGATTTTTTTACGCCTATGGTGGATGATCCCTATATCTTTGGGCAAATTGCTGCAGTGAATGCCTTAAATGACATTTATGCCATGGGATCCGTGCCCTTAACGGTTATGAATATAGTCTGTTTCCCAAGCTGCCTTGATGTACAAATACTGGTTGAAATCTTAAACGGGGGGGCATTAAAAATAAAAGAAGCGGGGGCAGTACTGGTAGGCGGTCATTCCGTAGAGGATAATGAGCCAAAATACGGGCTGGCTGTGACCGGATTAATAGATCCAAACAAAATAATCACCAATGCAGGAGCAAAACCTGGTGACTCCCTTATTTTAACTAAACCCATAGGTACAGGTATTATTAGTACAGCCATAAAAGGCAAGATCGCCGGAGAAGGATCCATGAACAATGGAATACAGGTTATGACCACCCTTAACAATATAGCGGCCATGGCCATGATAGACGCCTGTGCCTCAGCATGCACCGATGTCACCGGATTTGGCCTTTTGGGGCACGCCCTTGAAATGGCAGAGGCCAGCGGCGTAACATTGGAGATCTTTATGCCCCTTGTACCGCTAATTGAGGGAGTATATGATTTGGCCAGCATGGGCATTATTCCTGGAGGGGCAAAGAGAAATTTAAAATATGCAGAACCTAAAGTGAATTGGTATGGAAGAGTCAGTGATATATATAAAGATATTCTAGCGGATCCGCAAACAGCAGGAGGATTGTTAATTGCCATAGACAATAAAAAGGGTGAGCAATTGGTTAAAGACTTGACAGGTAAAGGGGTAGAAGCCAGGATAATCGGCCAGGTTAATAAATATATGGGTAAACCATTAATTGTGGAGGGATTATAAAATGGACACTATCGTAGATGCCAGGGGTAAGTCCTGTCCTCAGCCGGTAATTTGCACCAAAAGGGCATTGGAGAGTCTTGATGCTGGGGTGCTTACTACCATTGTTGACAATGACATAGCCAGGGATAATGTAATCAGGTTGGCTAAAAGCTTGGATTACCCGGTTGATGTGGAACAGAAAGAAGAAGGTTATTACATAAAGATTAAAAAAGAAATAGATATGGCTCGAAGTCTGGATACCGTACAAGGGGCAGTGATTCTAGTTACATCAGCAACCATGGGCAGGGGAAGCGATGAACTAGGCAGAATACTGACCAAAAGTTTTTTCTTTACCTTGACAGAAACCCTGCCACTGCCCAGGGCTGTTCTTTTCATAAACGGTGGTGTTAAGCTGACCTGCGAGGGGTCCCATGTTCTGGAAGAAGTTATCTCCCTGGAGAAAAAGGGTGTAGAAATACTATCCTGTGGAACCTGTCTGGACTTTTTCCGGCTTAAAGAGAAGCTCTGCGCGGGAAGTGTAACCAATATGTGTAATATTGTTGAAAAGATGATGACTGTTAAATCTATAACAGTATGACCATAGAAGTCTATAATATAATATTTAGAAACGCATTAGTTTAAGGTTGGGTGTGTTATTGTGAAAAACCTTTGGGAAGGTCTTAAAGAAAAATTTAAACTGGGTAAATATGATAGGCTTGTTAAGCAGCTGCTGTCCATGGAGGGTGAGATTTCTCCTTGGGTAGTTGAAAATTTGTCAAGTTTTACCTATACTGAAATATCCCAGGCCATAAAAGAGGCTTTCCCCGTTATGGAAACATATATGCAAAAAAACCTCTTGTTTCTTCTGGAAGGTATCGGTTACATTCAATGGTTAACATCTACCCTGGAAAGTAAGGAGGAAGAGGAGACGCTTTTTGCATTGGAGATGATTCAGATAATCAGGCCCTTGAAAGCGCTGGGTTCATTAGTAAAATGCCTTGGCGACAAAAAAGAAAGCATCCGTTTTGAAGCAGCTTCGGCATTGATAGCATATCGAGATAAGAAGGTAGTAGAGATGATGGTAAAAGAGCTTAAAGAAACCAGTTCCTGCATGCCTGCAAGGGTTGCTCAGGTTTTAACAGGCTACGGCGCCCTGGCAGTATCTGTTATGCTGGACAACTTGGAAAACCCCGATTTAGATACAGGTCTTATCATAGAAATTTTAAGCCAGATACAGGATGAAAGGATTCCTGGTTATGTTGTTGAATGCCTGGATAGCGAAAATGCCAAAACGAGAATAGCTGCGGTAAAGTATATGTTCCGGCGCCATCGACCGCAATATTTAGACATGTTAAAAAGCAGGGTTGAACTGGAAACCCATCCGCAAGTCTGCAGGGAGATCATCAAGGGGCTAAATAATCTTGGAACACCTGAAAGCCTTATGCTCTTACAGGATGTGGAGGCTGTCATAAATCAGGCTATTTCAACAGATGTGGTGAATTCCTTGCAGGAAGTAAGTGCAGCAGGGGAGGAGATGTAGGTGCCTAAAATCTATGGCATCTGGTTAAGTTTTACTTGGGATTGTTCTATTACCTCCCAGGAATTGATTTGGAAGCTAATGCTTTCCGGTATGATAATTATTGCTGCAGTTTTAATTATTCTGTTTGCAAGGCACATTATAGATAGACTTTTTGCCAGCAGTACCGACACTAAACCCCTTGTTAATCCAGGCCTGTTTTTAATTACAGCAGCCACATTAAAGGCTGTAGCGCTGTATGGGGGGATTTTTTTAACCATTCTCTTGATCCTGGAAGTATTTAATGTAACGGTATTTAAAATAGATGACCTCAAGGATTTTGGTTTTAAAATTCTCAAGGTAATTGCCATAGTAGTAGGCGCTAAGTTGTTAATCAAGTTTTTAAGGACTCTGGTTAGTCATTTTGTCAGCCCGTCAGGCCAAGAAGGTGAAGCCCAGGTTCTTTCGCCCAGGGCAAAAACTTTAGTCGGCCTTCTCAACAGCATTGTAACCTATGGGATATTTTTTATTGCCGGCTTAATGATTTTAGAGGCTTTTAGGATAAATACAACAGCAATCTTGGCCAGTGTAGGTATCCTGGGATTAGCTGTGGGTTTTGGCGCACAAAATCTTGTCAGGGATGTAATTTCAGGATTTTTCATTATTTTTGACGACCAGTTTCGTGTGGGTGAGTTTGTGGAAGCGGGCGGCGCTACCGGGGTTGTTGAAGAGATTGGACTCAGGACAACCAAGATAAAAAGATGGACAGGTCATTTAGAAATAATTCCCAATGGGGAAATCTCCAAGGTAGTTAACTACAGCAGGGCAAATATGTTAGCAGTAGTAGTAGTAGGCGTAGCCTATGAAGAAGATATTGATAAGGCGCAAGAAGTGCTGAGAAAGATTTGTGAAACAGCTTATCAAGAGATTAAGACCATTGTAGAAGTGCCTGTGGTGCAAGGCGTTGTTGCCCTGGCTGACTCAAGTGTGGATATCAGGGTTATTGCCAGGACCCTGCCGGGCGAACAGTGGGCCGTTGAAAGGGAACTGCTGGGGCGGTTTAAGAAAGGCCTCGACGAAGCGGGCATAGAAATACCTTACCCCCGCAGGGTTATCTACCAGAGATGATTTTATCATAATCATAAAGGTGACATTAGGAGGGGACTGTTTATATGTCAAAGTATCGACTTTATCCTTTTAAGCTGGGGGATGTGGTTATTATGAAGAAAGTACACCCGTGCGGCAGCGATAAATGGGAAGTCATGCGCACAGGCGCTGATTTTAGGATTAAGTGCCTGGGCTGTGCCAGGACTGTTATGCTTCCCAGGCCAAAATTTGAAAAGTCCGTAAAGAATATAGTTGAACAGGATTAGAAGAGGGCCTCAAACAATACACGTTTCATTTGCTAACGTTCTTGCCATTATCATGTCTTCATGACGTACAGGCAACACTACTCCATGCATAATTTGTGAGAATGAATCAAATAACTGTAAACCAAACCCACGTTGGTTAATACTAAAGTAACGGTAAAGGATCTCCTGGAAAACTTCTGTGTCGGTATATGCCTCAAGATTACCGCTGGCAGCTGACCTCATAATCTCCAAACAACCTGCCTTAAGTGGGTGTTCTCGACCTGCCGCATACATTGGAATACAGGTATCAATAAAAACTTTCATTTTTTCAGATACCCCGATTCTATTTCCTTTTTCATTTGTTGCCAATTTGTAACGGGTGCATTAATATTGGCCATTTGTTCAACTGCTTTTAATTTGTCATCTCTTGATACTTTGTAACGTTGATCTATAGCTTCACGTACCAGGTCTCCAACAGAAGTGTTTTTTGCTGCAGCTTCATCTTTTAATTTTTTCAATTGTTCGGGATATAAACGTATTTCCAGTCTTGCATCTAATTTTTTCTCTCGCATTGTCATAGCTCCTTACGTAATAAAACTTACGTATATCATACCGTAATAATGGGATTAAAGCAATGGTTCTACCATTACTAGAGACATGGCCAACTGTAATGTTTTAACCATGGGCAAAGGGGGAATTTTTGCTCAATGCGCAGGCCGCCTGAGATTTTGATTACTACTCCTGAGAGAGTCTCAACCTGCTGCTCAGTTCTAAAAACAACCGCGTCATCCTCAAGGGAGTGGAAACTGTTATTTTGGACGAAATCCATGCCGTTCTTGGCAGCAAACGGGGTACTCATCTGATTACAGCCGTGGACAGGCTTATCCCTTTGGCTGGGGAGTTCCAACGGATTGCGTTATCCGCCACGATTCGCCCCCTTGAGCATGTCGCTGATTTTGTTGGCGGCTATGCAGCAAACCTAAATGGTGAGGATTACCGATTAAACAACTCCTCTACCTAGAAAAGACATTTCTAATATTTAAGACGCTAAAAATATCCAAATTGTTCCCGTAAGCTAATCCGGTACGTGTCTTTAGGTCTTTTGCACACTAAATGGATGCTGGTTTAGAGCAGTTACAACTGCTCTAAGTTTGGAAAAATCGTGAAAATGCAAAAAACGCTCATGTAATATTTTACAAGAGCGTTTTTTGCCGTATAGGCTAATACTTTTTACCTGTTTTTTTGGTTATTTTGGCTTGGTGCCTAACTGCTGATGGTGGTACCCGTTTCCTTGCCAGGTGGGGTAGGAGTCTCTACTGCTTCTATTGGCTTAACAGTACCGTCTTCATAATAGTCTTCCTTGAAGGTGTCAAATTTTCTTGGGTTGGCAACAACCATGATCAAACCAATACCAACCGCAATTTCCAGAATCATGGCTGGGAAGCCGCCCAGGTTGGACAACATTTTAATTCCGTTTATGCCGGCAAAGCTCAGCATTACCCAGGCAACTATACCTACTGTTAATCCCCAGGTTATCTTGATTGAAGTTGATGGTTCCGGGCTTTTTGGCGAAATCCCTGTGGAACTGATACCGCCCATGGCCGTAGTATTGGAGTCAGCAGCTGTAACAAAGGATATGAATGCAATGAACAGGAAAAAGGGTATGAGCAGGCCTGAAAGGGGCAGGTTCTGGAAAATAGTATAACCCACTGCTTCGGGACCTACATTGTTCAAGGCGCCAAGAAGGTCAATTCCGTTCATTTGGAAATTTAAGGATGTTCCGCTGAAAACAGTAATCCAGATGGCGCCGAAGATGGCCGGTATCCAGAAGTTCATTTTAATAAAATCCTTTACTGTATGCCCGTAAGATATCCTGCCTAAAAAGAGAGCAGTAATAGGTGCCCAGGCCAGCCAATTGGCCCAGTAAAAAGTAGTCCACCACTGGGGCCACTGGTCTCCGGCTGCTGCCCCTGTGAATAGGTTCTTTTCAAAGAAATTAGTCAGGTAATGACCAAAGGACTCGGCTCCTAAATTAAGTACAAATGCTGTGGGTCCGAATACAAAGATAAAGGCAATTATGGCAAAGAATATTTTGGCATTTATATCTGAAAGAACACGAATGCCTCTCATCAGGCCGGTACTTGCTGAAATCACAAAGGTGGCAATGATGGCAGCGCCTACTATGGCCCATGTTACAGGATTGCTGTCTATTCCAACAATGGAATTGAGGCCTCCTGAAATTGTCAAAATTCCTGTTGCCAGTGATGCTGCCATGCCGGCAACTAAAGCATACAAGCAGATGGCATCAACTGCCTGGCCCCAGCTTCCAACGGCTTTATCACCGGCCACCGGAGTTAAAGTAGAACCCAGACTGAAGGGTTTTTTCATGTTGTAGTATGCGAAAGCAAACATTAGCGCTGGTACCGCATACAGTGCATATGGCGTGAAGGTCCAGTGCAGGTACATTGTTGACATGGCAAAAATTGCAGCCTGGGCGCTTCCAGGCTCTAAACCTAGTGACGCCGGCGGATATGCCAGATGATAAATTGGTTCTGCAGTTCCCCAGAATAGAATACCAATGGCTATGGTTGTACACAGGGTAATGCTGAACCATTGCCATTTATTAAGCAGGGGTTTTGCTTTAGACCCGCCTATTTTGACTTTGCCGAAGGGAGAAAAATAGATAACAAGGATTATTAGCACCATCATAAAGCCCGTGAAGCTAAAAGCCCATCCAAAGTTTCGAATTAGCCAGTCATTTGCGCTGTTGGTCATTGCGGCGAAACCGGACTCATTGACAAAGCTGAAAATGACTGCGCCGATGAGAAGTAAAAAGGGCGGCCAAAATACCAGTGGTCTAAGGGAACCATTGCGTGAACTGTTTTTCATAAGCTACCTCCTATCCAATATTTTTATATATTTAATTGCGTACATCTTGTCTATGCAAAAAATGTGCCTGCAATTAAGGGTATTGTCACAAATAAGAAATTTCAGAAAAAAGCCTGTTTATTTATGCGTGTCGGTGCAGCCCATGGATGCATCTTTTGGGAGATTATCAGTAAAGAAGCTTGATTTGCAGGGGAATACCCGTAAATGTGCAATTGATGGATGCATGCAGCCGATGGATGCAGCAAGGTATTATCAGGCTATGAACTATTAAGTATACTGGTGGATATAATGGTAAAGCCTGTTTTCTTGACTATTCATAAAGTACTGAATAAAAAAGGGTATGCACAAGGCTTTCTGCTGCAGCAAAGATTTATCGACTTTTAATTCTGGCATGATTTTTGCTTTAAGATATTAGGTGATTGCGTGAATATATTAGAGCCGAGCCATGGGGACGGTTCGAGCTTCACCGTAGCGCAGCGAAGGTCCGAAGGAAAGACGATGGAACCGTACCCGTGGCTCCGTTAGATTAAGTATAACTAAAAAAGGAGCCGTGACATATGGAAAATAGGGGAAGCTGGAAAAGAGCCACAAAGTTTGTCAGAGCTGGATACGAAGGGTGCAAGGTCACCGGTTCCATCTCTCCGCCCATTTACCAGGCAGTAAATTATGCAGTTGAAAATGTTGATATCGGAGCAGACAGGTGTAGAGATTTTCATAATGGTTACATTTATACGCGCTTGGGAAGTCCTACCCAGACTATCCTGGAACAAAAAATGGCTGAGCTGGAAAACGGGGAAGCAGCCCTGGCTTTTGCCACCGGTGTTGCCGCAATTTCTGCTTCCATCATGTGTCTTCTAAAGCAAGGGGACCATGTGATTGCCGATGCCACGGTTTACAGCGCTACCAAATATTTTTTAGGTACTATCATGCATGAATATGGCATTGAGACAACCTTTGTGGACTGCGCCAATTTAGAGGAGGTTGATGGCGCAGTAAGGGACAACACAAAAATTATCTATTTTGAAACTCCTGCCAATCCTACTGTTAAGCTGGTGGACATTAGAAAGCTGGCAGCAATAGCCCAGGCAGGGGGGATAATGACCATTGTTGACAGCACCTTTGCCTCTCCTTACCTGCAAAGACCCCTGGATATGGGTGTTGATGTGGTCATCCACAGTGCGACAAAATATATTGGCGGTCATGGAGATGTCATGGGCGGCATTGTCGTTGGGAAAAAAGAGCTGATGGATAAAATCAGGGATAAGACCCTCAAAAATCTTGGCGGGGTTATAGGTCCTTTTGATGCCTGGCTGTTATTAAGGGGATTAAAAACACTCCCTTTAAGGATGGAAAGACACTGTAAAAACGCCATGGAAACAGCCAGGTTTTTAGAAGGGCATCCCAAGGTTGACAAGGTTTTTTATCCGGGACTGCCATCTCACCCCCAGCACAAATTAGCCTGTGAGCAGATGGATGACTTTGGGGGTATGATTGCCTTCGAACTAAAAGGCGGCTACGAGGCCGGCAAAACTCTCATGAACAGCTTGAAACTGTGCTGGCTGGCGGTTAGTTTAGGGGATGTAGATACGCTAATTCAGCACCCTGCGTCAATGACTCATGTGTATATACCGGCAGAGGAAAAATTAAAGGCAGGTATAACTGATGGCCTTGTCAGGCTTTCGGTAGGGGTTGAGGACGTTGACGATATAATTGAAGACTTGGAACAGGGTTTAAATAGAATCAAGTGACTATCTACTTAGCTCAGGATTGTGCCTAGTGACAGCATTTCACTTAGTATTTCGCATGTATTTAATGAGGGTTTAGTTTTCACAGTCGAGTTGAGAGAGCTAGTTTACATTTGATGACTTAAAAAGGAGGCGGTAGATATGACAAATTTATATAGTCCTTATGCCCCGCAGTGGAAATTGATGTCGAGGAGCGCTCTGGAAGAAATTCATAGGAATAGCTGCTTTTTGTTAGAAAAGGTAGGCGTTAATGTTTTTAATGATGAGGCAATTAGACTTTTAAAGGATGCCGGCGCTCTTGTAAGGGAAAATCATGTCAGGATTCCCTCGGGCCTGGTGGAGTGGGCCATAAAATCTGCTCCTTCAAGAATAACAGTGTACGACAGGCTTGGCAATCCAAAAATGTACCTGGAGGGTACAAAGAGCTATTTTGGTACAGGCTCCGACTGCCCTAATATCATTGACCACAGGACAGGTGAAAGAAGAAAACCTGTGAGCGCCGACATTGCTGTTTCTGCCAGGCTTTGTGACGGTCTGGACAATATTGATTTTTTGATGTCCATGGGTTTAATCACAGATGTTCCAAAAGAGACTGCTTATCTGCACCAGTTCAATTTAATGGTGAACAATTCCAGCAAGCCCATGACCATCATAGCAAGAGATGCCAAATGCTTAAACTACATCATTGAGATGGCTTCCCTGCTTGTGGGGGGTGAAGATGAACTGCAGAACAGACCCATTTTTGTGCTCTATGACGAGCCAAGCTCACCCATGCAGCATTCGGATACCGCCCTGGAAAAACTGCTGTTAATGGCCCATAAGGGACTGCCCACAAACTATTCACCCGGAGCAATGGCAGGCGCTACCTGCCCTGTTACACCGGCAGGGGCAGTTATCCAGGCAACGGCTGAGATTTTGAGCGGCCTCGTTATTCATCAATTAAAAAGACCAGGGGCGCCCTTTGTCTTCGGAGCAGGCATGTCTCCCATGGACATGGGGAGCATGCAGCCCACCTACTGTGCCCCGGAAGCCATGCTGACCCAGGCAGCAGTATGTCAGCTGGCCCAATACTATAATCTTCCCTCCTGGGGTTTTGCAGGATGCAGCGGTTCGAAGACAGTAGATGAACAGGCTGCCTTGGAAGCAGGTACCTTTGTATTTATGGCCGGCATTATGGGGACAAACCTTGTTCATGACCTGGGGTATCTGGAGTTTGGCCTTACCTTTTCCAATGAACTGCTGGTTATCTGTAATGAAGCGGTTGGACAGGTAAGGAGAATACTAGGCGGGGTGCCCATGGGTGCGGATCAGCTGGCCGTGGATGTTATAGAAAGGGTGGGACCGGGAGGCAATTATCTTGGTGATGAGCATACCTTCCAGCATTTCCGTAAAAACTGGCAGCCTGAGATTACCGACAGGAGAAGTTATGAGCAGTGGACTGCAAAGGGAAGCACAACCATGAAACAAAGAGCTCAGAATAAAATCGAAGATATTCTGGATAAGCAGCAGGCAGCCCCCTTATCGGATAAGGTCAAGCAGGGATTAATTGAGATTATCGCTGAAGCTGAATTAACATCACGGGATAGGTGACTATCCCGTTCCTTTCTTATATGATGGTATAGAGAGGGGGAATTTCCTTTATGGAAAAAACGCAAGTTGTTGTCATCGGCGGAGGGGCAACCGGGACCGGCGTACTGCGGGATTTAGCCTTAAGGGGGATAGACTGTATTTTGTTGGAACAAAATGACCTTGCTACCGGTACCAGCGGACGCTTCCACGGTCTATTGCACAGCGGAGCCCGCTATGCAGTTAAAGATTTTTCTTCAGCCAGGGAATGCATTCAAGAAAATCAAATTATCAAGAAGATTGCACCGGACTGCATAGAAGATACGGGAGGCCTTTTCATAGCTGTAAAGGGAGATGACCCAAATTATATTAAAAGCTGGCTGGAAAACTGTTCTCTTGCGGACATTAGCATTGAGGAGGTTTCACCTTCAGACCTCCTGCAAACAGAGCCTGCCCTGACAAAAGACATTTCCAGAGTATACATGGTTCCTGATGCCGCCGTAGACGGGTTTAGCCTAGCTGCGGCCAATGCGCTGTCTGCCAGAAATCTAGGGGCCAGGGTTAAAACTTATTCATGTGCAACCGGATTCAAAATTGAAAAGCAGAAAGTCAGGGGAGTATATGTTATTGATAGATACACCGGTCAGGAGGATTACATTAAATGTGAATTTGTTGTTAATGCTACAGGGGCCTGGGCAGGCCAGGTTGCCAAAATGGCAGGTATCGGGCTGAACATAACTCCAGACAAAGGCGTATTAGTAATTTTTAACCACCGCATAACCAACAAGGTTATTAATCGTCTGCGTCCCCCGGGGGATGGGGACATTTTTGTGCCCCATGGCAGTGTCACAGTTTTTGGAACTACATCACAGACTACATCGGACCCTAATGACAGTGAGGCTGCGGCAGAAGATGTTTTGAGGCTGCTTGAAGAGGGAAAGCAGCTTTTCCCTGGCCTTGACAAAATGCGCTTAATCAGGGCTTTTGCAGGGGTTAGACCCCTCTATCAACCTGATGGCGCAGGCAGCGGAAGAGAAGCAACCAGGGATTTTTTCCTGATTGATCATGATAGGCTGCATGGTTTGGAGGGCATGATTTCCATGGTGGGGGGCAAACTTACCACCTACAGGTTGATGGCCAAAGCTGCAAGCGACCATGTAAGCAAAGTTCTCAAGGTGGATAAACCCTGCCTTACAGACAAAGAAATCATCTATCCGCCAATACCCAAACAAAAAGAATATGATAACAAGCAGCTCTGCCAGTGCGAAAGGATTTCCAGCAAATTGCTGGATTTAGCCGTCAAGGATAAAGTGCGGTTCACCCTTAACGATGTGCGCAGGCTGACCCGTTTGGGAATGGGCCCCTGCCAGGGAACTTTCTGCACTTTTAGGGCGGCAGGCTATTATCACCAGAGCAGATCTTTAAAAGCAGCTGAAGCAAATAAGCTATTAAAGGAACACATCCAGGAGCGCTTTAAAGGCAGTATTCCAGTATTATGGAAGGAGCAGGCTCAAGAACTGGAACTAACCCGGGGTATTTACCTTGGTCTGTTAAACTTGGAACGATTGGAAAGTGATAACCATGAGATATGACCTGGTGATAATTGGCGCAGGGCTGGCAGGGATGAGCGCTGCCCTGGCTGCTGTGAAAATGAACAAACAAGCTGTTGTCCTGTCCAAGGGGCTGGGGAGCCTGTATTCTTCATCAGGGTATATTGATTTACTTGGATATTACCCGACAACGGAGATGAAACCGGTATTAAATCCTGCTCGTGCTTTAGATGTGTTGGTAGAAGAGAAGCCAGACCATCCTTACAGCCTTGTCGGTAAAGAAGCCATCAGGGAAGCATTTACCGATTTCTTAAGCATATCCAGGGAGATAGGCCTTGCTTATTCCGGAACCCTTGATGAAAATATCTTGATGCCTACGGCTGCAGGAGCATTAATTCCCACCTGCCTGTACCCTGAAACTACAGGAAAAAAGATAACTGAAGCGCCTGTTATTACAGTAGTGGGAATTGAGGAACTCGCGGATTTCTATCCGGATTATGCGGCAGATAACCTTAGACACAGGCTTAAGGGTGAAGTCAAGTCGGTTTGGGCAAGTCTAAATATCAAGGTCAAGAGGGAATTAAACAGTTTTGACATTGCCCTTGCCCTGGAAAATTTTCATGTACAAGAAGCTCTGATCAAGGAGCTTGAAAATAAAGTTCCAAGAAACAGTTTAATAGTGATTCCTGCAGTTTTAGGTGTGCAAAACTGGCAGCAGGTAACTAAAACTATTGAGAAGGCTTTGAACTGTGATGTCTTGGAAGTCCCTACGCTGCCTCCCTCAGTAATGGGTTATCGGCTGGCA
This sequence comes from Bacillota bacterium, assembly GCA_040756735.1. Taxonomy (GTDB): domain Bacteria; phylum Bacillota; class DSM-16504; order Desulfitibacterales; family Desulfitibacteraceae; genus JBFLYC01. The sequence continues at coordinate 6,652 of JBFLYC010000031.1, read as the reverse complement.
GAAAAGCTGCAGCAGCATCTCAAACACAAAGGTGTAGATTTTATTACCGGTCACCCTGTAACCCATGTAAAATGCAGCGGTAGGCAGCGCCTGGAGGTGGGCATTTCTTTAGGCAGCGGAAAACTCAAAAAGATTCAGGGGGACAGTTTTGTGCTTGCAACAGGAGGTATTCTCAATGAAGGCCTGCTGGCTTGTCCCGGGTCCATTAAAGAGAGTGTCTTTGATCTGCCTATAGTCAACGATCTTTTGCATGTTGACAGGGACTTTTTCAGCTTGAAAGCACAGGGGTTAAGCCTTGCAGGTGTCGCAGTAAACAGCAATATGCAGCCGATAGATATAAAGTCAGGGCAGACTATCTATGAAAATCTCCGCGCAGCAGGAGCTACCCTGGCAGGTTATGACCCTTTTATAGAAAAAAGCGGCAATGGTGTGGCCCTGGCTTCCGGTTACAAAGCAGGTAAATTGGCTATAGGGGCTTAAGGGGGAGGGGATTGGGAATGAAACAAGTTCAAGAAGCAAACCTGGACTATTGTTTAAAATGCAGTACATGCCACACCCAGTGTCCCGTTGTGCTAAATTTTCTGCCCTTTCCAGGACCGAAACATATGGGGCCGGAATTGGAAAGGCTCCGCCTGTCAAAGAAGCAGGGGGAGGTACTAAAGATTGATGAAAACCTGACTTACTGCACAAACTGCAAAAGATGCGACATGGCATGTCCTCATGGTGTTAAACCTTCATACTATAATATAAAAAATAAAGCAAAAGCTAAGACAGCAGCGGTACAAAAATTCCGGGATTGGATTTTGGCTCATAATTACTGGTGGGGCAGGTCAGCCTCAAAGGTTCCAAGGCTTGGCAGCTTTATTTTAAAGCTTGCTCCTGTAAAACTGGTGTTAAAAACAATTGGAATGGCTGACAGGGACTTTCCTGAATATAAAGGTCAAAGGTTTAAGCCTAAAATACAAAAGGAACAAACTCAAAAGGAGCAAAAAGGGCATAAGAAACAAGGGGAGCAGAAAAAGGTCTTATATTTCCCCGGTTGTTATGCAAGTTTTAATCAACCTGAAATTATCCAGGCAGCAGTAGAGATTCTGGAGGCCGCCCGCTGCCAGGTGGAAGTGGCTCCTTCTGGGTGCTGCGGAACGCCTCTGCTCAGCAATGGTTTTCTGGTAGAAGCAGGAAGCTGGGCTAAAAGGATCACAGCAGTTTTTTTAGAATATATTGAGAAGGGCTATAAAATTGTCGTAAGCTGCCCAAGCTGCGGGCTGGCCTTTAAAGACGAGTATAGAGATCTGCTTGCTGTTGAGCAAAGTGAATTGCTATCGCAGCACATTTATGAATTATTTGAACTGCTGGCGGAGGAAGAAAACCTTCCCTTTGAGATATTTAATAAAGACAAAGCAAAAATCAAGGGCGCTTTTTATCATATACCCTGTCACCTCAAGGCCCAGGGCATGGGCTTTCCAGGGGCACATATTTTAAAAAATACGGTAGTTGAAGATTTGCTCGTTGAGGACAGTTTTTGCTGTGGCATTTCCGGAACCTTCGGCTTTAAAAGGGAAAAGCAGGACCTGGCAGCAGCCATTGGAGGATCGCTTTTTAATGCTATTAAAGACAGCAAGGTCAAAATGGTGATTACTGATTGCGGCACCTGCATGGTGCAGATCAGGCAGCATACTTGTTTAGAAGTCAAGCATCCCGTCCTGGTTTTAAAAGATTTTTTACAGACACAAAAAGGGGGGAAATAATAAAATGTTGTTCAATATGGAGGTTTTTACAGATGAGCAGCTTGAAGAAATCCATGAACAGACCATGAACCTATTGGAGTCAAGGGGTATTGCCATACATCATGTTCCGTCCAAAAAGCTTTTGACTGCAAGGGGTGCTGTTGCCGGTGAAGGCGATATTGTTAAAATTCCACAGTCCTTAATGGAGGAAAACCTTAAACTTGCCCCTAACAAATTCATGATTAAAGCCCGCAATCGGAAAAATAATATAATAATTGGTGAAGGGAAAACGGCTTTGGCCCCGGCCGGAGGTCCGGTCTTTGTCCATGATTACAAAGGAGGCAGAAGGAAGGGCACTTTGCATGACGTGGTTGATTTTTTCAGATTGGCCCAGACAAGCAGCCACATAGGAGTAGTATGTGCAGGTATCTTGGACCCGGCAGACGTGAAGGAAGAACATAAATATCTGGTATTGATGGACAGGTTAATAAGAAATTGTGATAAGCCCTATATAGGGTTTTCTGCAGGGGAGTCAGTTGCCAGGCAGTGTATTGAAATGGCCAGGATAGCTGTTAACCCTGACCCGGGGGACTGCTTTGTCATGGGTATAGTGAATACTCTCTCACCAATGGCCTGGGATGAAAGGATGTTAGAGGCTGTCTGGGCATATGCGCAAAACCGTCAGCCGGTTGTGGTAGCCTGCTGTTCCATGGCGGGCTTTACTTCGCCTACAAGCTTGTGGGCTACCCTGGTGCAAAACAATGCAGAGATTTTAACAGGGATTTTAATTGCGCAGCTTGTTAATCCAGGTACTCCTGTAGTTTATGGAAATACCTCCACCATAACAGACATGAAGACCATGAATTTGTGCATAGGCGCCCCTGAATACATCTTGTTGATGACAGCAGCAGGCCAGTTGGCCTGTTATTATGGAGTGCCCTTTAGAAGCGGAGGGGGGCTGACTGATGCCAAAGAAGTGGATATTCAGGCGGGAATTGAAGCTGCCAGCAATCTATTTGCCACCTTTGCCAACAAGGTAGACCTAGTCCTGCATGGAATGGGCATCCTGGAATCCTTTTTAACGGTGAGTTACGAAAAATGGATTTGGGATGAAGAGATTGCAGGCAGGATTATGCGGTTGTTTGAGAGTATATCTACCATGAACAGGGAAGAGACTGTTTCTTTAATAGGAGATACAGGCCCGGGAGGCCACTACCTGGATCACCCTAATACCATTGATAACTTTCGTAAGGAGTTTTTTACTCCGGTCATCTCTGACAGGACAAACTGGTCTGCATGGCAGGAAAAGCACAGGTGTTCTGTAAAAAGAGCCTGGGAAATTTGGCAGGAGCGCATCAAGGACTTTAAGGCGCCTGAACTGCCGGATCATGTATCAAAGGACCTCACAGAATTTCTTAAAGACAAAGGGGAAATAAGGTCAGGGGACACACCTCCCCTGCCGTGTAAACACTTGGTTTCAAGGTAAGGGGACACACCTCCTTCGGAGGAATGTCCCCAACGTATGAATGTCCCCAACGTAAGTGATTACCTGTTAAGCTAAAAAATGCTTTCATTGAGGAGGCTGATTCCTTGACTGAAACTGATGATAAAACTGCTCAGATTAAAGAAATTAAAGCATTAAAAACAAAAGTAAAATGGTACGAACTTGTCTTAAACTCTATTAGTGAAGGAGTAAATGTTGTCAATAAGGAAGGCATTACTACTTTTTACAATGATGTATGCAGTAAATTTGAGGGATTGAATTCAGAAAAAGTGGTCGGTAAACACATCAAAGAGGTTTATGATCTGACCGATGACGATTCTGTCACCCTCCAGGTTCTGAAAACCGGAACCCCTGTTTATGATGGTTTTTATTCGTATCAGATCAGGGAAACAAAAAAGAGGGTAAACATAGTAGCCAGCACTTTTCCCTTATATGAAGACGGAGAAGTCAGGGGAGCATACTCCGTTGCCAAAGATATTACCCAATTAAAGGAAGCCCTTGAAAAAACCATGAAGGCCAGGAGTTCCGAGGATGCAAACAACCAAAAAACCGGCCATGTGAGATATACCTTTGAGCAGATTATAGCTAAAAGCGATATCATGTGCAGGTTAATAAATTCTGCCAAAAAGGCTGCCCAAAATCAATCCAGCATTATGATATATGGAGAGACTGGAACAGGCAAGGAACTCTTCGCCCAGAGCATTCACAATGCCAGTCAGGTTTCCAAGGGGCAGTTTATAGGCATTAATTGTGCTGCAATGCCTGATACTTTGCTAGAGAGCATCCTGTTTGGCACGGTAAAAGGGGCTTTTACAGGCTCGGTGGATAATCCAGGTCTTTTTGAGCAGGCCGGGAAGGGCACTCTTTTTTTGGACGAGGTTAATTCCATGAGCGTGTATTTGCAGGCCAAGCTTTTAAGGGTGCTTCAGGAAAAACGGGTAAGAAGGCTTGGAGATAATAAAGAAATACCTGTTCACTGTCGCATAATCAGTTCTACTAACATGGATCCCCTGGAGGCTGTGAGTAAGGGCCTGCTGCGGCAAGATCTATACTACCGCCTGGCTGTGGTGACTTTACACCTTCCTCCTTTAAGAGAAAGAAAGGATGATATTTCTCCGCTCATTAAGCATTTTATTGAACAATATAATAAAAAGTTCGATGAAAATGTTAGAGAAATTGACGGCAGTTTTCTGCAGATACTCGTCAACTATATGTGGCCTGGTAATGTTAGGGAACTGGAGCATGTTATTGAAAGTGCCATGAACATGGTTGATGGTGATAGCGAATTAAAACTTGAGCACCTGCCCAAGTATATCCAAGATAGAATAGAGGATAAGCAGCTGCATAAAGAGACTCCTGGCGTCGGCAGTCTGTCACATACCTTGCTGCAGGTAGAAAAGCAGATAATCCTTCGTACTCTTGAAAGAAATCAGTGGAATATCTCCAAAACAGCCAAAGAATTAGGTTTATACAGGCAGGCTCTACAAAAGAGAATCAAAAAACTAAATATCACCGGCAAATAGCATTCAGCATTCATTAGTAAATGTTTAAAAGTCTCATCAGCATCAATACCACTCAAGGAATTGACAATATTAACAATAAAGTATATACTATGTATATACGTATTAAATGTGCAATAAATGATCTGGAGTTGGTAAATTATGATGGCAAAAATTCAAAAATGGGGTAACAGTCAGGGAATAAGAATCCCCAAACAGCTTCTTGCTATTGCTTCCATTAAGGAAGACGACGAAGTTGAACTAATTGCTGAGTACGACAAAATAATTATCCGTCGCGCGAAGAAAGAAAAAAATTACACCATTCAAGAACTTTTTGCAGAGTATAATACTGAACATGCTCCCGAAGAAGAGGAATGGGGTCCGCCAATGGGTAGAGAGGAGTGGTAAGATGACAAGTTATACCCCTATCCAAGGGGATATTGTATGGCTAAATTTCACTCCTCAGTCGGGACATGAGCAGATGGGGGAAAGGCCTGCTTTGGTAATAAGCAATGACTTCTTCAACAAGCAGACCGGACTCACAATAGTTTGCCCTATAACATCTACAAAAAGAAATTACCCCCTCCATGTTAAAACCGAAGGATGCAAAAAAATTTCCGGCTATGTCATGGTGGAGCAAGTAAAAGCTGTTGACTATACTTCCCGTAAGGCCCGCTTTATTGAAAAAGCTCCCGCTGAAGTCCTTGCAGAGGTCCTGGCAAGGCACTCTGCGTGTTTATGATAAATACACCCGCTAAAACCGAAAGACTTGTTAATTGTTTTTCCTTATGCTATAATTTCCATGTTATTCCCTGCTCCATTGTGCTAATGGGGCCAAAAGACCATAGGGAGGAGGTGTTAAAAGTGCGTAAATATGAATGTATGTATATCATTCATCCCCAGCTCCAGGAAGAAGAAGTAAACCAAATGGTTGAAAAATTCAAGGGCCTTGTTGAAGGACAGGGCGGCGAAATCAAGAAAATGGATTTTTGGGGCAAAAGAAGAATGGCCTATGAGGTGAAAAAGGTCAGAGAGGGATATTACGTACTTGTTCAATTCCAGGGCGAGCCATCTGTCGCTCAAGAGCTGGAAAGGGTGCTTAAAATAACCGAAGGGGTTATTCGCTACCTTGTAATCCGCCTGGAAGAAGACAAAAATGACGGAAAAGAGTGATTAAGAGAGTAATAAATGGGGGGAGTGTTGGCGTTGTTTAATAGAGTCATACTCATTGGAAGATTGACAAAAGACCCCGAATTGAGGTATACAAATCAAGGAACAGCGGTAGCAGGTTTCACTCTGGCAGTGGACAAGGGCCTAAGCAGGGAAAAAAGAATGGAAATGGAGAGCCAGGGCAGAGCCACTGCAAATTTTATTAAGGTTTCCGTATGGGGTAAACCTGCCGAGTTGTGTGCCGAGTATACAGCCAAAGGGTTAATGATAGCTGTCGAGGGTAGATTAGAAAACAGAGCCCCTTATGAATATGAAAAAGATGGAAAAGTATATGTATCCCGTGAAAATGAAGTAATAGCCGAAAGTGTTAAATTTCTGGAATGGAAGGATAAACGAGGTCAGAGCTCAGGTAGATTAGGAATGGATGAAGAACCTGACATTGGTTTAGGGGATGATAATTTTCCATTTTAAGAGGTCAGGGGACACACCTCCCTTGGCGCGTAAACTCTTGGTTTCAAGGAAAGGGGACACACCTCCTTCGGAGGAATGTCCCCAAGTATGGATGTCCCCAACGTAAGTCAGGGGACACACCTCCCTTGTTGCGTAAACTCTTGGTTTCAAGGAAAGGGGACACACCTCCCTTGGCGCGTAAACTCTTGGTTTCAAGGAAAGGGGACACACCTCCTTCGGAGGAATGTCCCCAAGTATGGATGTCCCCAACGTATGGTAAGAGGTTAGGGGACACACCACAA
>JBFLYC010000030.1:0-49342 GCA_040756735.1 Bacillota bacterium | reverse complement strand
TACACTATTTTTAGAATATTGTCAATACCTGGTTTTATTGCCACTGCTGATTAGTTTATACAGAAAAAGCCTGAAAACATTAGGAAAACAGGCAAAAATATGATTAGCGTAGTAAACTCACGCTAGAATTAGTACAAATCAGTAAGGGCAAGATTATAGCCCTGGATAATTATCTACCGCTCCTAGATAAGCTTAATGAAGCAAGTGCCGGCCTTGGATTATCTGCCAATATCGAAACTATTGAGGGTTCAATGTTTGATATCCCCTTTAGTGAAAACACCTTTGATATTATCTGGTCAGAGGGCGCGATATTCATCATCGGTTTTGAAAGGGGATTGCGGGAATGGCGCCGTTTCTTGCGGCCAAATGGGTGTCTTGCTGTGACGGAAATGACCTGGTTAAAAGATTCCCCTCCAAAAGAGGCATATGAGCATTGGCTGAAGGAATACCCTGCCATACAACACCTGGAAGACAATATAACTCTCATCAAGAAAATGGGTTACCGTCTAATGGGTCATTTTACCTTGCCGGAAAGTTCATGGTGGAGAGACTTTTATACACCCCTTACCACACGTTTAGGGTTCTTGCGCAAATTGCATAAAGACAACACTGTAGCCCAGGAAATATACGACTCTTTGGAAAAAGAAATTGATATTTACCGCCGATATTCCAGCAGCTATGGGTATGTGTTTTATATTATGCAAAAGATATAAGTAGGAAAACGTAAAAGAGTCTCGTGTAAATGGTTAAACTTACTTTAAAGGAGTATACCATTTATGCGAGACTCTTCTGCTTTATTCATCTTTTTACAGAATCAATTTTGGATATGTATTTCTATGTGTTTTAGTATTAGGTACCCTGGATAATTAAGCTAATCCTCAACAGTGATTACTAAGTCTCTTGAACTTTAGAGCCAGAAGGAGGTCAAGCCATCTTCAGAGAGCAAACCAGCGTAGCATTCTTTTAGTGTCAAGAAGTCACTTCGAAATACATCATTTTCTATTAACATAGTGTCTAGTTTTTCTTCTATCTGCTCTGGGAAATTACTTAAGTCAACTTCTGAAAACTCTAAAGTATTAGCTCTATCTAATACTTTTCGACTAAATGGATGAGCTGTTTCATCCATATTAAATTTCAAATCCTCTCTTGGTCAGATAAGAATTTGTTTGTTCACCTCCATTAAAAAGACTACTATGAATACCTGCAGCCATACCAACAATATGTTTAGGTGGATAGATTTTATTGTCATAAAGAATTGCATATTTCTGTCTTTTCTTTTTATCCCAACCTATCCACTTTGGTGTATTTCTTTTACTTAGGTCAAAATCTTCTAGTGCTTTCAGTATTTCTTCTTTACTAACACTAGGTATACCCGCACTATTTTTTTGTCCATTTTCTTTATCCTCTGTTTCAAAATACATGTACCATCATCCTCTGTAACTACTCTTTTAAATAAAAACCTCCTATCAAAATGAAAAAGCTCTTCCTACTGCATAACGGAGTCCTCCACGAATTGATGTTCAAACCGTCAAATAAGTGCTATTGGGGTAAACAGTCTATCTATTATGGCTGAAGTGGCCGTCATTGGGGATGGGAGCAATTGTACTCACCCAACGGTTGGTGTAGTTGAAAAAACCGGCTACGTATGCAGCTTCCAATATTTCGTGATCATTAAAGCCTACCTCGCGGAGTTTATCAACCTGCTTGGTATCGATCTCCCTGGGATATACAGTAACAAAAAATGCATAGTCGCACAGAGCGCGCTGTTTCTCTGTCAGGTTAGCACTGCGGTAGTTATAGGAAAGCTTATCAACAAAGATGGGATCTCCTGTAAGTCCGCGCAGGGCATCTGTATGTGTTGTCAGGCAGTAACTGCAGTTGTTTGCTGAGGATACCACGATACCGATCATTTCTTTGTCGGCATTACTAAGATAACAGGTTTCAGGTGTAAAAAGCGAAGCCTTAAAGTCCAGAAAACCCTTGTATTGATGGGCATTAAGAGGAAGAACTTTAAACAGGTTGTTAATGAATCCCCAGTTTTCCATCTGATATTTCATGTGTTTATCAAATATCTCCTGAAGCTCCTGTGGAACCTCCATGGGATCTGGCTTCTGTAAATAAGATAGTTGTTCTGAATATGTTTCACTCATCTCATATTTCCTCCTTCACTAATATAGATGTATTTCAGAATTAATTGGTATTATTATACTAAGGTCCCAATAATTACGTCAACGTGTTGTTTTCCTATAAAAACCACCTGGCACATAAATCACATTATACTGCTGAAGTTTTATCTGGCTGAAATTCTCGGGCTTTTGCTATCCCATCGGGACCGTTGTATGCGACTTCTACCATGCTGCCAAGGGATTTAAGCAATTTATTAAGGACTTCAGCAACATCTATGTTATCATCTATTATGAGCACCCGGCGTGATTGAACAAGGATTTGCTGGCACTTTTCATGAAGATATGTAAATCTTCAGTTTCCGAGCTCTCAGCTACTCTGTCTACTGCATCCAAGATTCGCCCTCCCTGGTCCAGATGATGATCTACTATCTGAGCCACAGATTGTGTGATCTGGTATTGCTGAATTTTGAGATTCTCTTTTCCTAAATAACTTATCCCAATCATCACTACCAATCCCAAGATCAGTAATGGAACAAACAAGCGATAAAGTACCAATCGCAGTATTACCTTTCGAAGGGATGGAAATTTTTTATTATTTACCATTATTCTTCACCAGTCTTTGTTAAAGTGATTTCTTCAAGGACAACAAATTTCCCATCCTGAATGGAACTTATATAAAAAGGCCGCTTGACATTACCGAATTCATCAAAAGAGAAGGTTTCTATTAGTCCTTGAAAATCACCAGTTTCCAACAAAGCCTGCTTTAATCCATCTGATTTTAGATACTGACTAATACCCTTGGAAATTTAATGTTATTAAACTCTTTTTATTCCTTCTAATTCAAAGTAAACATTTCTTACCCTAAATGGTGCAGGACTGGTGTATAGTAATTTAACTTTATCAAAATCACTTATTCTTCTAGAATGGTAGTATGGCTTTTCAAACTGTAATTTTTCATCTCTAAGCCAATTGGGAACTTCAAACCCATGAAGTTGTAAATGATAATCTATCAATGCTGATACTTTGGTTAAGAATATGATTTCGTTATCGTTACAAGCTTCTAGATCTATTGGTTTATATAAGCTATCTATAAAAATCTTATCTTTTGAGCTTAATAATTCTAACAACTGATTTAAGCTTGTATCTTCATCTGGATATTCAAATAATATTTCCAGGTACTTATTTCCAATCATAACCTAAGTCCTCTCCTAAATATTTAATAAAATTTATCTGTCTCTCTCCCAGGATAGTCAAAGGTATATACGCAGAAATTATTTCCATCAACCTATCTTTAGTGGTTACTTTTAAATCTTTACACAATAAATAGGCATCAACAAAGTCTTTTGCTGGTTCTGGTCTTGCAGCTAGTATTTTCATGGCTAATAATTGCTCAGCCTTGGGTTTCAATATTTTTAGGTTCGAATAAACTTTGTAGGTTTCCTTATCTTCTTTTAAAATAGATTTCAGCGGCTCCTTGATGTCTTCGTTTATCCATCCATCAGAAAGGTTAAAGGCATATTTAGTTATGTCTAATATGTTTTCTAATAGTTTAAGATTGCTTGTACTAAATACACAGTCTATATCCCTTGTAGCAGGCCTATTGTCATAAACAATAGTCATTATAGAGCCTCCATAAATTGTTATCTCAAGCTGTAATTGATTCTCTTTTAACCGCTCATTAAGGTAATCAAATATTACTAAAAGTTTATCTTTATCCAATAGGTTAATACTATTATGTATATCCATATTAGACCTCCATTTAAAGACTCATATAACTATATTATACCATTAATTGGATTTATACTGGTTAAGACATTTATATAATAGCTGCATTTTTCATCAGTAACAAGTCAATACGGGCGCTATGACTTTACTCACCCAAATTCCCTATGATTCAGAATTTGAAATCACTATGCTACCAAGTAATATCATCAGGGTATTCAATGCCCTGTATACGTATATTTCCTTCACAGCAGCCATATTCTTTTGCTGCCTCTACCACAACTTTCTTTATTTCATTATGGTCAGTATCGTTACTAAAATCTACAATTCTTTTGGCAATTTTATTAAAGTTCTTTAGTCTCTTTTCCTTATCCATGGCAATATACTTGATATTTAACAAGTCAATATACTGCCCTGCAATATTCTGGATATAAATATAGTCACTATTCATAAGCTTTAACCATCTTGCAAATGAATTCTCAGTAAGTAATTCTTTTACACACTTCATAAATTCTCCTTGAAATGCTCTAATTGTTGCTATAGTATCGTCCCAGATAGCATTCTTATCAAATGCATCAGTAAAATAACTTCTTGATTTGGAAAGCTCTTTATACCTGATTTTAACAAGCTCATTTAAGGCAAGCATAACAAAAAACATCTCAGGGTAAAGATAATTACACTTATAATAAACGTTAGTCTTAGGGGTAATTATTGAATGGAACTTCATTTTCTCCTCATCCAATCCATTATCTAATAGCTCAACCTCTCTATCACCCTGCAAAGCGTGTCTAACATCATAACAAAGACCTAATACCCGAGTTGAAATCCTAATATGTTTTGTGTGTTTTTCTGCAAATTCATCAATGGTTATAGTATGAAATGCGTCCACTAACTTATCTAGATCATAGAAATCACCACTTATACTAACACCCGCTAGATTTTCCGTATTTTTAATTATAAGCATTACTGCACCTCTTCTTGTTATAATTTGCTCCTATGATATCTATTCTTAAGAAAGTCTTTTGACTAAAACATTTAGCCATTTTTCTGAGCTTCTACCTGGTCTAACATCCTCTGTCACTCAGGACTCTATTAATTCCAACCTTTCATATTTATATTGCATCACTAGCGTTGCATAAACCTTAAATTAATTTGTCAAGTAATGATATATCTAGTAATTTAAAGATTGGGCTAGTGATTACGCAATATAGCGATATATTTCTTGTATTTTCAAAAAAATCCTTTATAAAATCCTTTATAATAGAGATATATGGTAGTCCTTGCCACAATCTCTAAAATAAAGGAGGCTAAAATGCAAGGCAAGGATACCACGAAAACCACTTTTGATCAACTGTTTGAACCGATTTTTTCAAAACATTTTTCTGGCTTGCTCCAGCAACTGGAGGTCGATAAGTACGTTAAAAAACTAACAGCCGTTAAATTCATTGTCCTGATGGTTTTTGCGCAGCAGCATCAGCTGAAAAGTTTGCAGGAAATCAGCTTAAGCCTTCATAACAAAAACTTAAGCCGGGCCATTAAACTGGATTCCATCAGCTTCTCTCAGCTTTCCAGGAAGCTGCAAACCATGGCGCTTCAAACGGTACAATCCCTGTTTAAGGACATGGTCAACCAGGTGGGGATTAACACAGGCTTCAAGCCTATCCGGCAAGAACTGGGGCGAATGTACCTGAGCGACTCTTCAATAGTCAGTCTCAGTATAACTCGCTACCGCTGGGCCACCTTTCGTAAGACCAAAGGCGGTGTCAAGCTACACCTAAGGCTAAGATTCTTTGATGGCGGGGCTCTGCCCGACGCTGCTGTTTTGACCAACGCTAAAAAAGCGGACAAAACACAGATGGATAAGCTCGTTATTGAAGAAAAAGGCGCCTTCAATGTCTTTGACCGGGCCTACGTGGATTACAAGAAGTTCGATGAATACTGTGCAAAAGGCATCTTCTTCGCCAGCCGCCTGAAAGTAAATGCCCTGGTGGAGGTAATCAAAGAACGTCCTGTAAAAGCGAAAAGCCCGATCAAAAGGGACTGTATCGTCAGATTAGGCAAAAGTGGCTTAAACCAGATGCACCACCTCCTGCGCATGATTGAAACCGAAGACACTGAAGGAAAACCGGTGACCATCATTACCAATAACTTTGCCCTATCTGCGGAAGAAATCGGTGATATCTACCCCACCTTCCTTACCAAATAGTGAAACACCCAAAGCCTGCTAAAAGTGATATAGTAAAATTGCCAGCAACTTACGACTTGGTTTTTTCAAAAATACATGGCCGGATCATCAGCGGTCATTACCGGATTAGAGCAGTACGCAGGCTAAGATGGAAACAAGTTTTATGTAGAGTCATCAGCTGTGACCAGCGCCTGGCCGCTATTTATTACTGCACCTCTAATCTTTTAACCCGGGGCTTGAGCGCTATGGAAGAAGCCTACCTGATCTCCAGGCTGGTGGCCGAAGAAAAGTTTACCCTAACCGAGATCAGGGTCATGTGGGGCCGCAGTAAATCATGGGTCAGCAGGAGACTAAAACTTCTTTCACACCTGAACCCGAAACTAAAAAAAGAGCTGGGGATGGGCTATTTGAGCCCCCGTCTGGCCCAGGAGCCCGATTCCTTATCTCTTTCTGGAGTTACTTATCTCCCTCCGGCCCCTAGAAAGCTAAATTGTCAAAGAACAAAATGTTTATATCATACCAATAAATGGTATAATAGCTTTGAAACAATTTATTAACTACCTTTGCTTTAAACTGCTTCTTCGGAGGTTTCGTCTAGAAGTTCTGTCATAGATACATTGAGCGCTTTGGCTATTTTTTTAAAATACGAAGTGTGGGTTGTTTAGTCCCTGCCTCTAATTCACCAGCGTATGTTTGTGATATTTCAGCTTTTTGAGCCAATTTCGCCTTGCTCCAACCCTTCGCTTCTCGTAATTGTCTTAATTTATTCGAAAACATATCTGCTTCCCTCCTGTAATTTATTATTTGGTGATTATATGAACGTAGCAAAACATTTACAAAAACTAAGAAAAGACAAAGGCTATAGTGTATATAAATTAGCAAAGCTATCGGACATTTCTTCTACATATCTGCATGAGATTGAACGTGGAGAAAAACAACCTACTGTTGAAAAAATAATACAAATATGTAATGGATTAGGCATCACCCTCTCCGACTTTTTCGCAGAAGAAGAACCAGAACTCAACCCAGAACTAAAAAAGCTGCTGCAGGAAGCTAAAGAGCTTTCCCCACACCAGCTAAAAGCTATTATTAATACAGTTAAAGCTATGAAAAAATAAAAAGCCATTTAGGCTTTTAATGAATATAGAAAACTTATTAAGTTTAGTTTAATATCATGTGTCCAATATGTATCTACTTAAAAAGCTCTATTTAAAGAACTATAAAACTAATTAAAAGTAATAATTAACAAATTCAAAAAGTCCAATAAAAAAGAAGCCTCTTTGGGCTTCAGCATTATAGGTAGTTACTAGACTCTGATAAAATGGTCATTTGAAACAAATATATTTCTCTTTTTGAATGGAACTGGGCTGTCAATAAGTAAAAACCAACGGAGTCTGCCTTTACATTCTATGGGGAAATATGGATTGTCAAGATAATACTTATCTTTATTATATATCCATAATGGTTTATCAACTCCATAATAATCAGCTAACCTTTCAATAAGTGCGGCAACATAAGAATATTCTTTTTTACTTATCTTATTATATTCGGAAGGTTCATTACTAATCATATTGCTCCTTATTTTATTATCACTTCTAATAAAATCATCAATAAAATTACTTATGTGAATACTAAAATTTCCATCTTCCGTCTTTAATTTATCATTATTTATTAACTTAATAACTTCATCTATCGTGTTCATTATCAATTTCCTCCTGTATAAAAATTTCATCAAGCAAATAATATGTTTTAGGCAGTAATCTATGGGGAGGAAAATATTTTTGTATTATTCTTTCAGCCTGTTTTACTTTTTTAATGCCTAGCTTTTTACCAAGAAAAACTATATCATCAACATCTTTACTTTCCCCTCCAATCCTGGCAGCAACACATTTCATTGCAAACAAATACTCAGGATTAGGTATATAAATTTTTAAATTACTTTTTTCTATGTGCAAATCCATATCATTGTTTTCAGAAATAAATCCTTTAACAGAATCGTTTAACCAATCAGAAGGCAATCCTATTTCTTCTGCTATATTTTTTACATGTTTATATATTACGCTTTTTGGCACAAACATGGCGTCTATATCTTTGGTTGTATTCCTGGCATCAAATGCCAAGCACATAACAGCTCCACCATATAAAAAAATTTCACCGTTCACATTATCATTTTTCAGCCTGTCATTAAGCATATCTAAAAGATTAAGGATATCACTTTTTGACAACATTTAATACACCTCATTTGTTGTTGACTTTGTCGTCTTTAATTAAATTATACACAAATATTACCATTATTAAAATCAAAAAATAGATAATATATAATCAAAACCGGTTGTGCTCACTGATTGCACATGCCTTCTGTGCCATCGGATCTAACCGATAGTTCACCTACCAGCAAACAGAGTCGCTCTACGCCTATACACTCCCGGAAAGTGCAGGTTCCCCGAACCTTAGAAAACGCCCACCCAGCAGCGTTCATTTGCGAAGAAAAATTCCACATTACCAGGGTATTCTTTCTCAGCTAACAGAACTATTCTTACATTTGGTCTACTCAACCTATATCTTAATACTGCCGGCCCTAAACCAGGACCAGTGTTTACATCTAAAATTAATACATTAATTGGGACCCTACTAGCCTCAATTAAAGCATTCGGTCCCTGTTTTGTGGCTACTATTTGTACTGTAACATTATTTTCATTATAACCAGCATCTTTTATCACTTTTAAAACTTGATTAGAAAACTGTTGGGATATAACAAGGTATAAAATATAAACCACCCTCTTTCAATCGTTTAAAACAATATTATGATTATGCAAAAAATCCCGCTTATAAACGGGATTAACAATGTACATCTTTAATTAATATTTAAGCTTGTTTAATTCGGTAAAAATAATTATTCAATAATTTTATTTTAATGCTAAAATGCTATTTAAGGGTACGCAGGACATTGGGATGGATTTTTAAATAGTCTAACGAAAACAAACAAAAAAGGTTTTGCTAATAAAAAACCCGCAAACCCTTGGTATTCAATAATGGTGCCGGGGACCGGAATCGAACCGGTACGAGAGTTAAGTCCCGCAGGATTTTAAGTCCTGTGCGTCTGCCTGTTCCGCCACCCCGGCGTATTTTATTTTATGCTGCGACGCTGCTCTAAATGGAGGCGGCACCCAGATTCGAACTGGGGGATGAAGGATTTGCAGTCCTCTGCCTTACCACTTGGCTATGCCGCCTTATTTTTGGAGCGGGAAACGGGATTCGAACCCGCGACTTC
This sequence comes from Bacillota bacterium, assembly GCA_040756735.1. GTDB lineage: Bacteria > Bacillota > DSM-16504 > Desulfitibacterales > Desulfitibacteraceae > JBFLYC01. Next base: position 40,038 of record JBFLYC010000030.1, on the reverse strand, counting down.
AACCTTGGCAAGGTTGCACTCTACCACTGAGTTATTCCCGCAAAGATGGTGCCTCGGGGCGGAATCGAACCACCGACACGAGGATTTTCAGTCCTCTGCTCTACCGACTGAGCTACCGAGGCATAAATGGCGGAGCTGACGGGAGTCGAACCCGCGATCCCCGGCGTGACAGGCCGGTATGTTAGACCACTACACCACAGCTCCTTGAGAAATCGGACAAGTTCTAGTATAACTCATCTACAACACATTGTCAAAATCAATTTTTGGTATTTTACCTGCCACTTTATGCTAGATTATTATAGCACGGTTTTTGTGCCTCTACAAGTGACATAATACTATTTTTTAATGAACCCGAGGAGTACTTCTCTTATGATTTTTGCAGCTGCTACGGAGGTTATGTCTGCATGGTCATGTACAGGTGATACTTCCACAAGATCAAAACCAATCACATTTAGTCCCTTAAACATATATATGACATTCAATACTTCTTTGACACTAAATCCACCAGGTTCAGGAGTGCCTGTGCCTGGAGCAAAAGCCGGATCTAGAACATCTATATCAAGGGTTATATATACCGGGTCACCTGCACATTTTTTAATAACATCACCAACTGCCTCTGCAAGTTGGTTGAAGTATAAATTAGTGACTTCTCTGGCCAGGACAAATTCTTCCCTTGTGCCTGATCTAATACCTAACTGAAATACATTTTGACCACCAATGAGATCAACTGTTTTCCTGATTACAGTGGCATGGGAAGCAGATTCGCCTTCATAGTCTTCTCTCAAGTCTGCATGGGCATCAAGCTGGATAACTTTTAATGTGCCAAAATGGCTGTGAGCAGCTTTAATTGCAGGCAGGCTGACAAGATGCTCTCCACCAAGCAAAATTGGAAATTTTCCATCCCTATACACCTGGCTTATGGCATTAAAAATCATCTCAAGGCTTTTTTCCACATTGCCAAAGGGTAAAGCCAGGTCCCCTGCATCATAAAATTCTATATCCTGCAAATGCCTGTTAAGATAAGGTGAAAATTCCTCTAATACAATTGACACACTTCGTATCTTTTCCGGGCCAAAACGTGTCCCTGGTCTGAAAGATACTGTAAAGTCCATTGGCGCACCTAAAATTACAGCCTGCGCAGAACTGTAATTTTTGCCGGCGCCCATATAGTCACCACATTTAATAAATTGAGTTTCCAAGGCATTCACCTATTTCTACAACAGTTCTTTAACAAAGGGAGGAAGTACAAAGGCAGCAAAGTGCAAGTCTGGGCTGTAATACTTGGTATTAAGGTTTGGCATCTCTTCCTTAACAGCCTCTAAAGGATCATACTTTTTACTCCCCATGGTAAAACACCAGTAGCCTCCTGGATAAGTGGGTATGTTGGCCACATAAAGCGACTTTAGTCGGAAAATCTGCTTCAGGTCCTGGTGAATCCTTTTAATCATCTCTCCATTGAAAAAGGGTGAAGCAGTCTGCGCAACAAAAATACCATCATCCCTCAAAGCTTCATAAACGTCACGGTAAAACTCTGTTGAAAAAAGACCCACAGCTGGTCCAATGGGATCTGTTGAATCAACTATGATTACATCATATGTATCCTTGTTTTCTTTTACATGCTTTATGCCGTCGTCAATCTTCACATCAACCTTGGGGTTGGTCAAGCCGGCTGCAATTGTTGGCAGGTATTTCTTGCTTGCTTCAACAACCCCTCCGTCAATCTCAACCAGCGTAGCTTTTTTCACCCTGGGATGCCTGGCAACTTCTCTGATAGTCCCCCCATCCCCTCCTCCAATAACCAAAACCTTTTCAGGGTTTTTGTGGGTATTCAATGCGGGAAAGGCAATCATTTCATGGTAAACAAATTCGTCCCTGACATTTGTCTGAATAACATTGTCAAGGAGCAGCATGGTTCCAAAAGTGTCTGTTTCAACGACTTTGATATCTTGATACTGACTTTTTTCATGATGAAGGACTTTTTTAACAAGGCAAGATATGGCCAAACCAGGCAATTGTTTTTCAGTAAACCATACTCCTTCCATTTTCACATTCCTCCTTTAAACTTTTACATTCCTAAACAGCACATGAATACTTAATATTGAGGTATATCCCCTTTCATTTTAGGGCACTAAAGATCCCTTTTAATCCGGTGAGACTGCAGTCACAAAAACCTTTTGACTGGATCAGCACTTTAAACCTTTCTCCCATGCCTTCAGGCATAATCAAACGCTTGATGCCCAGGATATCCTTTTGGCTTAACCCTTGAAAATTTTTTGTTCTTTCAAATATGTTTAAATTGGCCAGGAATCTCATCTGAGATGTGTAGCCACATGTTTTGAGACCATATTCTTCACCAAAATCCATGAGCGCTGAAAAATTTACATGGGCAGTGATGTCTTGTTTGCCCGGATCAGACAAAACATCTGCAGTAGACCGGTGATTAACATAACTCATCAATGTACCTTCGAAACGAAAGGGCTCAGTTAGTTCTTTAGTTGTATACCCATAGTCAATGGTAATGATAAAACCTTTTTGAAGTTTAAGAGCTGCCTCTCCAAGCCATTTAACCCCATCGAGATTGACCTCTATCTCTTGACCTTCCTCTAGGAGTATTCTCAACCTAACCATGTAATCCATGATTAATGGATTTGAAATCACCCCGGGTACTTCTTGAAAGGCGCCATCTGTGTAGGTTACATAAATCTCCCTGATCTCATCATTAATCTTCTTAAGCTTATGTACCGGAAAAGCATCCAAAAACTCGTTGGATAAAAATACTCCTTCACATAAAGGCAGATGTGAGATTGACTCTGACCAGAAACACTTTTCATGATACTCGGCAAGCTCATCCTTTTGCAAATGAAGCAAATAAAGACTGGTCTCCACCAGATGATATTCAGTACACTGAAACATTTCATAATGCGCTTTCTGTAAATAAGTTAAAATATCCCTGGCTAGAAGACCTGTGCCTGGTCCAAATTCAACGATAAAAAACTTTTCAGGCGACTGGCATACCTGCCACATTTCATGGATTTGCTCAGCTATACAATAACCAAAACCGCTATGTACATGGGGGCTTGTATAAAAGTCCCCGCTGCTGCCTATTTTGGGCCTATTCTGCATGTAATACCCCCATTGGGGGTGATATAAGGCGTGCTTCATAAAGTCATAAAAAGTAAGCGGCCCCTTTTTTATGTTTTCCACTATAAATTCTTTTAAACCATCCATCTATACAGTAAACCTTCCTTTAGAAGTACTGTTTATATACTTAGAAGGCTGTTAAAGCATCCAAAAAAAATGGCAGCTTAGCTAGCCTTGCTGCCAGTGTCATTGCCTTCTGAACTCTGGGCACTCTTATAATCGGAACCACGATTGTCTGTAGTATAAAATCCGCTGCCCTTATACATTACATGAACATTTTTGCTGATCAACCTTTGAACCTGGGAGTTGCACATGGGACAGGTTTTCAGTGGATCCTCAGTAATCCTTTGAAATCTTTCAAAAACACCGCAGTTTTTGCACCTGTACTCATAGTTTGGCATTTACTTTTTCCTCCTCTGCTAACAAACTTGTTCTTGACTGTTTATATAATTTAATAAAGTTTAATATAAACTGCAGTTCCTCTTTATTACAGTGACAGATTAATCTTAACACTGATTGGACCTCTTTGTTTGAAAGCAATTCTTTCAAATCAGGGCCCATCTGAGCAAACATGTCTGCAGTACCAGCATCATTTAGTATAAAATAACATGGGGAAATTGACAAGGCTTGGGCAATTTTTTCTAGAGTTGTCAAAGAGGGCTGTACCTTGCCTGACTCAATTTGCCCTATGAGGCCAGGGGACACTTCAGCCATTGATGCCAATTGCCCCTGGGTCAAACCCTGTTCTTCTCTGAGACTTTTTAGCTTTTGCCCCACAGTGTTGCTTTTATCAACAATGATATTTGTAGGCACTTCCAGGGCTTCAGCTATTTTTTTCACTGCTTCTACAGAAGGTACTACTCTTCCCCTTTCTATATCACTGAGGTAGGATGCAGAAAAACCGGTTTTTTCTGCCAATCTATTTAGGGTCCATTGTTTTTCCTGCCTTAAAAGCTTGACCTTTCCACCAATATCGCCATTCTCATTAGTCTCAACCACAGAAAACAATGAGGCTTTAGGCATATTTAAAGTATGGGCAAGTTTTTCTGCTGTACGCAGGGAAGGTTTTTTGGCTCCTGTTTCAATTTCACTTAAGAAGGAAATAGATAAACCCGACTTTAATGCTAGATCCGTTAAAGACATACCTAGTTCTTCTCGTATCTGACGTACCTTTGTGCCGTTAAATTTCATTAAAATCGCTCCAAATAAGCTTGTTTTCCGTATTCAACATAATACAGCCTTTTTCTACATAATATAATACCATTTTATTATGGAAGGTCAATATTCCCATTTAAAGTCCTGGTCAATGATTTGCAGCTTATGATTCAACACCAGCAGTGCCAGCCCTGTGGAAGTAATATTATCATCTAGATATTCGTTAATTTCGGCTATCACAGTGGTATAGTCCCCTTGAGACTTAATAAGGTATAGTTCTGCCAATTGATAAGTATAATGCCAATCAGTAGGGGCTTCTCTAAACTCAATTACCGACTGAATAATTTCACTTCTTAAGGGTTCACCGTAATACTCTGACAGCTTTTCTATTACCACATCTTCAGGGTCACAGGTCCAGCCGCTGTATTCCAGTGCACTTCTTACCCTGTCAAGTATAACGCCGGTTTGCCTGGGCAGCTGACGATAGTTCTCCCACCAGGTATCATAGTTTTCCAGCTGCATTTCAGCATCAGGTAACTGTACCTCCTCTGGGGGATTAGCAAAAATATTAAAACATCCAACAAAGATCAATACCATACAGGTAAATAATGAAACAGCTGAAATAATAATTTTCATGATGCAGCCTTCTCCTTATTTTTGGAGACAATCCTTCATCCTAAATTTTAAATCCTGCAAGAGAAGGTTTGCCCTCTTTTCTTTATTCAAGGAGAATTCTAACTACAGACACCTATTTCCTTCTATTTCCATTTTTTATACAATTTATCCATATTCTCAATATATTTCGCAGGAATCTAACATACTCTCGCATCTTTTTTAACATGGAAAGAGGGACACACCTCTTAATAATGTCAGGGGACACACCTCTTACAGAGGAATGTCCCCAACTTATGAATGTCCCCAACTTATGAATGTCCCCAACTTATAATGTCCCCGACTGATAAATGTCCCAAATATATGAATGTCCCAAAAAACTTATAATGTCCGCACCTTATCAAGCAGGCTAGGGTTTTTATTTTTTTATAAATTTCTCTTCTAGCAAATCCACCAGCTCTTTGACTTCGTCAAAAGCAAATTTGGGTACTTCCATGTTTATCTCACAATCAGTGACCAGGGCTACCAGTTCTTCTTTATGGCATAAAGGTTCCGAAGACCTTTCTTTTCGAACAATTTCTACCTTGGGTTTATTTCCTCTTTTGTAGCCCTCAGTGATAATGAGATCTACATCCTGGATCTGCTTGGCTATTTCATCTAAAGTCCTTTCTGCAGGAACTTTTTCAATGATGGCAAGTTTGTGCGGAGAAGATATAACAACGGTATCTGCTCCAGCCTGTGCATGCCGCCACGTGTCCTTACCGGGAGTATCTATCTCAAAGCCATGAACATCATGCTTGATAATAGCTACCTTGTACCCCCTGCTTTTTATTTCCTTGATTACCTTTTCAAGATGAGTGGTCTTTCCTACATTTGACCTGCCGACAAAAGATACTATTTGTGCCATAATTACTTCCTTTCTATATTTTCATCTTTTTCTGTTCCATGGTAATAAAGACTTGTGCCTAAATACTTATCATAAGGGGTCCATTTTCCAGTAGGAGTATTTTCAACGGCCAAAGCAGCCTGGTTAATCCTGGCTGACATTAAATCTGCATAGTGGATTGTTATTGCTTCAATTGTTTTTGGTTCTTCAACAGCGCCCCATTCCCTGATACCATGGTGGGAAAGTATAATATGTTCCAACATGATGCTCAGGTCCTGTGGAAAACCGGCATCATAATAACTTTTAATAAAGTCCCTGCCTAAAACTATGTGTCCTCCCAGCATTTTAGCTACTTCTGTCATATCATATGTAATCTTCGAACAATCATACTCAAAAATCTTGCCGATATCATGCAAAAGGGCACCAGCTACCAATATGTCTTGATTAATCTTTTGCGGCTGATGATTAAAAGCCGTTCTACATAAATCAACAACTTCAAGGGTATGTTCTAAAAGTCCTCCCCCATAACTGTGATGTATTTTTTTGCCTGCAACACACAGACATACTGCTTCCTTATTTTCAAAAAAGACCTTTTCCAGCAGAGTTCTCAAAGGAGGGGTCTTAATGATTTCCATGTGACCAATCATTGCTTTCCACATATCTTCAAGATTTTTAGTGGTAAACGGCCTGAAGTCCTCGTGAGATATTTCATCTTGTTTTACAATTGAAAACCCTTCTACATGAACCTGTAGGCCTCCATATTCTGCTACAACGCCTTTTATCTGTACAATTTCACCTTCAGATACCTGCGTCTCCATCCTGGAAGCTAAACCTTCATCCCAGACCCTTGCTTCTAATTGGCCTGTTTTATCTGCAATAGTAAATCTTAAATAGTTTTCTCCACTGCGTTTTTTAGCCACATTAAACTGGCTTACTACAAAACAATCTTCAATTCTCTCACCTTTTTGAAGGCTTTCAACCCAAGAGCTTTTTATTTTCCTCAAGAACTCACCCTCCTGATATTGGATCATTACTTTAGTTCAACAAAGGAGGGTGATTTTCCTCTTAAACAAAGTATTCTATTTCACTTTCCGGTAAATACTTTTTGACCATTTTCTCCATTAAATCCCGTACATTTTGCATCTGCATCTTTGGATATAGATATTTTGTATACCCAAACTGGCCATACTTTAACTGCCTCTTTGCCCTATCCATGGGGAGCGTGCTTTTGGGAAATATATTTAAAATATTTTTCTTCGCCCTTTCAGTATATCGATGGGTAATTATCTCGAAGGTTAACGCTTTTTTGGCAAAACCTTCTATCTTATTGCCCAGCTCATAAAAGAGAGCCTGGTACTGTATTTCCCAGTCCGGGTATATTAAAACAGGCCCAATAATAAACCCCAGGGGATACCCTGCTTTTGCTACCTTTTGCGCAGCTTGAATTCTCTCTTCCAATCTGGGAGTGTTATGTTCATATTTATTTATTACATGAGGAGTGTTCACACTGAAGCGAAAGCGGGTATGTCCTCCATGTTCTATATTTAATAAAGATTCTACATCAGTAAACTTTGTTGCAAATCTAAAACGACCATGGGATTCTTTGGCAAAAAATCTAATGGCAGTTCCTAAATTTCCTGACAAGTCCTCCACAGCCAGAGGATCAGAAGTTGCGGCTCCTTCAAAGACAGTTATCCCAGGAAGCCCTTTTTCAATATACTCCTTGGCTTTGGCAAGAATCTCTTTTATATTTACATAAATCCTTAAGTATGGCTTTCTTCCTAAAGTTGTATGCAGGTAACAGTATTCACACATTCCAGGACAGCTTGTAGATAATGGCAGTTGATAGTGAGCCGAAGGCTTACATGTTTGAAACTCTTCAGATTTTCTAACTCCCACAACCAGTGTTTTTTTAGCCTCTTTAAATGCCTCCTGGGGATGCTCCCCTGGTATGCCCGTCACCCTGTTATGCGAACCAATTATCCTTACATCAACTCCTGTTGCCAACCTAAACTTCTCATATAACTCCTGCCCAAGGGGATAATCAAGAGCATGCTTTTCAAAAAACACTCTTTTAGGTTTAAAATACTCCATTGAAATATCAACCCCAAAAACAAAAAGCGACTCTCAAAGGAAAATCGCTTTTTTATTATTATTTTTTGAAAAGCAAATATTTTATATACTTTAAATTTAATATGGTTATCTTTTGCTAATTAAGTCCTCTGTCAATTGTCTAAGAAACCACTCCACATCACTTACCAATCCCATGGTTTGAAAACTTCCTCTATCTGCCAGTTTAGTTACTACAGCAGGATTGATATCCACACAAATTGTTTTTACTGCAGCAGGTAAAACATTCCCAGTACCAATGGAGTGAAGCATACTAGACATCATTAAGGCCATTTCCACTCCCTCAAGGTTTGCTCTCATGGCCTCCTGCGCCTTGATGACATCAGTTATTACCTCCGGCATTGGCCCATCATCCCTTATTGACCCTGCCAGAACATAAGGAATTTTGTTTTTAATTACTGTATACATGAGTCCTTTTGTCAAAACACCCTTGCTGACAGCCTCTTCCAGCCCTCCTGCAGCCCTGATCCTGTTAATGGCTCTTAGGTGATGAGAATGCCCCTCATGTACAGCTTTCCCGGATTGAAGGCAGATGCCAAGAGAAGTGCCGAAAAGGGCAGACTCAACATCATGGGTCGCCACTGCATTTCCTGCAAAAATCACCTGCACATACCCATTTTCAATCAGTTTTTCAACCCAGACCCCAGCGCCTGTATGTATCACAGCAGGACCCAAGACAAAAAGTATTCTGCCGTTTCTTTCCCTGATGCTCTGCATCTGCCTGGCAATATCTTTTATCACCAGGTTTTTTGGCTTTTCGCTGCTGACTTCACTGCCCATAAAGCTAAATATTTCTTTCTCAGCTGACTTATCTAATGACAGCACTTTCACACCGGATTTGCCCACAACAACCATCTGTCCTTTTTTTATTCTACTAATGGGTACACAGAAGGCTTTGGGCAATTCTCCATTTTCAATGACAATGGCACAATCCATTTCGATATTATCTACTTTCACCCAGAGATCCTTGTACCATACAAAGGTAGGCAGATTTGTAGTTGAATAAAAATCTTCCGGAAAAACACCGTCTGCAGGAGCCGGGATCAATGTGACAGCAGATTCATCCAGAACCACTCCACCTAACCCGGTAACCTTTTCAAGCACACTCTTGAGGGTTTCACTAGAAGGAGCTGTAACTTCCATGATTATATGACTATAATCTGATTTCGTTCTGCCGATAGCGCTGTGTTCAATTAGTATTTCTCCGCCTAGATTCTCAACTGCTTCAAAAACTTTAGAAAGTGTATTGCTGTCTACTATGTGACCTTTGAGTTCTATTGTCCTTCTATACATTCAAATCCTCCTAACGATTTATGCTTTTATATATATTGTAACCGCAGGTGGATAGATATTCCATGATTTAATTATTTCTTCAGTAAATTTTTTAGAATGAACAAAACATTTGCCGGTCTCTCAGCCAGCCTGCGAGAGAAATAAGGATACCAATCCGTACCATATGGCACATAACATCTTACTTTATGTCCTTCTTTGGCCAGGTGCTCTTGCAGGGAAGTACAAATACCATAAAGCATCTGAAACTCGTACCGGGAAGTTGGGATCTTATGCTGGTCAATATACTGCAGTGATGCTTGAATTATTTTTTCGTCATGAGTTGCTATTGCAGTATAGAATCCTGCATCTAGATGTTTTTTAATAAGCTTAAGGAAATTAGCATCTACATCACTCTTTTTTGGATAGGCTATTTCCTTGGGTTCTTTGTAAGCCCCTTTCATGAGCCTATAGCTGGGCTGCAAATCTGCAAGATTATCCATATCATTAACTGTACGATAGAGATATGCCTGCAGGGCAAGGCCTACATGATTGCCAAAGGTTTCTTTTAGATTCCTGAAAATAGCTATTGTATCTTCAACTTTTCCTGAGTCCTCCATATCAATCCGTACAAAATTATTTAACTCCTGGGCCTTCCCGACTATTTTTTTCATGTTCTCAAGGCAAAATTCCCTGTCAATAACCAGCCCAAGTTGTGTAAGTTTGACAGATAAGTTACTGTCAACTTTATGTTCATGTATTGCTTCTAAAATCTTTATTGCTTCAGTTACTGCTTTTTGGGCCGTTGGGACATCAGTACAGCTTTCACCCAAATGGTCAAGGGTTGCACAGATACCTTTAGAATTAAGCAGTTTAACTGCTTGAATAGCCTCATGCAGGGTCTCCCCGGCAACAAATCGTCTAGCGCCCATGGAAAGTCCATACTTATTAACAAAGGTGGTTATTGCTCTATTTTCGGCAACAGTTAAAACCATTTTCCGCGCCAGGTTGCTCACCTAAACATCCCTCCTCAAAAATAGTGTTAGAAAGCCGCATAAGCAATTGCAGCATGCTATATAATCCTTCATAAAAGATAAATAGTCACCATTAATAATACAAGCAAATTTCATGCCATGTACCAAAGCAGGTTACAGTTAGACATTGACACAAAAAACAGGTGTCGAATGACAATTCATTGGACACCTGTCTAATTTTTGGACACAATAAAACTCCTTTCTTTTCAAAGGAGTTTGGATTTGCAATGGTGCGAGGGATGGGACTTGAACCCACACGTCAGTGCTGACACATGCCCCTCAAACATGCCTGTCTGCCGATTCCAGCACCCTCGCATATTCAAATTATTCTAAATCAGATCAGATACAAAACACATTATAACATACTTATTGAGTAACGGCAATGGGAATTACTTTGGTAATTACTATTGGTTACTTATGGTTTCAAGGATTTTAATCAGGGCAAGCTTGCCAAAAATTGAATCTACATTATCAACTATTGGAATGTTTAAAGCTTTATATGTAGGAATATAACTAAACTCTACATCGGACCCTTCAGCACCCACCACTTTAATGTTAGCTCCAGTAATCTTTTTTATTAAAGGATAATCAAGGATTTTTGCATAATTAGATGAAGCCCTTGTATTTCCACCTATCACAATTACATAGTCTACCTTGGCAGGAAGCTGTCCTTCAACATTAAACAACTGTTGTGAAAAATCAATCTTATCAACGTCGATTTCAGTAATATTACCTTTGACTATTAAGTCTGCAAGATCTTGTATCATCCCTGGGAGCAGAGCTTCTAAATAAGACTTCTCCAGGGCATATAATTCTTTACTCAAAGAAATTAGATAACTGAACTCCGCTCCAGATTCTTTTATAGTTTCCAGGAGATTGCCGGCAGTATAGTCTGGGTTGGTTATGACAATACCGAGTTTATAGCCAGACAGTTTGTCTCTTGCGAGTATTGGAAAAATCTCTTCTCCTAATTCATTATAGAACCTTAGATTCTCCTCAAGGTCTAATATGCTTGTCTTTAAAATTCTGTTTTCGTCACGAAGTTTGTCAAATTCTTTTTCCAGTATACTTACGATTTGTTCTTGTTCTCTAATTAGAATATCATCACTTATTACAGTGCTTCCAATAAAAATACCTATGCCCAGGGCTAGAAAAAGGGCAGTAACCGTGGCAATATGATACCTTAAATCAACCATACAATCCCTCACTTTAAAGGTAATCATACTATTAATAGTTTTTGCCCCAAAAATTTTTACTATACAGTCAATTAAATTGTCTCTTGTTATTACATAATCCTTTCTAATCCTGAATTTTCACTAAGCCCAGGTATTCTTCCCCTTTTGGCTATGGGCTTACCGTTAATTTCCTTGATGTCCATTGTCATATCAATGGGTGGATTACCTGAAATATAACTGCCCACTCCAAAAGCATCAGCGCCTGCTTCAATATGCTGGATAATTTTCTCTGGATAAAGACCGCCCGATACAAATATTTTTACATGTTTAAAATCTGCTTGATCCAGCCTTGCCCTTATTTCTCTCACAAGTTCAGGTGTGACTCCACCCCTTTCACTTGGAGTATCCAGCCTGACGCCATGAAGTCTCTCCTTGAGAGCAGATGCTAACCTTAAAGCCTCTTCAGCCTCATCTTTGAAAGTATCCACCAACATTAAACGCAAGGCATCATCAGGCATATATTTATCATAGGCCTCTGCTGCCAGCAGCGTGTCTCCGTTGATCAAGAATAAAGTATGCGGCGCTGTCCCTACAGGATTCCTGTCAAAAAACTTGGCTGCAAGAATACAGCTAGCTCCACTAGCGCCTCCAATCAACGCCGCTCTTTCCATTACAGGTGCAACACTAGGATGTACATGTCTTGCCCCAAAACAGAAAAATGGCCTGTCCCCAACGATTTCACGAATATTATGTGCTGCTGTAGCCCAACCACTGGAATGGGCTAAAATGCCAAGGAGAGCAGTTTCGTGGATACCAAATTCACCATATGTACCTTCAATTCTCATAACCACTTCTTTGGCCTTAAAAGACTGACCTTCCTTAATGGCCCAGACCTTCAGCTGTTTATCCTTAAACAAGTTTCTAACCTCTTCCACGCCTGCCAAAATACCGTCTCTTCTAGGGAAAACTTCCGCCACCACTTTAGAATCAATCAATCCCTGTTTAGTCAAGATTTCATGGGTTCTGACAAAATAGATATCAGTAACTGCGCCATTTAGAATTTCTTCATGAGAAGCTGAAAAGAATAATCGCTCATTGTCTATTCTTAAGTTTTTTACTTGTTCTAAAGTCTTTATCTCTTCTCTTTGCAAGAAGCTTCACCCCCAAATGCACAAATATTATTGAGCTGTACCACAATTAAATATTATAATAGATTTTAGCTTTAAATAACATAGTTTAATGTTGTTTTAAGGTTAAACTTATTCTCCGTAGAGATTTTGATATATTTGATAAGTCAAGTTAACCCGCTTTACGAACTCCCTGGTTTCACGAAAAGGAATCTTCTCAATACCTTCTTCTTCTCCCTGCCAGATCCCCATAACAATCCATTTGTTGACATTACCCCGTCCACCGTTATAGGCTGCCAGGACAAGGTTATTGTTATAATTAAACTCCTGTCTTAGGTTTGCCAAATACCAACATCCAAGCTGTATGTTGTACTCGGGCTCAAACAATCTTTCTTCTTCAAAAGATATTTTGATTTGCTGGGTTATCCAGCGAGCGGTCTCAGGCATTAACTGCATTAAACCCTTTGCGCCCCTGGCTGATTCCGCATTGGTGTTGAAGTTGCTTTCAACTCTGATAATAGCCGCCACAAATAAGGGGTCCAGTTGGTACTGTTTGGAATAAAACCCGATGATCTCTTTATGATAATATGGAAACCAGAGTTTGAAAACAAAAGGCATGGAAAAGTATAATACAACGACAATGATTGCTAAAAACACAACGGTTCTTTTTAAAAACTGCAATAGTATATTCCATCCTTCCTATTAAGAAACATCTTCTTGTTAAGACTATTAATATGTGTTTATCACCTTTTTATTGTCAGACCAGCAGGTTAAAATATAATTTTTTTACCCTAGTTTCTAGAGAACTCTTTGAGCAGCCTGTGTCTATTACTTTATCTGCTCTTTTAATCTTCTCCTTTAAAGGCATCTGGGAAGCAATACGCTGCATGGCTTGTTCCTTAGAAAGCTTGTCCCTTGCTATAATCCTCTTTACCTGAGTCATTTCATCAACAGCAGCCAACCAAACCTCATCCACCATATCATCCATACCTGTTTCCAGCAGCAGTGGGACATCTAAAATAACTACCTTGATACCTTCCTGCCTGCATTTTTCAAGTCTATCTTCCACCTCTTTGATAATTCTTGGATGTGTTATTGAATTTATCTTTTCTCTATCCTCTGGATTTCCAAATATTAAATCGCCTAGATATTCTCTGTTTAAACGTCCATCCGGCAGCAGGACGTCCTTCCCGAAATACTTGATTATATCCTGCAGGGCAGGCTTACCCGGTTCAACAATTTCTTTTGCAATAAGATCAGCATCAATAACTCTTGCCCCTAAACGGTCAAGGATTGATGCTACCGTTGTTTTTCCACTTGCAATACCACCGGTTAAGCCAATAACCTTCACTATTTTTCCCCCCAGCAGTCTTATATCTTTCATTCAACTAAACTGACATATACCTAACATTATAAGAATGATACCGGGCAGCAGTGAACCTGTCACTCCCAGGCTTGCTATGCAGCTTTTTTTCCCCAGCCATATGCCTCCTGAAACTAAAAGGAATTTCATGACTCCGACAAAAACAGGTATCAGGAATAACTGGTAACCAGCCACAGCAGCGCCAAATCCAGCTCCCAATGCATCCATTGCCAGAGCAAAACCCAAAAACAAAGCTTCTTTATTATTAATAGAGCCTGATTTATCAAAGTCTGCCTCTTCAGGTTCTTTTAATATTTGAATTACAATACCAAGACCCGGTAGTTTAAATCTTACTAAACAAGATGGATCAGTATCCTCGGTTTTGTTTAAACTGCCGGAACAATTGACCCTTTTCCATTTAGCCCATGACTCAAGGATAATCCATACTCCAACCAGTATGAGAATAAAAGAACCCAGCTTTTTAGCAACATCAGGTGTGAAGAAAGATGCTACCATCGTCCCAAAGTACATGGATACCAATATGGTTGTGGCAGAAGTAATACAAATTACCATTAGTGGAAGAATAGGCATTTTTATTCCACGCATACCATAAGCCAGGCCTACCCCAAATCCGTCCACACTCACAGCCAGAGAAAATAAAAGGGCGGATAGAAATTCCAAACCTCTCGCCTCCCGGAGTCCATTTTTCATAATTACACTATATGCTCCGGGAAAAACGAGGTGCCTGTCATGAGGAAAAATGTTAATGTTGGCAGCCGGGACAGTAATGACTGCTTCTTCCAGCAATTTTTTCCTTTTTTAACTGGCAACAGCAGCGACTGCACTCCTGCCCCTGTCTTTGATATACTTTTAAGTGGTTTTGGTGCTCGCCTTTTTGGCCACCGCTGTCAACATAATCTCTAAAACTTGTGCCCCGGTGGCAAATTGCTTCCTTTAATACTTTAAGGATGCTGTAGTAGAGAGCTTGGATTTCATTGACAGTTAAACTTGATGCTGTCCTTTCAGGCAGAATGTGAGCTTCAAATAGCACTTCATCTGCATAAATGTTGCCCAAACCGGCTACAACATCTTGATCCAACAATACTTGTTTAATCTTTTTATTCTTTTTAGCCAGTGCTTCAGTCAAACCTTCTTTTGTAAAATTTTCTCCTAAAGGCTCTGGACCCAAATTATGAAGGCCTTTGATGGAATTAAACTCATTTTCCTTTAGCAAATATATCGTCCCAAACTGCCGTATATCAATAAATCTTAACTGATAACCGTTATTCAAACAAAAAACTACATGGGTATGCTTTGTAATCTCCTCATACTGGGCAACATACAAAAATCTCCCCGTCATCCTTAAGTGCAGGACCAGCAGATTTTCTTGACTTAAGTGCAGCAGCAGGTATTTTCCACGCCTTGACAGACCTTTAATGGTTTTGCCCTGTACCCTTTCCTTAAAATCTTCTATTGTATCAGGCATTTTAATTATTTTAGGCATCAATACTTCTACTTGTTCAATTTGCAAGCCTTTGATCTTATCTTCCAAACTAAGTCGAATGGTTTCAACCTCTGGTAATTCAGGCAAACTAACACCTCCTACAGTATTCTTTTAAGGTCATACCAATTAGGTCCCGCTTTTACTTCTACTGCCATGGGCACATCTAACTGAAAGGCATTCTCCATGCAGTACCGAATTACCTCGGCAACCTCCTGGAGGCGATTTTGTGGACATTCAAAAATCAATTCATCATGAACCTGAAGCAGCATAACCACTGGAAGCTCTTCCCTGGCCATGGTTTCATGGCATTTGATCATGGCCAGTTTGATGATATCAGCTGCGCTGCCTTGAATAGGTGTGTTCATTGCAGCCCTTTCACCGAAAGACCTGATACCCTTGTTTGGACTAAACAAATCCGGCAGATAACGTCTCCTGTTAAGAAGAGTGGATACATAACCATTTTCTCTAGCCTGTTCAACAACCTTTTGAATATATTGGTAGACCCCATTATACCTGATAAAGTACTGATCAATATATTGTTTTGCCTCCTTGCGAGGAATGCCAAGGTCACGGGATAATCCAAAATCACTTATTCCATATACAATTCCGAAATTAACAGCTTTAGCGCCTCTTCTCATGGCAGGAGTAACTTGATCCATGGGCACTCCGAATACTTCTGAAGCCGTTCTGGTGTGAATATCCTGGCCCTTGGCAAAGGCATCCAATAAGTTTTCATCCTGGGATAAATGGGCCAAAATGCGCAGTTCAATTTGTGAATAATCAGCCGCTATCATGGTGTTCTCATGTAAAGAAGGAATAAAGGCCTTCCGCAGCCTCCTGCCTTCTTCCATTCTAATGGGAATGTTCTGGAGGTTAGGTTCAACACTGCTTAACCTTCCTGTGGCAGTAATAGTCTGCTTGAATGTGGTGTGCACCTTTCCTGTGTCTATATTTTTCAATGTTTTTAAGCCATCCACATAGGTTCCCTTCAACTTGGTAATTTGCCTGTATTCCAGCAGTTTTTCCCCAATAGGATGAACTGCGGCAATTTGCTCTAAAACCTCCGCATTAGTTGAATAACCGGTTTTGGTCTTTTTAATTACCGGCAAATCAAGCTTTTCAAACAAAATGACTCCTAACTGTTTAGGAGAATTAATATTGAATTCTTCCCCGGCAATATCATAAATTTCTTGTGTAATTGATATTACTTTATCTTGCAGGACCTGTCCCATCTCATCCAGCACTTTTTCATCTATCTTGACTCCGGCCATCTCCATATCGGCTAATATGGGGATGAGAGGGAGCTCCATTTCCATGTACAGTTTATTCATTTCAAGCTCTTGAAGTTTATCTTCTAAACAGGACATCAGGTCTGCCAGGATTGCTGTTTTTTCAATGAGAACTTTTTCATGATCTTGGTCCTCGGGTAAAGCCCTGTTTAAGTGTTCTAAGACAAGTTCCTCAATTCCATAATTAGAGGCAGTAGGGTTTAATAGATAAGCGGCAATTAAAGAATCTTGAGGAGATTTTAGATAAACCCCAGCTTGTTTAAAATACTTGTAGATATCTTTGAAATCGTGTGTAATCAGCTTTATGTCCGGATATTTTTTAAGGAAGTTTATCAAAGCTTCTTCCTGTGATAGGTTTACCACCACTGCTAGTTGCTCTTGAACCATAATTCCCCTTTCAAGCTGGGGGGTCACTTGATCACTCTTTAACTCCAAGGTCATGGAAACAGGTTTTCTTTTATCGAATCTATTGATAAATTCATGGATATCAACTTTTTGAACACCAGGTTCACCTGTATCCTCAGGTTTCATTTCCGCCAAAAACTTCCCGACAAGACTATTAAATTCCAACTCACGCAAAATACCCAGCAGTTTGCTGTAATTAGGTTTTTTATATAAGCAGTCGTCCAGTTCAAACTCCATGGGGACGCAGCACTCTATAGTGGCTAAACCTTTGCTTAAAAAGGCCTGGTCCTTATATGCAAGCAAAGCGTCCTTTAACTTGCTTCCCTTTACCTGCTCAATATTTTCATATATTGCTTCCAGACTCCCATACTGCTGAAGGAGTTTTAAGGCTGTCTTTTCCCCCACTGAAGGAACCCCAGGGATATTGTCTGAAGCATCTCCCATAAGCCCTTTAACATCAATCATTTGAGAAGGATCTAACCCATAAGTCTCCTTGAGTTTACTGCGGTTAAAAAAGTCTGTTTGTGAAATCCCTTTCCTGGTTAGCAGAACTACCGTATTTTCTGAGATCAGTTGGAGGGTGTCCTTATCTCCTGATACCACCACATTAAACAGTCCTCTATTTTCTCCTACTTTTACAAAGGTTCCAATAATATCATCAGCTTCATAATTTTCCAATTCAAAAAATGAAATATTAAGGGCTTCCAGAATTCTTTGTATCAAGGCAAACTGTGGTTTTAACTCAGGAGGTGAAGGTTTTCTGTGGCCTTTATAATCCTCGAAAGTTTCATGGCGAAAAGTCGTCCTACCTTTATCAAAAGCAACTGCTAAATACTTCGGCTCTTCTTGTTCTATTATTCTGAGAAGGATATTTGTAAAACCATATACGGCATTTGTAAATACACCTTCTCTATTAGTCAAAATAGGGATGGCATAAAAAGCTCTATGTACTAAACTTGTTCCATCAATAATTACAAATTTTTCCTTCAAAGGTTTCACCTCTCCATTATTATTCCCTTTTCGTTATCAACAATTATCTGTGTACCAAATTCGCTGCTAATCCTTGCAAGTTTGTCCAAAATCCTCGCTGCATCCTCTCCTTTGGCTATTTGAGGCTGACAGTCTTCAATAAGGATTGGCAAAACATGTACTTCTTTAATTCCCCATGGCGCAAATTTGAGATTAAGCAGCAATCCCTCTTTGGTCTTTTGAGACCAATCCTGATCAAATATAAAATTACCCAAACTGTAAGCAATAACTGAATTATTATATATTTCAATGGTCTGAATACAATGGGGATGATGACCGTAAAGAAAGTCCACTCCATTGTCTACCAGCTTTTGTGCCAGTTTTCTCTGGTTGACAGGATATACTGCAGGGTAATCGGTATACTCTACACCCCAGTGTAGTGATACAATAAGTATATCCACCTGGGGTTTCAGGTTCTTCACTGCATTAATCATAAGGTTTTCGTCGGTTGAAGCGACACCTGGTATATCCTCTTCGGCTCTAAATCTTCTAGGATAAGAATGAGAAAAAAAGATATCTGCCATGTCTGTAAAGGCAAGTATTCCAATCTTTACTCCATTTTTTTCAATAATGACAGGTTCTAAGGCCTTTTCAATATTTTTTCCCGCTCCGACAGTTTTTACCTCTTCACTTTCAAGCAAATCTATAGTATCTAAAAAAGCCTCTGTATCATAATCTAAAACATGGTTATTTGCAAGAGATACAACATCAAAACCAACCTTTTTTAAAAGGAATGCTGTTTCTGGAACAGCTCTAAAGCAAATAACCTTGCCTGGAAGGGGATTTCCCCTGTTAGATATAGCTGTTTCAACATTTCCCATGGTAAAATCAGTAGTCTGCAGGTAGCTTTCAACTTTTTCAAAGGGATACATTAAACCTCGCTCCTGCATTCGCCTGCCCACTTTTCTGGCAAGCATTACATCACCAACAAAGGTGAAAGTGACTTCCCTGGGCAACTGGGTGGTCAACACTTCACCTCGGACTTCTTTTACGGAAAGACCGATGATATCATATACAGTTGATTGAACCCAAAACAAAAGTGCTGCACTAACTATAATAATTAAGAACAAGACAATCAAGGCGCCTTTGGTATTTTTCAACACATTTTTCACCCCCGCTCTACTTAAAAAGTTCGATGCGGCAGGAAGTTTTCCTGCCGCATCGTGCTAATCTGTTTCCTTATTATTCTGTAATGTATATCTCAAAAAGGTCTGCATCATCACTGTCAATTTCAGTTATGTTTTCTAACTGCCATTTGACTACTTCTAACTCCCTCTGCAGGATCCTTTTCCGTTCATATCCTTGATTGTTGTTGGGGTCATTTATTGCTTTAAGGAGAGCATCTCTTTTTTCCTTAAGTTTTTGAAATTCAACTTCATATACTACTATTTCCACATTCTCTTCATTGTTTTGACTCAAGCTTTTAATTTCCTCCAGGAAATCAGCATTATTCCTCTCTACAAACCCCAAAATAACATTACTATTAACCTTTATATAATTTATTGCTGAGTCTTTCAGCAAATCAACAATCTTCTGCTGCGTTTCGTCAATGGCATCGGTATGAAATATGATTTTTTGATTAGTAGCAAATAAGGCCTCTTCATGCTCCTGCAGGTCATCAGGACTTAATTTATCCAATCCCCTGCTGCCGTTATTAGGGACTGTTGCCCTCGGATAATCCTTGGCTTCACCATCAGCAGCCCTTTCAGGAGAAAAAGCTCCATATGCCGTCTCAGGAGTAGATGTGTCCGCTGTGGATTTCTCAGGTATGGACATAATTCCAAACTGCTGCTCGTCTTGAACAATACCATTATCTTTTGCAGACTCTTTTACAGCAGGGCTCTCAGATTTTAAACCCAGATTAATACTATCCATAAAGCCGGACAATCCCACTGAACCAACCATGATTACTATCACTGCTGCAGTGGCGCCCCAGGCAATCCAACTCCTTTTGATCTTTGCGAGTTTGGTTCTATAGGGCACTTGGGCAACTTTATGCTCCCCCTTTAGCCTGCGCATCAGATTATCCTTAAAGTCAGCGGGGGGCTCAAGGGCTTCGACGGAAGCAAACATTTTTAACATATCCTGCATGTCTTCTAGTTCCTGCTTACACTGCCTACATTCAGCCAGGTGTTTTTCGAAATATTGTTTTTCTACTTCATTTAATTGTTCATCTATATATAATGATAATAACTCTTGCATTTGTTGACATGTCATGTTATCCCCCCCTTTCTACCTAATTTGACGTAATTGCATGTTAGATTGTTCCCTGACTCTAATAAATTTCTCTTTAAGCATATTTCTTGCCCTGTTAAGCCTGGATTTAACCGTCCCCAATGAACAATCCAAAATATCTGACATTTCCTCATATGACAACTGTTGAAATTCTCTTAATACAATTACTTCCCTGTAATCATTAGGAAGTGAACTTATCATACTTTGAATAAACTCTGACAATTCTTTGATCTCATATATTTCCTCAGGACCATTAACCCTATCGGTTATTTGTTTCTCCATTTCACCCTCTTCAGTATGGATGGGAGCATCAATGGACACTTCTTTGTATTTATTTGCTTTTCTGAGGAAATCTTTACAAACATTGGAGGTTATATGATAGATCCAAGTTTTAAAGGCTGCCTCCTGGCGAAAACTTTTGATACCTTTATATGCCTTTATAAAAGCTTCCTGGGACAGGTCATAAGCATCTTCGCTATTTCCAGTATAACGATATGCCATATTGTAAACCTGTTTTTGGTATCGTTCAACTAAAACCTCAAAAGATTCAAGGTGGCCTTCTTTTACTTTTTGAACCAGCAAATCATCTGGAATCATTGCCTACCTCCTTTTCTGGAGGATGTGTTTTTTTGGTAATACTTCCTCTATTAATAATGTTGTACCCATACCTGGCCCTGATATTATCAATTGTCTGGGCAATAATATCTTCCTTAATGTCCATGAACAAGGACAGCTGTTCAGAATAAACCTCTATGAGATTAGATACGGATACACCTATCAATCTTACAGGATTGCCATTCCAGTTATCAATAAACAACCTAACTGCTCCATCAAGTAACTCCTTGTCATTTGACAAATGGTAGCTAAAAGAACAACTCCGTGTCACAGTAGTAAAATCATTATACCTTATTTTTATTGACAGGCATTTTGCCTTGAGTTTTTTCGAGCGCAGCCGATTCCCGACCCTTTGCCCGAGTTCCCTAAAATGATCTTTTATAATGATTATATCATCAAGGTCTTTATCAAAGGTTATTTCTTTGCCAATGGATTTTATTTCCTGATCTGACTCTACTGACCTATAATCTTGGCCACTGGCTAATTGGTGCAGCTGTCTTCCTCGTTTCCCTAAAATTGTTTCAAGGTCTTCTGCAGGATACTTTGCCAGGTCATAAATTGTCTTTATATTTAGCTTTTCCAAAAGGTTTTTAGTTCTGGGACCGACTCCCCAAACCTTAGTAACAGGCAGCGGCCAGACCAATTCCTTGAAGTTATCTCTGCTTATTTCAATAAAACCTTTAGGTTTTTTTAATCCTGAAGCTAATTTAGCCAGAAACTTATTATAGCTTATGCCCACTGAAGCTGTAAGCCTGGTGTTTTGTTCAATTTCTCTTTGTATCATCAAAGCAATTTGCTTAGGATTTCCCCATATTTGAGTAGAATGTGTCACATCTAAAAAAGCTTCATCTAAAGCAATAGGTTCTACAATAGGTGTGTATTTATAAAAAATATCTCTGATCTGCTTAGAAGCTTCAACATATTTGGACATATTTACCGGCAAGTAAACACCTCGCGGACACAGTTTATATGCCCTTGATATTGGCATTCCAGATCGAACACCATAAGCCCTGGCTTCATAAGAGCAGGTTGAAACCACTCCTCTGCCCTTTGGATCAGCCCCTACAATAACAGGCTTCCCTTTAAGGGCTGGGTTATCTCTTTGCTCCACAGCTGCATAAAAGGCATCCATGTCAACATGTATAATATGGCTGTCCATAAAACCACCACTTCAATTTTTCTTCTTTAAGCCGTTCCACTTTCACGCAACAAAAAGTTCAAGTACATCTCAATTACAGCCGCAATTATCACTGTGTTTATATATGCAGTTAGGAGAATACCCAGAATCAATACAGCAGTTCCAGCTGCGTTAACAACCATGGACAACAGCCAGTTTATTACAACAGCAATAATAAACAAACCTGCAAAGCGAATAAAGGAGCTTGCCAACACCTGCGGAGCCCTCGCTATTGCATTGATCAAGGTGAGATCCTCAATTACTATGGAGTATTCCAAAAGAATATAAAACATAACTACCAAAGAAACAACGATGATAAATACCATGGACTGGGTTATTAAAGCAAAATAAGCAAACAATATATTAACTAGAGCTAATACTGTCCATAACACAAAAAACCTGACAAAATAATACTTTCCGTTCTCAAATAAATCTTTTACCACAACTTTTTCATCTTTGACAGCCAACCTTAACATACCTAAATAAGAGCCTTTGAAAAACGCACTAATAATTATGGAAATTACAAGAAGAGCGATTATTTCAGGAGCGTATGTTAAAGCTCTATCTGCCATGGGCATCCACTCTATGGTGAGAACATCTTCTATTGTGGGAGGTATTCTTGGTATGACCCGATAAAAATCCTTGCCTGCCTCGATACCTGTTGTGGGCTCTAAACCAGGTAAAAAATGATAAACATATCCCATGTAAAATGTTATAAATTTAACTGCATCAATTAAAATAGGAATCAACAAAATTAAAGGGTTCCGGTTAACAACCCTAACCCCCATGTGGAGACACCGAAGTATATCCAAAAAACTCACCCCAAAAACATACTTTATGTTTAATATTTACCTTTTAAAGCATACCTCAATTACAGATTTTTTACATACTGTATATATATTCGATAAAGAAATCATTAACCCTTTTTTAATACCAAACTTTCGCTATAGAAGCCGTCAAAGAAGCCGACACTATCACAGAATAACTACAGCCGCTAAAGGAAGCCGTCTTGACATAAGTATTTTTTGATGTTAATATTAATACCGCAGCAAAAAGTGCCGAAGTGGCGGAACTGGCAGACGCACTGGACTCAAAATCTACTGCGTGAAAAGCCCTTTTCGACCGATCGGCGGCTCCCAAACCCGCGTGGTTGCTGGGTTCTTGATAATCGAATAGCCTCTATGGTTTTTCATATCCCTCCACCATATCCCTCCAAATTCCAAAGTCGGATTATGGAGAGGGAAATTGAAATAAATTTGCCGATGTGGCGGAATTGGCAGACGCGGCGGTCTCAAAAACCGTTGGATAACCTCCATGCCGGTTCGACTCCGGCCATCGGCACCAGAAATAATCGCTCTTAAAGCCGCGACACAAGCGGATTTGAGGGCTTTTTTCTTTTCTGGCGGCACCTTTTGTTTGCCGCCCGTCATACCGTCACATGACACGTTTTAGCGCATATTGGCAATGCTCTCATCGCCCTTTCCACCTGGCATTCCGCCCGATTTGGAGGGATGTCAGGAGGGATATACGCCGATGATGGCGTTGGCCGAAGCGACCTTGGAGCTGAAATCCAGGTGGGTGTAGATATTCGAGGTAGTGGAAATATCACTGTGCCCCAACCACTCCTGGATTTCTTTCAGGCTGACGCCGTTGGCGTACAACAGGCTGGCGCAGCTATGGCGCAGGGCGTGAAAGCGGATTTTTTTGAGGCCGTGGTTTTTCAGCGTGAGCGCGAAATTCTGGGTGATATAGCCCGACTTGATCCGTTCTCCCAGCTCATTCACGTAGATGTAACCGATATACTCACGGCAATAGGCTTTCCCGCATACTTTTTGATTGCGCTCCTGCTCTTCCTTCAGCCGCCGGAGAAGCTTTTCAAAGGGCTCTACCAGCGGCAGGGTGCGGTGGCTCGACTTGGTTTTGGCGCGGTCCTTTTCCACGATGATGGCTTTTCCGTCCACCCTTACCTCGGTTACGGTGTGCTTGATGGTCAGCGTCTTTTTTTCAAAGTCAATGGCGTCCCATTTCAGCCCCACGATTTCACTGCGGCGCAGTCCGTAAAACGCGCCCAGGATAACAGCCAGCTCTATCGGCTTGTTTTTCACGACGGCGAACAAGGCTTCCAGTTCCCCGGCATCGTAAATGCTGCCCACGAATTTTGTGGTTTTGGGCCGCTCGATCCGGTCGGCGGGGTTAAAGGCGATCAGGCCCACCTTGTAAGCGTACTGCAACGCCTTGCGAATGTTGGCGTGGCGGTGGATCACCGTGCAGGCGCTTAAGCCTTTCTCGTTCAGCTCGTACTGATAATAGTCCTGGATGTGCTTCGGCGTAACATCCTTCAACGTAAGTTTGTACTCCTTAAAATAAGGAATAATGCAGCTCTTGATGCAAACAGCGTAAGAGGCGTAGGTGGTCATTTCCACATTGTGTTTGATCATCTCCAGCCATTCCAGCCAGAAGTCGGTAAACAATATTTGTGTCTCAGCAGAGATTGGGTTCACTTTGTCCGCTGGATTATCCTGTATCAATACAAGCTCCACAGCATATCCCAAGGCTTCCTTGATAGCCTCGTGATATTGGACTAGGGTACTGTTTGATGCGCCGTTTTCCGTTCTCTCATACTGATAATAGCCTTCTATGTCCCCCGGCTTTATTTTCGCCACCGTAACGGCGGTATCCTTAAAGTAAGGGATGATGAAGGTTTTGGCGTCGTATGCGTAAAGGGCGTAGGTGTCGGCGTCCACTCTGTTGATAACGTCCTGCAGCCATTTGTTCAGGAAGTCGGCAAACAACATGTTTTTGTCGCTCATCGCCGTGTCGGGATTAAACTCTTGCCTGGTTTTCCAAAGCATCGCTTCGGCGCGCTTTTTATTCCCCTTGACGGGAAGTCCCGTGCTGACAGACTTGGTTTGGCGCTTTCCGTTCATATCCTTGTAGGTGAGGATCATCTGGAAATAGCCGTTTTTTTCTCGCAGGTGTCCTGTTACCATGAATTCTTGCCTCCTTTAAATCAGTAACAGTCCATATTCACCTACCATTGACGGGTTTATTGTAGCAGGCTCCAAAATATCTTGCAAAGGTGCGAGCGATGTTTTACGCATCGGATTCCTGCACGACCGCCAGGTATTCAAAAATATGAAGCTTTGGGATTTTATACATTCGGCCTATCTTAAAGTGCTTGATCTGATTTTGTCGCAAAAGGCGATATCCGGTTTTTGTGCTGATACCGCCGAGCATTTCACACATTTGCTCCACACTGACCACATCCGGGTATTCCCGAAAGACCAGCTTATATGCTTCATTGCTTTTCAGCAAGGTATCAGCCCCTTTCTGCTCGGGAAATAAAATGCAGGCAACAAGGGCGCGCCATGATTGGATACGCATACATCTCGCACCAAGGTGCGCACCCCTGACCTGCATTTCTGTTTTGCTTCTATCGTTTTACGGGCTTATCCGGCGGACGTCGGCTGATCGTCCTCATAGGAATTTCACCTCCCCCCATACTGACGGGCCATCCCCATTGCCTGCGACGGTTTTATCACGCTCGGACTGTGGCTGGACGGAAGTATCATTATCCCTCCGTATGTTTCACCTTAAATGCAGCCGACATTTATTGTTGCACGGGTATTGATCGCTCGCACCTTACCTTTATTTAGTCCATGACGGCATGGATACCTTGGCTGTGATCCGGCTGATGCCGGACAGGTGGTCTTGGCGTACCTGCAAGCTGGCTTCCCTTTTTAGGGCATACGGGGAACGTACCGGAAAGACACCTATTCACTTATCAAAGACCGTGAGGGGAAAGCTGTCTTGTCCTCTCGCTCTATACATTGAAAAAAGTCTCGCAAAATACAGGGCAAAAACAAGGCTTGCAGAGAAAATTTTCTGCAAGCCTTATGCTTTATTTTTCAAACCGCTTCAGGTCGAAGTTCTGTACCGCCAATATGAATTCCAGCGTCAAATGCTGGCGGCAATCCTCGTCCAGCTTGCCAAACAGGCAAGATTTTTTGATAATCAGCGGTTCAAACTGCCGGATGAGGGTTTCCATCGCCCGCTCGTTACCATGCTGGGCTGCTTCGATTAAATCCAGTATTTCCGGCATGCCCTTTCCTCCTTTCCGTAAAAGTGGTTGGCTTTCACGGAAAGGGCGGGGCGCGGATTAGATAAAAAATGGCTGGTTCATATCTGAAACCGATTTTTCAGCTTTTTAAGAATCCGGTTTTTCCGCTCGGTGATGCTCTGCTGCGTTACGCCGAAAATGAGGGAAAGCTGATAGTCGGTTTTATTCTCATAATATTTTATGTAGAGCAGTTGCTTGTCCTTTGAATTGAGGGTGCTGATAACCGCAGAAAGGATTTCATTTTCGATGTATTCATCCAGCTTGTCCCCATTGAAAACAGGAATATTGATGTCTATGTCAGCTTCGGCGCATAAGTTGATTTCCTCCACTTCCTCCAAGGGGATGGTTCTGTTGAAATGCTTGTATTGGGCGCGGAAATATCCCCATGACGAGCGGGTTATTACGATTTTTATGTAGGCGCAAAACGCTTTTTCTACAGCCTTATAGGTTTCAGCACTCCTTTTCATAGAACTTCCTCTCCTCTCGCCCTATACATTAAAATGAGAAGGATGAAATACAGGGTTTTGGAAAAATAATTTTTTAATGCTGTCTTTTCCCGATATTACGGCTTCCTTTTAACAACAAAAGCTGTTGTTTTTCCTTCACATCCAGCAAAAAGCGACAATGAAAAGGCGTAGACTGCAAGGAAAACCTTGCAGCCTACGCCCATTTGACAAAAAATACAGACGACATAGCACTCCATATCATGCAATTATTCAGTTACCTGGCATAAAAGCTAATTATCGTAGTCCTGCAAGGACATAGAATTTTCCTCCACAAAATGATGTTTTATAAAGCCAAACAGCAAGGACGTTAGCACATTTGAAAAATGCGTCAAAGCCTGAGCCACTTGTCTAAGAGTTGCCTAGATAACATGATTGCATCAAGCATCTTTATGGCGATGCAATAGACTCTGCTCTGCCTAGATGGGTTATCAGGCAGGCTATAAATTTTTTACCTTTTCTTGATACAGTAGTTGTATATCAGTAAACGCCCTATGTTCAGCTTTCCTTTTGCTATAGTGCTGAATATTGGGCTGTTTTTCATGCTTGAATTTTTTGGCAGAAGTAATGTTTTATTTTTTATAATATATTCAATTCCCGAATACAAGGTCATGCCTACAGCAAGCCAAAGCAAATAATCTCCGATAGGTAAATCGGTGAAAATTGAAAAAGGCCAATTGCGCAGCAAAATAACCGACAGGGCCAACATTTGCAATACTGTTTTGATTTTTCCCGATCTTTCTGCAACAATGATTATGCCTTCTCTAGCCGCAACAGATCTTAAGCTGGTAATTACAAATTCTCGCGCCAGAATTACTATGGCAAGCCATCCCGCAATACTGCCTAGTTGCACTAAACAAATCAAAGCTGATGTAATCAGAAGCTTATCAGCCAGAGGATCGATTATCTTGCCGAAATCCGTAATGAGGTTATATTTTCTTGCTAAATATCCATCCAGGGCATCTGTAATAGAAGCTGCAACAAAGATGATTCCTGATATGTAATAGTACTCTTTTGTTAAAAAAATAATAAAAATTGGTATCAATATCATTCTTAATATTGTTAATTTGTTTGGTAAGTTCATATTATGTTTCCTCTTTGGGCGTATAGCCCTCGTTCGTTTAAGAATGCCTTATGTACAAAATGAAACAGAAAAAAGGTGCTTCGACCGTAAATCGCAATCAGACCTCTTCTGCCTGTATGCGGGATAACGCTTTAACAGAAAGGCATAAAAACTACGTTCCAGGCAATCAATATCGCTGTGTTATATATAATTTTTCATGGTTCTAAAGCTCATCTATAAACGCAGTTTCTACTTTCTGCTGTCAGTGCCTAACAGAATGCTTTTAAGCTTTTGCCATGCATCATCATAGTTGATGGATCGCAAGTTTGGGAACGCCCTAATAATTCTTATGCTCTGAAACCGACTTAGACTAATTAAAGCTTTAATACGTTCGTTATAAAATTCACTTTCTTCAAATTTGTTCATAATAGACTCTTTAAGTTCTCCGGCATGTTTTGTATACTGTTTTAAAAATTGGTTTATCGCTAATTGTATCTCTTTGAGTCTGCTGTTCAAAATCAGAAGATGACGCACAGTTATATACAAATCCAGCATGAGAAAAATAAAAATAACGATTGATAAAACAATCTGCCACCTAGAAGGCAGTTGGCCAATCAAAGCTCCGACAAACGGATGAATATACTTGATAAGCAGCACCACGAGAACACCAAAAACTACGGCCCCTATAAGACAGACGCGTCCTTGGATATTGAACCGGTAATTAGAATAATCCCACCATTTCGCATTAAACAACTTTTCAAGCAAAACCGCGGTGATATATTCAATCGTACAGGCTATAAGCATTCCGGCAAAAAACAGAACAATAAGATTGTCTGTTCTCATATCCAAAATAAATATGGAAGCTAAAGCTCCAAAACCATATACCGGACATAAGGGGCCATTCAAAAATCCACGATTTACAAATCTTCGTTCACTTATTGAGCAAATTGCGGATTCATAGATCCATCCCAAAAAGCTATATGCAATAAACCATAAAAAGTATTTTGATAAAATAAGCAATTGATTCATCCTCTTTTATTCAGACTATTTTTCACTGCCAAAGAAGCACAAAACCATCACATCAGGTCCGGTATGCGCTCCAATAATTGGTCCGACATAGCTTATAGCTACATTCTTTAGTGCAAATCTTTGCTCAACCATAGATGCAAGGATACCTGCATCATCAATGCAGTCTCCATGGCCGATAAAGATCGTCTGTTTCTCCGGTCTAACACAGAATTTTTCCATACGGTCAGCAAGCTCTACAAGGGATTTGCGGCGGCCTCGCACTTTCTCTCTCAGGATAAGATGGCCATCCTTATCAACATGAAGAATTGGTTTCACTGAAAGTATAGTACCGACTATAGCCGACGAAGCACTTAACCTGCCTCCCCGTTTTAAGTGATTCAAGTC
Source organism: Bacillota bacterium (assembly GCA_040756735.1). GTDB lineage: Bacteria > Bacillota > DSM-16504 > Desulfitibacterales > Desulfitibacteraceae > JBFLYC01. The sequence goes on along the minus strand of JBFLYC010000030.1, from coordinate 10,793 downwards.
ATTCACTGTAAACCAATGACATAGGTGATCACGTTTTTGAACGACCCAATCCTTCAATTCGTCTATATCTAAACCTTCATGCTTTTTTAGCGCGGCGTGGTATACGAGCATACCCTGTCCTACGCTGGCGCAACGTGAGTCAACGCAGTATATTTTTCGTTCAGGATACCTTTCCATCAACTCCTTCGCGGCCATTACCGAGGATTGATAAGTACTGCTCAATCCCGAAGAAAGAGATATGTAGAGGATATCCAGACTGCGTTTTAATACAGGTTCAAAACAGTGCAGGAACTCCGAACTGTTAATCTGCGATGTCTTGGCCACGATGCCGGAGCGAAGCATCTGATAAAATCTGGAATATCCAAGTTCTCTGCCGTCAGGATAATGACGATAGCTTTTACCGTCTATTTCAAAATACATAGGTAAAACAGAAATTCCATAGGTTTCAATCAACTCTGTCGGAAGGTCCGATGCAGCATCAGTGAAAATAATAAAATCGTTTATCATAGTAATCTCCCCTGCACCACGGCAGCCGCTTTTATGGCAAGCGCACGCCAGAATAAGTTCCCGAGACTTGAGGAAAGCGCCGGTCTCTTTCAACCGACGACCTTTTGAGCCTTATCACCGCATTGCGCGCAACCGGCGCGGTTGTGGTGTGATTCACCCCACAGCCTTTCCGCAGTCACAGCCCATTTTTCAGCCGTATCCACACACTTACCGCTCAATCTGTGCACGTCCTCCGGTTTGACGAAATCCGTCGAGGTCGCACCGGACGCCTCCACCATCGCCGCCAGTCTGCCCGGATTGTCCAGAAGAGGGCAGGGCCGCAGGTGGTTGTCGTTAAAGGGCTGGTTCTTGTGGTATTGTATGAACAACGGGGACTGCAACGCCTTAAGAATCGTTTTTTCATGAATATTGGAGTCCGAATAATGGATGAACGCGCATGGCTCGATATCCCCGTTGGCGTTGATATGCAGATACCTGCGTCCGCCAGCGATGCAACCCTGCACATATTCTCCATCGTTCCAGAAATCCATGGTGAACAGCGGCTTTGTTTGGCGGAAATGACGGATCTGGCGATACATGAACTCGCGCTGCTCGGCGGTTACCATCAGATCGGTCGCCGCATCCGCCCCCACCGGCATATAGGTGAAAAACCACGCAAATTTCACCCCTATGTCGATCAAGAAATCGAAAAATTCTTCGCTGCCGATCGCCTCGGTGTTATACCGCGTATAGCAGAGAGAAGCGCCGAAGATGAGTTTTTTTCGTTTGAGGACCTCCATAGCGCGGATAACCGCATGATAAGTGCCCCGGCCGCGGCGGAAATCCGTCGCGTCTTCAAAACCCTCAATGCTAATGGCGGGTATGAAATTCCTGACGCGCAGCATTTCGTCGGCAAACGTCTCATCAATCAGCGTACCGTTCGTGAACGCAAAAAACTGGCAATCACTGTGCTTTTCACAAAGACGAATAATATCCGTTTTGCGGACAAGCGGCTCTCCGCCGGAATAGAGGAAGAAATATACCCCCAGTTCCTTACCCTGCTGAATGATGCTATCCAGTGTTTCATAGCTCATGGACATCTTGTTCCCGTATTCAGCCGCCCAACAGCCTGTGCATCTGAGGTTGCAGGCCGAGGTAGGGTCCATTAGGATTGCCCATGGTATGTTACAGCCGTACTTTTCCCGGTTCTTCTCCTGTATGGGCCATCCGATGAAGATTGCATTTAATATGAAGTTATTGAAAAACGCCTTCCGCACCCCGGGATCAATATCTGTCCACATACTGAGAATCAGCTTATACCAGTTGCTGTCCTTATCTTCAATGATCTTGCGGACCGCCTTACGCTGACCTTCCATTACATTGTTTATAGCAAGGCGGTCTACCCAATCCATGAGTTTTGGAATATTTTTTTCAGGATTTGAATTTAAGTACGCATATGCCAGCTTCATCCCTGTAGAACCGATAATTTTGTTCATGATACGATTCTGCCTCCAATCAAATTTATCTATGGGAAAGTGTAGCATAGAGCATATTTTGAGTAATTAGACAAAAAAAGCATGTGTAAAGATTCTTTACACATGTACATGTCTGTCAATAGAGCACCTCCCCGCTCTGGGGTATACTAAATAATGTACTTGATTATGGAAGGGAGTTGTCGGTGTTGGAGTTGCAGCATAGGCTGATAAGGCGGACAATCAATATAGCGGTCAGCAAAGCTATGGAAGATATGAAAAGCAACACAAACCGCAGCATAAGGAATCTGATTGATTTGGGCCTGCTTTTTTCAACAAGTGAAAATCAGAAATGGTTTTTTAATGCCGCCAAAAAGGTCATTGCCAATCCAAAGAATCCTTATAATTCACTGATTAAAAGAATGATTTCCGATGTTAACAACGATACGATAAAAAAAGTCGGTCTGAATTTGGGATACAGCAGCCTGATATATGGGGCCGACAAGCTGAAAAAAAGACAGGATTATTTGGGGGTTCTTATTCCCTGGCTTTTGATTTTTGATATTTACGAATCCAGTTCAGATTTTTTTCATCAGATGGAGCATTTAATAAGGGAAGGGCGGGAGCTGGGCATTCACAGCTATATCGCTTGCCCGCACGAAAAGGATGATATACCAACCATATGTGAACTCGCCAAAAGGTTTGATGAATGCCTGTTCATATTGAAAGTATCTTCCGGCTTAATTTCGGAGCAGACTGCCGAGTCTCTGGGCAAAATCCATAATATGATGATTTCCGTACAGATAATGGATACGGATTTTAGCTGTGGAAGTGATAAAAACGCATTCCGGTTATTAAAACAGAACCGCTGCCTATATGGTTTCCATGTAAATTATAACGAAGAAACTATGAAGCAATTGACTACTCCAGAATATATCCACTCGGCGATCGGCCTCGGCAATCTGTTCGGTGTGTATATCGCCGAAAACGGCGTTTCGGATACATGCAGCGACAGCGTATATACCTTTGCGTGCAATGTCAGGGGGGAAAACGGCCAGCCTTTGATTACGCTGGAATTGTTCCGGGATATGCAGGTTATCAGTGAAAAAATTCTCTCCGGCGATGGTTATATGGCGATTAACCTGGCGGAAAGGGTTTATTGTGAATATATCAAAGCAAAAGATGAGCTTACAAAATCGCTTCTTGGAATACTTCAGATACAGCAGCAGCCCTGTACAAGCTTCTGATCATGTTTTATGCCAATAAAAGTATGACCATAGAAAAGAAAAAAACTTTATTATTAATTTCATCTACTTTGCCTTGATTATCGCTATTGTATTTATTGTGATAAAATATGTACTTGCAGCGTTGTCGTTCCATGGTTCATTATTGAACTTATAAGAGGTAACATACCGTTTGCCATTGGGCTTGCGGTATTATACCTTATCATAATTATAGTCCGTAATATATTGGAACCCAAATAGATAGGAAAACAAATAGGGCTGCATCCTCTTGTCATGTTAATATGCATATATATCGGATTAAAAGTCTTCGGATTAATCGGAATACTTGCTCTGCCTGTTGCCGTAGTCATAATAAAACATCTTTATGATAATGATTTTTTCAAACAATAGCTGATAAAAGAGAGTGGGTTTTGAATAATGCCCAGAGTAAAAAACGAACACAGATAGCATTCAATTTTGTGAGGCTATAATCATATGTATAACGAAATATTTTATATTGGTTTCATATCAATACACGGCTACGGGCTAATGATAGGGATAGGCATCTTATGCGCTTTGATAACAGCGGGTAAACGGGCAAAAAAAAGAGGGCTTGATGCAGATTTCGTGTATAGTTTAGGAGTTGTAGTCCTTATATTCGGATTTATTGGAGCAAAACTGCTTTATTGTGTAGTAGAAATAAATGCCTTTTTCAATGAACCTATGCGGATTGTATCCGGGAGCGGTTTCGTAGTATATGGAGGTATAATTGGCGGCATATTAGCGGCTATAATGTATTGTAGATCAAAAAGAGTTAATTTCTTTCAATACTTTGATTTAACAGTGCCATCCGTAGCACTGGCACAAGGGTTTGGTCGGATTGGTTGTTTTCTTGCCGGATGCTGCTATGGAGGTGAAACAGATTCCGCCATTGGTATAGTTTTTCACAATTCATCGTTTGCACCTAATGGAGTTAAACTTATACCAACCCAGTTGTTTTCAAGCGCAGGAGACTTCTTGATCGCGATAGTATTGTTGTTTTATGCACAAAAAGACCGGAGAACGGGGAAGGTAGGGTCTTTATACCTTATTCTTTATAGTGTGGGAAGATTCATAATAGAATTCTTTAGAAACGATTACAGGGGCAGCGTCGGAATTCTGTCAACATCTCAGTTGATATCTGTAATAATTTTGGCAATTGGCATAGTGATGTTTTCTAGGAAAGAACTGCCTTGGGCTAATAAAGAGTGAATGTTCAGCACATTTTTCAGCTTTACGGGTTTCAGGCTTATTGACTATTCTCCGAGCCCATTTCTCGTATATTTTTAACAGCCAAAGCAAACAGCGCCCTTATGGTTTGAAATACAAACTTCCTTGTCTCATCGTCAATACCTCTGATTGCGCCAAGCACAGCAACAGCCTTTTGGGGCCAATCTCCGGTCAGATTATAAAATGTTTTGGCATTTGTTGCTTGGATAATCTGATAAAGAGTATTGACAAACAACTCCGTTTTTGGTCGTCAAAGGAGTTAATCCATTGGTTTAGCGTCCCGTTCATAAAAAGCGCGCTTTTTTTAACCGATTGAGCATATTGAAAATCACTGCCGTCAATTAGCCATGAAAAAGAATCATGCTGCATAACCAGATGCGATTGCTTTTCACCACAGAATAGTGTTCCTGATTCTGCAATAGCATTCCGATTATGGATGACTGAGGCAAGGTTTTATTGATTCGGTCTTTTATAGTTAAATACTCGTGGTATTGAAAAACTTCATCCCTAAATCCGGGTCCATCATGGCTAAAGACTTGCGTGATCCTCTTTTGAACGGGCTGGCGGCATTTTATCGAGGAATAGACCGCAATATTTCCTCCTTTTGAGTGTCCGCCAATTTTTTATTGGCATGAAATTCTATCGGCAACGGCATTTAGGTAGGCGACGCCTTCTTCCTGCGAGGGAATAGGGCTGATAAATGCCATGTTAAAATCCTCTTTCCATCCAATAAAGGTTGAATCGGTTCCGCGATAAGCGATATAGGCTGAACATTCGTCCAGCAAAAACGTAATGGCTGAGAACTGCTTCTCAGTCTTGTTGTCTATTTTATTGACATAAAAAACCAGTTTTAAGTCACGAAACCTTGAACTGTTCGCCAGCGCAAAGAATAGACGCCGGTTGTTTTTGCTGTTCCATGTATCATGAAACAGCATATCCAGGTTTTCCTTACTTGCTATTTCTTTTATGCTCACCGGCATCGCGGTATCAGATAGACCGGGTACGAACTTATCAAAACGCAGATACGCCAATTGGGATAAAACCAGGCTGTCAACCGCGTTGAATTTTCTATTTTTAAAAGTATCACTTTTTTCTATTGTGTAATCAATAATGTTTTTCATACTACCTGCTCCAATTTTAATTTGAATGCTTTACAGGCAGCGCAGTTTTCATATTGCTAAAATCTGATTACTGACAAATAAAAAATAATGAGCTGCCATAATAATCATTCCGGTTTGGTCGGATTTTCCGTGGATATCTCTTCGCTTTGGCTTTCCAGTTCACAAAGAATGCTTCCGTCAAATAAGCTGCGCATTTTCATTACATACTCTGCCGGATCATCTTTCATGCCGTTGTTGGCCCACCGCACAATCAGAGCGACAAAAGCAGTGGAAATAAATTCGACAATAAATCCCCATTTTTCTTCTTCAAATTCTGTGTTTTTGATGCTCTCTATTACAGATATCGAAATATCGCGGATGTAATCGTGCAGATATTCCTGAAAAGAATTTTGCCCGGTTGTGTTAAGCGCGTTAATATAAAACGTCTTATTTTTCCGCATATAATTACACAAATCTGTCAGACCATCCATCCAATGCTCCACTTTGTTATAGGAATTCATAAAACAGGCGGTCTCGGTATAATAAATCCAGTTCATAAGATCATATTTGTCCTTGAAATGATAATAGAATGCTTGCCTTGTTAGTCCGCAGTTATCCACAATATCGCTGACGCGAATCTTATTAAAAGCGGTCTTTGCCATTAGCCCTTTCAATGAATTGGCAAGGGCCAGTTTCGTTATATTCGAATCAGGCATTTAAGCCGAACCCCCTCCCAAAGCAATCCGAGAATCCATCTTATGGTGTATCCGTCTGACGCAATTCACTATTGCCGTTTTCGGTTTGCTTTTTCCTATCACTACGCTTTTTTAAAACAAAGATGTTTATAAACATCTGTTGCGCGATTTGATAAATATTCCCAATGATCCAATACAGGCCCAGCCCGGCAGGAACTGTAAAAGTAATTACTCCACTCATGATGGGGGAAATTAAGGCTAAGTTATTTTGTATGGACGCCTGCATCCGATCTGCGTTTGCTTTCGGCGTATCCTTCATGGAATATTTTACTGAAATATAGGATGTGAGGGCCGACAGCAACGGAATCAACAGCAGAAGGTAGCTATGTATGCTTGTACCACTGTTGATATAATTGCTGGGATTCCAGGCGGGCACTACTCCAAGATTGATCCCTAAAAAATTCATATTGAGTAAATCTTCCGATTGCAGCAAATGAGATACCGCCTGAAGCTGTTCTGAGTGGTCACTAAAATAAGCAATAATGCTCAGGTCTTTCATATTCGCAATCTTCTCGGCACCCTGCGGTATCAGTTCATAGAGCCGCGCTATGATTTCAGGAGATTTTCCAGCCATGTATTTCAAAGGCTGGGAAATAACATAATATAAAGAAAACAAAATCGGTATCTGTATCAGCAGGGGAAGGCAGCCTCCGGTCGGATTCACCTTATTTTCCTGATAGAGTTTCATCAGCTCCGTACTCTGCTTTTCCTTGTCGTCTTTATATTTCTTTTGAATTTCCTGCATCTGTGGCTGAAGCTCACCCATTTTTGAGGTCGATTGAACCTGCTTTATGGTCAGGGGAAGCATAAGTGATTTTATTCCTACCGTAAAAAGTATGATTGCGATCCCATAATTCTGAAACGCAATGTTATCATATATATATTTCAAGATAGCTCCCATCGGGATTGCTATAAAATCTAACATACTTTTTGATCCTTTCTCAGAAAGGTGCATTAATAGCACAATAGGCCTTGCAACCTACGCACATTTTTTCTTTCTCCAAAATTGAAAGTTTCCATAAATGCACAATATTTATCTATCGCGGCCACAATGTATGCTTCCTTATATTTGGGCGGTGTTACTGTCAAAGGCCACATGTGTTTTCGAATGATATCCTGTTCCAGTTTGTTTAAATGGAAATATTTATTCGCATTCTGCAAAGCGACGTGAGGATGCGTCAGGCCATGCAGCCCCTTGTACGGTTTTTCAAGATGCCAGTCGTACAGAAAAAAATCGTGTAGCAATCCTCCTCTGGCCGCCGAACGATAGTTAAGCCCCATCCGCCTGCAAACAAGATAGCTGCTGTACGATACATAAAGGCTATGCTCTAAACAATCGATGTCGCTGTGTTGTATATAATTTTTCATAGACCTGACCATTTCATGGTCAATCAGCTCGCGTATACAGTCCAGGTATTCCGCATCAGCGAAGGAATCCGGTTCCAGTCTTAATTTTGATATGATCCACCCAATCATTTGGCATTGCTCCTTTTACGGGTTATTTTTCAGTTTCTTGACCTTATCATAGAAATCATCAGTACCAAAACAATAATAGCTGCCGATGCCAAACCTATTTTTAAGACTGTAATATTGAAAAAATACATTTCGTTGCTTGTATCTGCGTTAAGGCCGGAGCTAATAAGGACTCCGGCGATGATAATGCTTACGGCAAGCAAAATCAGGCTAAAGGATATCCTGTTGAAGATTCGTTCCAGCCGCCTTTGAAGTTTATCCATCTCTTTCATCTCAAATTGAACGGCAAAGTCTGCATCTGCCGCTTTAAGCAGAAGGCTTTGCATTGCGGTCGGGAATTCGCTCAACATATCCCAGTAATCTAATAAGCTCTTTTTTATTCCGCTTCCCATTTTCTCGACTGAAAGCAACTGATAACGAAGTTTTTTAGCGATAGGTTCCGCGATAACAAGGGCGTTAATATCCGGGGCCAGTTTTTCCAACAGTCCTTGAAGAGTTGTCAATGTTTTGGAAAGCAAAGCAAATTCACGGGGTGTTTTTACATGGTTCAAAAACGCAATATGAAAGATTTCCTGGAGCAGCTTATCAATTTTCATCTCGTTCATAGGCATCGTAAGGTACTTTTCGATCAGCGCATCAACGTCTTTTTCAAAGCTTTTCACATTGCTTCGAGCAGTTGCGGCCTCCATAGCAAAAATGGAGTTGACCACCATTCGACTGTCTTTGAAGGCAACCCCGACAAAAAAATTTGAAATCGCTCTTTTCCGGGATTCGTTGAGGCAACCTACCATCCCCAAATCAAGAAATATGATGGTGCCGTCCGGCATGACCTGAATATTGCCCGGATGCGGGTCCGCATGAAAAAAACCATCTCTGAGTATTTGATTGCATATGGATGCGGCAAGCCTCTCGGCGATCTTTCTCCGGTTAATGCCCGCCAGATCCAAGGCGGCAGAATCGCTGATCTTGATGCCTTCAAAATACTCCATGGTGAGAACCCGCTTTGTCGTATATATCCACTTCACTTTTGGGACTGTTACGCCTTCGTCCCGGCTGAGATTAAGCCTGAAGGTATCTGCGTTTTCCCCTTCTTTGATAAAATCCAGTTCATTTTTAAGCGTGTTTTCAAAATCCGCCACCATACCGCTAAAATCATAAATCTCCCCGTATTTTGTGTGATGGTCGAGAAGATGCGCCATGTCTTTCAAAATGTTTAAGTCCAGATCTATGAGTCTTTCTATTTCCGGCCTCTGAACCTTTACGGCCACCTGCTTTCCCGAAATCAGTCTGGCGCGATGGACTTGGGATATGGATGCCGCGGCTACAGGTACCTCATCAAATTCTTTAAAGATATTTCCCAGCGTGTCATTAAATTCCGTTTCAATGAGCGTCTTTACCTCAGAAAAAGGAAACGGCTGCACCGAGTCTTGCAGCTTTTTAAGCTCTTCAATAATATCAGCCGGTAAAATATCCCGTCGTATGCTTAAAATTTGTCCCAGTTTCACAAACGTCGGCCCCAGTTCTTCCAAGGCCATCTTCAGCCTTTTTCCTGCCGAGGCTCCGGCCGTGTCAGGTGCAGTTCCGGCGTCTAAAATTCTATCTTTGGACCTTAAAGAATAAGGGAGCCTAAGTCGCTTTACAAACAATCCAAAACCATGTTTTGTAAAAACAGCAATAATTTCTTTATATCTTCTGGCACGAATGCGCCTGTAATTCATCATATCAACTCTATCCCGCGATTCCGCAATATTTAAGCAGAGGGGAAAGGAGGCACTCCTATCGTTTCATCACATAGCAAAAGCATATTTAGATTGATTTGCTCTCTTTCCTGAGCCTTCTACTTTTTCGGCACTCTGAACATTTATCCCCTTTACTTGGTGCCCTCGCTTTTGAAAAATCCTTGTTCCCGGAGTACTTGCTGCATTTGTTCTCTGACAATTTCTCTGATTTCATCTTTTGTAACAAGGTCTTCTTTTCTCGCCACATTTACATGATCCAGAGCCTTGGTGACCTCACTCTGAATCAGCTTTTTCAGTTCTTCTCTCTGTTCTTCGCCTCTTTGCATAAGCTCGCTCGCAAACTGCCGGGCGTCTTTTTTGGCCACCTCGCCTCTGCCGACCAGTTCCTCAACCACTTCCTCCACTTTTTCCCGTGAATACAATAAAAGCCCTAATCCTAAATTGATTGTCTTTTCAAATGCGTTTGACATAATATACACTCCCTCTTAATTTAATAGACTCTCTGCCAAATTTAAGGATTCAAAGGCGCTGTCCCGGTCGGAACCGAGTATTATTTGAATAGATGTTCCGAGCAAAGCTCCAAGAACTAATTTAGCTACCGTTTGGGGAGAATATCCAAGATATCTTTTATTGATTTTCGTGTAGGTCAATAGGTTTCTTTCAATAACCTCCGTCAACTCAGTAAATAAGCTGTCCAGTTGTTCTCTAAAAGACGGAATCCATAAAGCCTGTGCTATAAAATCAATAAAAAGTTTCAAAAGTTTTGGTTTATCCCTGATCAGTTCCTTAAAGAACCTCACGAGGGACGCGAGCTTTTCTTTCTCACCCGTGACAGATTCTAAATTTCCTTCTATTTCATGTAAATATTGGAGTGTCATCATATTGATAACTTCGATGAATAATTTTTCTTTATTCTTATAGTAGTATGTCAGTTGGCTTAACGCGACTCCGGCTTCCTCGGCAATATTTCGCATGGATACATTGGCATAGCCTCTTGTAGAAAGACATTCAAAGGCCGTTATAAGGATTTTCTCAGATGGGTTTGTTTTATCAGTCTTTTGTTGCATGTGACACCTCCAAATAATTGGTCGTACGTACGTCCTAATTTTATCATAATTTCTTTGGCAATGTCAAGTAACTCGGCATTGATCAGAGCTGAAGCATGAAAATGTTTTTAAAAAGTAAAAGCCCTATAATTCTACCCCAGAATCAGCAATAATAGCTATTTACCTGCATTTCTTATGGCTTTAATACTGGCCCATGCCCTTGACTAGTA
>JBFLYC010000003.1:2492-193669 GCA_040756735.1 Bacillota bacterium | reverse complement strand
GCCATATGCTCAAACAGTCGTTTTCAACTGATGGTGAACTGCTGGACAGGCAAAAGTTAGAATTGTTTTTCATTGCCACCGGTTTCCATGACCTGCTGCCGCTGGCTTTAGAGGCAGCAGAGAGTTTTGATATACCGGCTCTTTTTTTTGACCTGCGTTTCACTAATAATCTTTTTGTTAGCAAAGAACGACGGACTGACAGACTTTATTCACTATTTAGGGTAGTTACCCTGTCAGTCTCATTTAGGGTGACTTTTCCAGTTTCAAATAAAGAGACTCTAAACAACGGTAAAGCTCTTAAAGAAATTGAGAAATTGAAAAGTTGTCACTAAATGTCATTGAATGTCACTATCTCATTACAAATTCATAAAAAAATTGTTGATTATTTTTCTGGATTGTGTATATAAATTAAAAATGGATAATTATTTTTGCACAGGTCCCTTGCAAAAAAGAAATAGATAAGCTATAATAAACTTAACTAAAAAGTTAAGTTAACCAAATGGTTAAGTTTGGGTGGTGGTCGCAAAAGGTGCTAGTGGAATACGAAAGCGAATCAGTCCGCATAATCTTCAATGATTTTGAAATGATGAAGAAGGAGATTGGAAAAGATAGGGCTAGAGCAACAAAGAAAAGAATTGATCAATTAAAGGCCTCTGATAACTTTAGCATCTACTTGACCACAGGACTTGGCAAACCTCATCCATTGTATGAGAACTTAAAGGGCTATTATGGGATTACGATTACAGGGAATATCAGACTCATTGTTAAACCTGATGTAGAAAGTTTAGATCCTGAAGCTTTAAAAGCATGTGACACTGTGATTATTAAGGGGGTGATGGATTATCATGGCAGAAAGAATGAATGGATTATCCCGTGAGTTTATTATTCATCCGGGTGAAACTTTGAAGGAAATGCTGGAAGACCGGGAAATGACGCAACGCGAGCTAGCAATCAGAACGGATGTAAGAGAGCCGCACATTAGCGGTATCGTGAACTGTCAAAAACCGATTTCAGTTTCCTTTGCCAAAAAGCTGGAGTATGCATTGGAAGTTGATGCAAGCTTTTGGATCAATCTTCAGGCAAACTACGAAAAAGAACTAGCTGATTTTGAAGAGATTAACCAGATATCAAGCGAAGAATTAGAGATTTTGCAGAAACTAAAAAACATCACTGAGTACGCTAAAGATATCCGTCTACTTAACCCTGATGCCCAAAGTTCGATGCTTGTCATTGAGTGGCGAAAGCGGTTAAACGTTAGTAGCCTAATACGAATTCCAGAAATATCACATGCCGGGGCGTATCGTTTGGCAGTGGCGGATAATGTAGATCCATATGTTCTATTTGCCTGGCTTAGAATATGCGATTTAATTGCAAAAAATCAGCAAGCAAACCAAAAGTTAAATACTGAGAGACTAAAGAGCAAACTGCATTTAATTCGAAAACTTACTTTCGAAGATGTGGATACGATTCATTTAAGATTGAAGGAATATTTTGCTGAGTGCGGGATTAAATTCGCCATTGTCAAGCATTTTACTGGAGCGCCTGTCCAAGGTGTCATTAAGAGAAACAGTGACGGCACCCTCAATTTAATTATGACATTAAGGCGTAAGTTTGCAGATGTCTTTTGGTTTACCCTTTTTCATGAAATTGGACACATTCTAAACGGGGATATCGAGGATCGTTTAATTGACTATGAGTTCTCAAAGAATGAAGTAGAGGATCGAGCAGATGAATTTGCTGAGAATACACTGATTAATCCAGATCAGTATCGCTTATTTGTGGAAATCGGCGATTTTTCGTTGCCGTATATTCGGCAGTTTTGTGCCGAGCAAAATATTCCCGCCTTTATCTTGATTGGCAGATTACAGCGAGACGGCCACCTCAAGTATCATCAGTATTCAGATGAGAAAATCAGGTATGAGCTAGACCATATCGAAAAATCAATACAGTGAGTTGCCAATTAGGCACCTAAGCGGTCTGCGATGGATAAGACCTCGAAATATGAGGTCTTTTTTTATGCCCAAAATCAGGAGGAAAGCCTATGAGGATACCACTTCTATCAAAAATATTTCGCTCACGGGCCAGTCCCAAGAACAGTATGTGGGGAAGCGCCTACACCTTTTTCTTTGGCACGACCTCCAGCGGGAAGACGGTCAATGAAAGAACAGCCATGCAGAACCTCGGGAAAGTGACGGTGAAAAAAGAAAAAGGCCTATCCAAAGGCCCCTATTACTATCATTTATGAAATCCTAATAAAAGAAGGTGTAATAGATCCTGCCAAGGTATCTATTACTACAATATACAGGTATCTAAAAACAGCCAGACTAACAATGCCAAATGCAGCTAATGAAGAAGAAGAAAAAGAGATGAAAAGATTTTCCTATGAACACATAAATCAACTTTGGCAGACTGACTGTATGTATGGACCATTTATTAAAGATGGGAGAAAAAGAAGGCAAACATATCTATTTGCTTATCTTGACGATTGCTCAAGGCTTTGTTGCCACGGACAGTTTTACTTCTCTCAAAACTTTGAAACTTTAAGACATTCTTTTAAAGAAGCAACCTTAAGGACGCGCAAGAAGTGGTTGGAAACGCAGAAAACGCCAAAGTTCTCTTAAACGCATACGTCAAAAAAGGTCTTGTCAAGCGGGTACGTAGAGATTTATACTGTGCTGTTAACCTGGAAAACAGGGATGCCCCCAAAAACCGCTATGTGATAGGCAGTAAGATCAATGAAAGCGCCTATTTGACACACCACTCTGCTTTTGAGGTACATGGACTATCTCACCAGTTAAGCTTCGTGGTCTATGTGGCATCGGAAAGCAAAATATCTGATTTTACATTTGAAGGTGTTTCATACAAATACGTGGGCAAAGGGATCGAGGAGGGTGTGACTCACTATCGTTTAAACGAAAAAGTTAGGGTTACAGATCTTGAAAGAACGGTTGTCGACTCTCTGGACAGACCGGATTATTGCGGGCTTAAATATTTAGAGGCATATGACAAAAATGTTCTCTATAAAAAGGCCGGGTATTTCTTAGAGCGGCACCAGCAAACGCTTAAGATCAGCGATGGGTTATTACAACTGCTGGAAAAAAGAACTGGGCGCATGAAAAAATATTTAAGTGAAGAAGCCAAGAGCGGTGGCGGTGTTTTTAAGAAACGTTGGGGTTTAATCGTGCCTAGAACTTTCGAGGAAAGAGATGAGCTTTTTGTTTAATGAGAGCCGGAAATACTACCTGAGATTATCTGAAAAAACGGGATTTCACAAAGACATCATCGAAAAAGCCCATCGTTTAATGTTTATACTTGAATATATCAACGGTAATGCTTTTTTAAGGGACAGGCTGGTATTAAAGGGTGGAACGGCTTTAAACTTAACTGTTTTCAATCTGCCCCGACTATCCGTAGACTTAGATTTTGATTTTCACTATGGCAATTTGGAAAACCATGAATAAGTGAGTATATCTAAAAACATGCAATAAAATTAGGAACCACAGGCGGCAACGCGGCTTGTGGTTTTTTCATGCCCAAAGATAGGAGCGCAAAATAAATGCTCTGCAAAAAATGTGTCTGGGGAACGTGGATTGCACCCAAAAAAGTGTACTGCCTGTTCCCCAGTTGTGTGAAGAAGGTGAAAACCAAATGCCCAGAAAACCCAAAAGCCCCTGCCGCCATCCCGGCTGCCCGGAGCTGACAGAGGACAGGTTTTGTGTGCATCACCAGCAGGAGTACCGCCGGGAATATAACCGGGAGCAAAGGCCGGATTATTCCAGGAAGCTCTACCGCAGCACCCGCTGGAGGAGACTTCGCAGGCGGTTCCTGCAGGAGAATCCTTTGTGTGTGGACTGCAAAAAGACAGGTCGGCTTATTGAGGCCACGGTAGTTGATCACATCACCCCGCACAAGGGAGACAATTGAAACATGGTAAAAGAAAAAGGTATATTATTTTATTAATATGGTTAAAATGAAATAATAAACAAGAATATGTTTAGCCAATTTCATTTTATTTGACAAAATGAAATAAAGGTGCTATCCTAAGGTTGTTATTTCATTTTAGGAGATGGGGCCCATGCAAAGCCGGGCAGGAGAATATCGGACTAACTTAAGCGGCGAGCTTCAATATAAATCTTTTTTGCCGAAACCGTTGCCGCCGAACCCGCCTGTTGAAATTGATGAAGAGACTACTGGTTTGCTGTCCAAGGCAAACCGCAGTATCGGCATTTTAGAGGGTCTTTCCAGGCAGATACCAAATATCGAACTTTTTGTTTCCATGTATGTGCGCAAAGAAGCCCTCTTGTCTTCACAAATTGAAGGAACTCAGGCAACCTTGGATGATATTTTAGATCCAAGGATTGAAGAAAATACTAACCGCCATGTAGCAGATGTCATTAACTATATCAAGGCATCACAGTATGCGGTCAAAAGGCTTAAAGATCTGCCTTTATGCAACCGCCTGATTAAAGAAACCCACCGGATTTTAATGGAGGATGTCCGCGGTGAAGAAAAATATCCCGGTGAATTCAGGCACAGCCAGAACTGGATCGGCCCGGCAGGCGGGACATTGAAAGATGCCCGCTTTATCCCTCCGCATCCGGAGGACATGATTGAAGCCGTGTCAGATCTGGAAAGGTTTATCAACAGTGAGGATCAACTGGAGCCTTTAATTAAAATCGCCCTGATCCATTATCAGTTTGAAACGATTCACCCCTTTTTAGACGGCAACGGGAGAATCGGGCGTCTTTTGATCACCCTATTTCTGATGGAGCAGAAGCTATTAAGCTATGAAACTTTGTACATCTCATATTTTCTTAAGCGCAACCGCATCGAATATTATGATCGCTTGATGGAAGTCCGGACAAAAGGAAATTTTGAGCAGTGGGTCAAATTTTTTTTACGGGCAATTTATGAATCTGCACAAGATGCTGTCCAGTCCATTGAGGAACTGGTCAAGCTGCATGATAAAAATGAGAAGATCGTTAAAACTACGGGGAAAGCAGCCAAGACCGTCATGAAGGTATTCAATTACCTCGAGAAAAGCCCCATTATTGATATTAAGAAAACCAGTGAAGAACTGGGGATATCTTTTAATGCAGCAGCTAATGCCGTTAGTATCCTCGTTGATCTGGATATTTTGAAACAGACGGAGAATGTCCAAAGAAACCGGGTTTTTGCTTACGAAGAGTATCTGCAGATTCTGCGAAAAGACACATAATCAACAAAGAGGAAGGTCCGGGAGAACGCCTTTGTAAATACGCTTTAATGATTTGTAATTATAGCGTAGATGTAAAAAAAGTTGTGAAGGGATTTCGTTTCAACCGTTAATGAGGTTATCAGGATTAACAGTATGTGGGGAAGCGCCTATACCTTTTTCTTTGGCACGACCTCCAGCGGGAAGACGGTCAATGAAAGAACAGCCATGCAGAACCTCGGGAAAGTGACGGTGAAAATTGAAGGAATTGCCGCCAGTGCGGCCTCGGTCATCGCCATGGCTGCTGATGAAGTGTTCATGCCGCCGGTGGCCATGATGATGATCCATAACCCGGCGACGGTGGTGTTTGGCGAGGTTGCCGACCCGCAAAACGGCATTGCCATGCTCTCAGAGGTAAAAGAAAACATTATGAACGCCTACCAGCATAAGACAGGATTGTCGAGGACAAAAATGTCACACATGATGGACGCCGAGATCTGGTTCAATGCCAAGAAAGCCGTTGAGCTGGAGTTTGCGGACCAGGTGTTGTATGAAACGGAAGCTCAAGGAATAGAGCCGCCCAGTGCGGCTTTTTTATTTGACAAAATGACGGTAACGAACGCCCTCATGAAAAAGCTTCCCATACATGAGGTGAAGCAAGATGTAAGGCCTGAAAAACCGAAAGACAGCACCCCTATCAGCCAGCTGGAGAAGCGGTTAAGCCTTGTCGAGACAGCCACTGAGGACATTTATCAGCGAAACTATAGAATTTGAGAGTACCGGTAGACTTTACTATAGAGAGGATTAAAAAAACTATAAATTTATTGATAAATTTATAGTTAAATAATAGAATATTATTAAGAAAAAGCCGCATACTAATAATGTGATTGATGGAAGGAGTTGGCATTATGCTTAATAATATTTCTATTAGCGACGTAGTTAATTCTCTTGTGCCCATTTCTCGTTTTAACAAGGGGGAAGCCAGCAAAATATTCGAGGAAGTTAAAGAAACCGGCTTTAAAATCGTTCTAAAAAACAACTCGCCAGCTTGTGTGTTGTTAACCCCCGAAGCCTATGAGGAACTGCTAGAGACCTTGGAAAATTACCGGTTGTTTATCGAAGCGGAAAAGCGGATGGAAAAGGCCAAACCAGAGGACTTTATTCCTGCCGACGAAGCTATGCAGGAGCTTGGGATAAAAGAAGCAGACCTCGAAGGTACAAATGCGGAGATTGAATAATGTGGAAAGTAGAATATTTAAGGGAAGCGCTAGAGGATATTAAACAACTGGATCAGGGACAGCGGGTGCAGGTTGTTAAGGCAATCAATAAGGTTGCTGTCAATCCTTTGCCCCAGACCGAAGGCGGTTATGGCAAACCCCTTGGCAAAAAAGGGGGCGCCAATTTAACAGGCTACTGTAAAATTAAAATGTTAAAGTTGGGGCTTCGGGTAGTTTATCAGCTGGTGCGGGAAAATAACAGCATGAGGGTTATAGTGGTTTCTGCTAGGGCCGATGATGAAGTTTACCTAATTGCAAAGAGACGTAAAGAAGAATAAGAATAAGGTATAATTTTTGTGAGAAACGTCCGACAACTCGGGCGTTTTTTAATGCCAAAAAGTAGGGAGGATTAAAAATGAAGCAAGGTGTTACTTTAGAGCTTGACCGTCCCAGGACGCTTCGCTATGGCATGGACCTTAACGATGCCTTTAATAGCATTCGCGTTAAAGAAAAAGGTTGCAGCACCACCGCCTCCTTCCCAGCCGGAGGTGGGAAAGCTTTACAGGGTACAGGTTGGGGCGTTCCGCAACCGGGACAACGCTGAAAGGCTTGTCCGGCAGTTAAAAGAAAAAGTCTTCGATGCCTTTATAAAAAAGGGAGGTCAGGTTTATGGGAAAAAGAAGTCGGGGTATAGTTCATCAATACCAGATTATGTTGAAGATAGCCACCCGCCTATTATCTCAAAAGTTGAGTTTGCAGCGGTTCAGGCGGAATTTGCCCGACGTTCATGCATGCGCGGTTATTCCAAGACTGGCAAAAGCAACTTTACAAGTGAGTACCCATTTTCCGATAAGCTGTTTTGCCAAAAATGTGGTTCGAAATTTAGGCACACTTTTTTCGGGCAGGGTAAAAATAAACGCGGGTACTGGATATGCATTAATCACCAGATGAATGGCAATAAAGCATGCAATATGCGCTCTCTCAATGAAAAGCATTTAGAGCAAGCATTTATCAGGGCGATGAACAAGGTGATTGGTGGCAGGGAGTCGTTTTTGGAGACGCTTTTGCAGAATATTTACAGAGGGCTTGAAAAAATAGAGGAAGAATATACAGTAGAGCAGCTTGATGCAAGGCTGGAGGAACTACAGCGGGAGATGATGAGCTTAGTAAGGCTTGACGCCAGGACCGGACTTGATACTAGGGTTTATGATAGGTGCATTCAATGGTTGAAGCGGTATTTGTGTTTAAGACTGGGGTTGAGGTGCGGGAAATATTATCATAGTTGGGCATATAGCAGTGCCGGTTGGGGTTAAATAGTGCCCTGACCGGCTTTTTTTATTGACCCAAATATTGTCACTTAATTATGATATAATATGGGGAAATATACAGAATATTAATGAAATACGATGAAAAAATTCCTATAACTGCATAAGTCCTGTATTGCACCTTAAACGAACCGGCACAACATAATTTTAGGTAAAAAATGTGAAAATACCATTGACATATATAAAATAGCATGGTATATAAAAATTAAAAATTAGCACTCACGGGGCGAGAGTGCTAACAAAATAAAACGCAAAGGAGTTGTTAATCATGGCTGGATTAGTACCTTTTAACAGAAACAAGTTAAGTATTAGGCCGGGTGGTATTGAGGACTTCTACAACATGCTTGACGACTTTTTTAGCGATACATGGTCCCCAAGAAGAAGTCTAGCCGCTGATACATTTAAAGTGGATGTTCAGGAACACGATAAGGAATACTGCATCGAAGCTGAACTGCCAGGCGTTAAAAAAGAAGAAATAAACCTTGAATTAAATGAAGGAAAGCTTACCATCTCTGTGAACAGAAAAGAAGAAGTTGAGGAAAATAAGAAAAACTACATTCACAGGGAAAGACGCTTAAGTTCGATGCAGCGTGCTATTTACCTGGCTGATGCTGATTCTAAAGGAGTTAAAGCAAAACTTGAAAATGGTGTGCTCAATATCACTATCCCAAAAGTAAAGAAAGCCGACAACACACTAAAAATAGACATTCAGTAAACTAAAAATGCACATCGGAAGCCCCGCCGGTGTGCATTTTATTATTTGAGTTTGAGAGCCGTTTAAATTGTAAATAACTTTAGCTGCTTCTAGCTTTTCTAGACTGGAGTTGATAGTGTCAACAAAATCAAGTCGGAATAGCGCTTGCTCTCTAAAAAATAATCCCCTATGGGGAGTCTATATCCTTCTTTACTGAGTCCAGCATCCTGAAATAGGCTTATACATACGTGGGTTATTAACAACCTCGAAGTAGCTTCTCTCTACATCGTCAAGAAAATTTGCCGCTGTTGTCGGATTAACAAGTTCTACAGCAATGTAATGAACAATGTCATCAATATCCTTATGATGTGTTTTCTAATTGAACATTAGGGTTTTGCGACGCACGTTGAGTGCACATTAAATGTCAAACAAAACGTACTGAAACCCCCATGAAATAAGGCTTTCCGGCGTTTTTGATGAGCGGGTTTTATAGGGTAAAAACGATGATAAAACGCTGATAAGCTTGATATGATGGGGGAGACAATATAACACATTTGGCTTTTAATCAGCCGAAATGCAATGTGAAAGCAGCTTTTCAAAGATTTAAAGGATTGAAAAACGTGTCGACACGAAATATCGAGGAAAAATGAAGAAACCCGTTGAAATAAAAAAAAAATAGTATAATATTACCATGTAACTGAGATGCGAAAACAACATAGGTACATATACAGATAGTCAACGGCAAACCTGCCGAAAGGAAGGGACGCAAAGCCAAGGGCCTAAGGAGCAAGATATTTCTATGGTAGCCGGTTGCATAAGAGCCTCTATGCTATTAGTGCACGGGGGCTTTTTATGTATGGAGATACTTGATTTTGAGGCTAAAGAGTAATTGTACCTGGACGGTGAAATACGACATTGACAGTATATTTGGCGGAGCATATGACCAAAAGAAGGGACTGAATTCAAATGAAAGTGGCAAAATGTAAAAATATAATATACAGAACACACGTTCTAAACGGGGGGGGGGGGGGGTAATAACTGTATTAAATATAAAAAAATGGAAAATAACTATTTTCTCTACAAATGCAAGAAATAATCTAAATAAGATGAGGGACCTGTTTTTACTAGCTGGAAAAATATGTAATATTCAGCTGTGTAAAATAGGCCCTTTTATTTTTGTTTCAACTATTCAAAATGAGTAACAAAATAATTCTACACCCAAAAATGAAGAAAAGAATATAATGGTTTAACTTTAAATGAGGACGAGCGAAGGCTGCTGCAAAATATAGAAAGCGGTTATAAATCCTATATAAAAGATGCAGCAGAGCTGTTAGAAGCCTTAAAAACCGGCAATGCTGCATCAGAGGCCCAAATCAATCAATTGAGTGCATATGCAGCTGATGTCCAGAAAAACATCGATGAATTGGTGGCCTTGAATGCTGAAACAGCTAAAGGAGTAGTTAATAGGGCAAACAGCGGTTACGAGAGTGCTAAGAAAATCTTTATCTGGTTATTTAAGGAAGTACGGGAAAATTCCGAGAATGTCACCGGGCATTCCCAAAGCCTGGCGGCTGTTTCTGAAGAGATGACCTCTGCCACCCAGGAACTGGCTACTACCATGCAACAGGTAGCCCAGGGAGCAACTTCCCAGGCCCAGGACCTTCAAGAGATTGTTGCTTCCTTATCGGAGTTGACAAGGAATATCGAAAATGTTTACAAAGAACTGCAAAAGGTGAAGGATGAGACGGATACCACAGCCGAAAGGGCCAATAAAGGCAAGGAGGAAATGGACAAGCTCATCAAATCCATCAATGAAATCAGGAACTCCTTTGAAGTGGTCGTAAGCAAGGTGACAAACCTGACAGGCTCCGTCAAGCAAATTAGCGGGATAGCGGAGATCATTACCGGGATAGCGGAGCAGACCAACCTGCTTGCCCTGAACGCAGCCATTGAAGCGGCCAGAGCGGGTGAACACGGCAGAGGCTTTGCAGTGGTTGCGGAAGAAGTTCGAAAGCTGGCAGAAGAATCGCGAAAATCAGCCAGCGAAATTACCAGCCTGGTGGTATCCATCAATAAAGATACTGATGAAGTCATCAAAACCTCGGAAGATGTGGAGGGCTTCATCAAAAGCCAGGCCCAGTCCGTAGAGCATATGGTGCAATCCTTTGGCGACATCATCCTTTCCGTTGAAAATATTGCCCCGCTCATGAAGAAAACCTACAGCGCCATGGATGAAATAGTCAAATCCAAGGATCAGGTTATGACCAGGGCGGAACAGGTCAGCGCCGTCACGGAAAAAAACTCTGCGGCAACAGAAGAGGTCACAGCTTCTTCGGAAGAAGTGGCTTCCACAGCTCAAAACCTGGCTTCCATTGCTGAAGGCTTAATGAATACTGTAAACAGGTTCAAGGTGTGATGTCAAAGCAGCAGAATTTTCGGTTCTGCTGTTTAAAAGTCCCAAAAATTTGCAAAAGGTGGGGAGATAAGTGCAAAGCAAAGACGATAAGATTACGAAAATAACTGCATATGAGATAATAGAATATTTTTCCCTCCCTTTTTATGTTATAGAAGGGGAAAGGATAGTCCTTTGCAACCAAAAAGCCTTGACATTCTTCGGTTATCAGAAAAAAGAAGAGCTGCTGGGTTTGACGCCATACTCTTTATCGCCCGCAATTCAGCCTGATGGGTCAAGCTCGGTCGTTAAAGGCAGAGAAATGATCAATAAGGCAAAAGAATCGGGTTACTACCGTTTTCGTTGGGTGCATCAGAGGAAGGGTGCAAAGAAATTTTTGGCAGAAGTAGAATTGTTTGCAGAAAAAGGCTTAGTTTTTGCTACTGTAAAGGATATAGATCATGTAGAAAAGCTTAAAAACAAGACGGCAAAACTATTTTACGAGATGAAAAATCTTGCCGTTAGGGATTATTTAACAGGCTTATACAATAGGAAATATTTTGTGGAGCAGCTGGACAGGCATATCCAAGCTTCATACATGAGAAAAAACAGGTTTGCCCTGCTTTTTATAGACTTTGACAATTTTAAAGAAATAAACGACACATTGGGTCATCTGACAGGCGACAGGGTTATTGAAGAGGCTGCGAGACGGCTAAAAGAAGCAGTCCCCGAAAACTGCTTGCTTGCCAGGTACGGCGGTGACGAATTTGCCCTAATCGTTTCTCCTGCTTGTTCAAAAGATGAACTGTACACCTTGGCGCAGCGATTGCTACAGAGATTAAAGACTGCTTGTGTCATCGATAATCATGAGTTTTATTTGTCAGCCAGCATAGGGATTGCCTGTTACCCTGCCGATGGAGAAGATGCCGGCACTTTGCTGAAAAATGCTGATATTGCCATGTACAAGGCGAAAGAAGCCGGAGACGGGAACAATAAGATAAGGTTTTTTGAAGCAGATATGGAAAAAGAAATTCAAGAGCGTTTTTTGCTGGGAAACCATTTGAAGAAGGCAGTGGAGAACAAGGAATTGAGCGTTCATTTGCAGCCTGTTTTTCATATTGCTGAAAACAGGCTGATGGCTGCAGAAGCGCTTGTAAGATGGGAAAATGAAGTTTTTGGTCTTGTACCGCCGTATAAGTTTATTCCCTTAGCAGAAGAAACGGGCTTGATCCACGAGATCGGTACATACGTTCTGAAAGAGGTGTGCCGTTTTATTCAAAGTTCCCGGAATAAAGAAGGGAATCCCCTTCCCATAGCCGTTAATATCTCAATAAAACAGCTGGAAAACAAAAACTTTGCCCGAGAGGTTGAGAATATTATTGCTTCTTACGCCATAGAAGGTAATAACTTGGAATTTGAAATCACTGAGAGCGTTTCGACGGGCAATATGGAGGTAATTGCTGATAACCTGCGAAAAATAAAAGGACTGGGGATAAAAATAGCCATGGACGATTTTGGAACGGGTTATTCCTCCTTGGCTATGCTTTTAAACTTAGAGGTAGATAAATTAAAAATCGATAAAATCTTTATAAACAATATAGGGAAAAGCAGGGATGAGAAAATAATCAGAACAGTAATACCAATGGCTAGAGAATTAGGGTTAACCGTTATTGTAGAAGGGGTTGAGACAGAGGAACAGGTAAATTTCTTAAAGAATATAAATTGTGAATACGGACAGGGATATTTTTGGGCAAAGCCTATGCCAATTGCTGATTTTGAGAAGTACTGGCAAGGGCAGTATGTGGCGACGTATAAAAATTGATAGAAGAGCAGGTATTGGATTGGCTGTTTTTGGAGGTGTTTTTTTGGAAGATGCAATCCCAAAAAAGAATTCTGATTGTCGACGACAACGAAACAAGTGCAGCTATAGTTTCCGACATGTTAAAAAGAAATGGTTATAACACGGAGATTGTCCGAAGCGGCGAAGAAGCCCTGTGGAAAATAAAAAGTTGCCAGGGGCTGTGTTATGACCTTATCCTGATGGACATAGAGCTGGGAAAAGGAATGGATGGAGCGGAAACGGCGACTGAAATCCAGCAGTACTGTGACCTTCCAGTAGTTTTTCTTTCCGCTCATACTGAGGAAAAAATTATTGGAAAAATCCGTTCTGTTGCAAAGTATGGTTTTGTGGCGAAAAATGCCGGTGAACATATTCTAATTACTGTAATTGATATGGCACTGAAACTTCATGGAGAAAGTATGCGTACCGGTCTGTACCAGCAGATTGTGGAACATTCCATGAATGAAATCTATATTTTCGATCCGGAAACTTTAGAGTTTATCATGGTAAATCGCGGCGCCAGAGAAAATCTGGGATATACCATGGCAGAACTTAGAAACATGACCCCCCTTGATATAAAGCCGGAAATAGAGGCGCAAATTTTTAGGAAGCTCATTGAGACCCTGCTAAAAGGAGAAAAAGAGAGGTTATCCTTCAATACCATACACCGCCGCAAGGATGGTTCGTCTTATCCGGTCGAAGTAAACCTGCAGCTTTATTCGTACAGGGGAAAAAAAGTTTGTATGGCTCTGGTTGCCGATTTGACAGAGCGGAGGAAACTAGAAGAAGACTTGCGGGAAAGAGAAGCTCTTTTGAGTGCGGTTACCCAATCAGCAGGAGAAGCCATCATTATGTTAAATGATAAAGGAATGGTAGCATTTTGGAATCCGCCAGCGGAAAAGCTTTTCGGTTATTTGCAGGAAGAAATTCTGGGCAAAGACTTGCACAGGCTGGTAGTCTTGGATGAAGAAAGCTTTAGAGCCTATAAAAATAGTTTTATTCATTTCCAATCAACCGGGGAAGGCAATAACATTGGAAAAAACGTAGAACTTAAAGCAAAAAATAAAGCAGGGGAAATCCTGGATGTGGAACTTACTCTTACAGCCGTAAGAATGAAAGAAGGTTTGTATACGGTTGGAGTTGTGCGCGATATAGGTGAACGAAAAAAGGCAGCGGAACAGGTATATCTGTTGACAATAACTGACCCTCTGACGAAAATGTATAACCGCCGCTATTTTGTGCAAAAACTGGAAGAAGAAATTGAGCGCGCCAAGCGGTCAGGCAGCAAGTTTTCCCTGATCATGCTGGATATAGACCGCTTTAAGAGAATCAACGACAACTTTGGCCATAACGCCGGTGATTTGGTCCTTAAAAGCATGACAGAAATGATTAAGCACAGGATCCGCAAAATAGATACCCTGGCCCGCTGGGGCGGAGAGGAATTTGTCATACTCCTGCCGGATACAACGGTAAAAAATGCGGCCTGTTTAGCGGAAGAACTGCGGGAAAGTCTAAGCCAAATGGATATGCCGGGTGTAGGCAGGGTCACTGCCAGTTTCGGAGTTGCCGGTTACTGCTCCGGAGATACGGTTGATACATTGGTGAATAAGGCAGACAACATGATGTATGAGGCAAAGGCTGCCGGCAGGAGTTGCGTGCGTGTAGAAGAAGAATGCGAATAGTATAGTGGCTGGCATCATTAGTTATAGTATAAAAAAATATGTATAATTGATGACTTCCGAGATAAATATTATAAATTCGTTTGCGATGGCGCAACAATAGCGAAAATTATACAAACTACTGAGAATTTGCATGAATGGTATAGGAAGAACTTTATGTAAAGAAGATACAATGGGATTTTTAGTTTTGTCAACGGCTGTTCTAAACAAAGCGGCGCCGGGGCAAAAAACGATATCACTTAGAAGCCTTTTGGACAAAGGAGCGAAGCAGTGTGAATACGCTATGCTGTATGAAACTATCAAGAGCGAAGGAGCTCGTTGAAGGAGATTCACTATTTGCTTGAACAGTTTAAGTGAGAACAGGATACATATGCAGCGCGTCTAGCGGCTGCTGAACATATAGCCGACCCCTTTCAGCGTGGCAATGTACCTGGGGCTGTTGGGGTCCTCCCCCAGCTTTTTGCGCAGGTTGCTGATATGGGTCATCAAAGCCTTCTGGCTGATGGATAGGGGATGATTCCACACCGCCTCGATCAATTGGTCGGAACTGAAGTACCGGTTGGGGTTCTGGGCCAGAAAAAAATGTCGGGAACGGAAGGAAAGAAGGCAGGCATCACAATTGCCCAGGGCGACAAGTCCGGCCTGCCGGATGAAGTAAAAACAGCCATCGGCGACCGGCCTATTGTCCAGCTCACCCTGACCCTGGGCGAAGCGCAGACCGAGTGGAACAACCCAAGCGCGCCGGTGACGGTAAGCATACCATACACCCCGACAGCGGCGGAGCTGGCCGATCCCGAGCATATCGTCGTCTGGTACATTGACGGCAGCGGTAATGTGGTTTCCGTACCCAACGGGCGCTACGACCCGACCACAGGAACCGTAACCTTCACCACCACCCATTTCAGCTACTACGCCGTAGCTTATGTGCATAAGACATTCGGCGACCTGGGCGGCGAGGAATGGGCCAGAAAACCCATTGAGATTATGGCCTCCAAGGGAATCATCACCGGCACAGGAGAGAACTCCTTCTCCCCCGCTGCAAATATCACCAGGGCCGATTACCTGGTGCTGCTGATCAAGACCCTGGGACTGACGGCGGAATTCGACGGCAGCTTCGACGACGTAGAGCCTGGCGCCTACTATTATGAAGCCGTGGGCATCGCCAAAAAGCTGGGCATTGCCGCGGGCAGCGGGAACAACCGCTTTAACCCGAGGGAGAATATCTCCAGGCAGGACATGATGGTGCTGACGGCCAGGGCGCTGGAGAAATACAAAGGACTCAAGGCGGCAGGCGGCTCCACTGTACTGGATAAATTCAGCGACAAGGGGGACATCGCCGATTATGCGGCCAACAGCCTAGCCGCCCTGGTCAAAGAAGGCCTGATTGCGGGCTCCGGGGACAGGCTGAACCCCCGCGCAAATACCACAAGGGCGGAAGCAGCCGTGTTCCTGTACCGGATCTACAATAAATACTAAAGATAAGCTTCACCAATAGAAATAAGCTAATACCTTGAGGCCGCGGTAAAAAAGAGGACTGCGGCCTCAAGCATTATCTCCGCTTTTTTCAAAGAGAAATGCTTTTGTTCCAAGCGGTCCAGGCTCACCTATAAGCTGGAACTTCTTCGTTAACATCAACATAATATCCGTGACAAGGGCAAACCTGCCTAAAGGCCGGGATGCAAAGCCATAGGGTCTAAGGCGCTAAAACGCGCTAAGACAGCCTGGTTGCCGCAAAGACTGTGTAATTAAACCTGCCCTTTTTAGCGGCGGGTTTTTTGTTTGCCAAGGCGGATAATTTTCGGCAAAATACGACACTCATGTAAATCTTGACACTGTTTACAAGCACCGGGAGGGCTGACACATGAAAAAATCTATTGAGAGGTTGGAGTAGCTGAATTTGCGTGCTATCAAGGCATCTACCGCGCAAGAATTATTTCTCTCGGTTGGAATATGCACCTTCCAGCCTTATGGCTTTATGCGCGTTCTTTAGATTTTTCATTTGGCAGTCCAGCTTATATTGACTGGAAAACCGCAGTTTGCAGCTTGCAGATTGCGGTTTTCTTTTTTGA
The DNA here is from genome assembly GCA_040756735.1 of Bacillota bacterium. Classification (GTDB taxonomy): domain Bacteria; phylum Bacillota; class DSM-16504; order Desulfitibacterales; family Desulfitibacteraceae; genus JBFLYC01. Next base: position 177,259 of record JBFLYC010000003.1, on the reverse strand, counting down.
CAAAAATCTTATGTTTTCGACTGAAAACAACAAATAGACGCCTTGCTCAATCGGCAAGGCGCCGTTCCCCTCCGCTTGTTCTTCATTTCCCAGATTAAAAAATCTCGAAATGGAGGACAAGCTCATGGAAGAACAGAAGAGCAAGTAAGTGGGTTATTAACAAAAAAACCGGAAAAATAGTGAGTGAGTATCTAGCTGTCAAGAAAGTAATGACCGTAAGAAAAGAAAGAAGCAAATGGATGCAGAGGGTTTTTGGGAAAGTTGTTTTCTGGGAAAGGTTGGTATTGAAGATTACTCTGTTTTACTTTAGAATATGATTTATAGCAGAATGGTATGATGGTAGGTAATTAATAGTATGGTCTATTATTTATTGGTTGTGTTATGCCTACCTGATACCCTGCAGAGGGTATTTTTACTTTTAGGTTACTAAGCAAAAGCAAGAATATTGGCAGTGGAGGATACTGCATAAAAAGGGGGAAGGATGGCGCCAACAGTATTATCTATGGGTAGTATGATCTATGATAAAAGATGTGTAATATCAGCAGTTTAAGCATAATTGACAAAAAATAGGGGGATGAAGCAATGTCTGATGTTAAGTTCTACTATGGAGGCAATGTGCCTCTGGAAATGCATAAGGTGCGAATTGTACAGAAATTGAACCTTATACCGATAGAACAGCGTTTAGAAGCTATTGACAAAGCTGGGAATAATACATTTTTATTGAACAACCGTGATGTTTTTATGGACATGCTTACTGATAGCGGGGTAAACGCCATGAGCGATAAGCAGCTGGCAGCAATGATGGAGGCAGATGACAGCTATGCCGGCTCTGAGACCTTTACAAAGCTTGAAAATAAAATTAAGGAAATTTTTGGGACAAGATATTTTCTTCCCGCTCATCAGGGGAGAGCATGTGAAAATATTCTTTCTCAAGTCTATGTAAAGCCTGGAAGCATAGTTCCCATGAATTATCACTTTACTACTTCAAAAGCTCATGTTGTCCTAAACGGCGGTTTAGTGGAGGAAATTATCATAGATGAGGGTTTGAATGTAAATAGTAATTATCCATTTAAAGGCAACATGGATGTTGAAAAACTGAAACAGTTAATTAAGAAGTATGGTGCTGAAAGAATAGCTTTTGTTCGTTTAGAAGCAGGGACCAACCTCATAGGGGGTCAGCCTTTCTCCCTTGAGAACATGAGGGAAGTAAACAAAGTCTGCAAAGAGTCTGGTATTATGATTGTATTAGATGCCAGCCTATTAGCAGATAACCTTTATTTCATAAAGACCCGAGAGGAAAGCTGCAAGAATATGAGTATTAGAGAGATTACTCGTGCCATGGCGGACCTTTCTGATGTTATCTACTTCTCGGCACGTAAGCTCGGTTGTGCTCGTGGAGGTGGTATGTGCACCAATAACGAGGATGTATATTTGAAACTCCGAGAGCTTATAACGCTATATGAAGGTTTTCTCACATATGGAGGCATGTCTGTTCGTGAAATCGAAGCTATTGCCGTTGGCCTGGAGGAGACCATGGATGAAAATATGATAAACCAGGGACCGCAGTTTATTGAATACATGGTAAAGGAACTCCAGAAGAAAGGTGTGCCAGTTGTGACACCCGCAGGAGGTTTAGGATGTCATGTCAATGCCATGGAATTTCTTGAGCATGTTCCACAAAGTCAGTATCCTGCAGGTGCACTTGCATCAGCCCTGTATATAGTAAGCGGTGTTCGTGGAATGGAACGAGGCACACTCTCAGAACAAAGGGATGAGGAGGGAAATGAGACTTTTGCAAATATGGAGCTTTTGCGCCTGGCGCTGCCTCGACGTGTCTTTACTCTTTCCCAGGTCAATTATGCCATTGACCGTATCAGGTGGCTTTATGAAAACAGGAAACTGGTTGGTGGATTAACCTTTGTGGAAGAACCCAAAATATTACGTTTCTTCTTTGGCAAACTGACAACAGTTACAGATTGGCAGACAAAGCTTGCTGCAAAGTTTAAACAGGACTTTGGAGACAGTCTTTAATGCTTACTGGGCCTTGAGGGAAGGTAGTATCCAACAGGCTTGAAAAATGTAAAGTTCACGTTAGTTGTAGCGTGAACTTTTAGTTTTGTTTTACAGATAAGGAGAAAATGTGATAAAATTAATCCAAAATATTCTAAGGGAGGGTTATTATTGAAAGATCTAAAAGGTACTAAAACCGAAAAGAATCTTTTGGAGGCATTTGCTGGCGAATCTCAAGCACGAAACAAATACACTTATTGGGCGAGTGTTGCAAAAAAGGAAGGATATGAGCAGATAGCAGGGATTTTTCTGGAAACTGCTGAAAATGAGAAGGAACATGCTAAAAGGGCTTTCAAGTTTTTGGATGGAATAGCATCTACCGAAAAGAATCTAGAAGAAGCCGCCAGGGGTGAAAATTATGAATGGACGGAAATGTATAAACGTATGGAGAAGGAAGCATTAGAAGAAGGCTTTGATGAAATTGCCGAGTTTTTTAAGGAAACAGGCGAAGTAGAAGAAGAGCATGAAAAAAGGTTTCAAGCATTATTAAAAAATATTAGAGAAGGAAAAGTATTTAAACGTGATGAAGAAGTGAAATGGCATTGCAGAAACTGCGGTTACGTTCATATAGGAAAGGAAGCGCCCCTGGTATGTCCTGCTTGTGTTCATCCCCAAGGATTTTATCAGATATTAGCTGAAAACTATTAATGCATGATAAATAGTCAACCAGATTTTTCCTGGTTGGCCTTTTTGTTATTCAAAGCCCATCAACAAGCAGGGCAAATAAAAAATGTCGAAATTAGGAAATGGAATAATATACATGACTGCAGCGTACTTTCTAGGAGGAGAAAATGGAAAAATATTGTAGACACTGTCAAAAGGCCCTTGAGGATAGTCAGAAAAAGTACCGTCTATTAGCTGATAACATCCAGGATATTTTTTTTGTTTTAGATATGGATCTGAATTTTACTTATGTCAGCCCTTCAGTAAAATCCATCAGGGGATTTGAGGCAAGCGAGCAGATGAAATCTGTCTATCTGGAAAGGCTGATAAGCAGGTTTACTTAAGCCGGTCAATCCTCGAGTGGAATTGACCGGTGGTAAGCAATGAGCAAATCAACCATTCTGCCGTAGCTTTTAACGCCATCTCGTTGAGCATTTGCTTTGAGGTAGGCGTTATTTATTCTGTCGGAAATTTCACTGATAATACTATCGTGCTTCCTGGAAAATTCATTAACATGATGCAAATCTCTCCTGACCCCATCACTGTACTTGTCTCTTAACTCATAGTATTTATCCCTATCCTGTCTGGCCAGGGCAGACATGGAATGCATCAGGGCAAGCAGGGTTCCGGAATACTGAAAGTCAGAATCTGGGTGCATACTGGCAGTTAAATAGGCAATAAAGTTTGCTTCATCTTCACGGGCAAAACCCCTCTGATGCGCCATTTCATGTGCCGTAATATTAGGGAGCATGGAATGGGGAATTGCAGTATTAACATTGGCTTCTCCTGTAAAAGGAAAATAGACTCCCCAAATCCCTGTCCAGGCCATTAAAGGAGAAAGCAAAATACCCTTTGGCTGGCTGTAGCTGCCTGCTAAAGCGGGAAAATACACACCAGCCTGTTCATACCCTTTATCTGCTCTTCTAAAAACATCCTTAATGCCTGCAGGGAGATGCATTACACCGTTTTCATCCTCTTGGACTAAGAGGCGCTGTTCATTAGCACGCAGTATCAGGGTTTCGTTTAAGGCGATTAACTCTTCTAACGATGCGTCCCCAGTTTCAAGCTGTGTAATGGTGGAAAAGGGTAAGCGGTGGTAATTTAGTCCCCATAAAAAAATGAAGCCTGCATAAATAAGACTTATGGCAAGAAATAAGTTTAGCACATAATTCACAATGAGCTTACGCCTGTACCAAGGCCTTCTTATTAGTTGAACCAACAGGTTGATGATACTGCCGACTATAGCAGCAAAGAAAAGCAGCACGATAATCTCTGCAAGGGAAAAGGGGAGCAACCCATTGACGGTGTTTAAAAGGGATGCAATTACGGGGTAGATTCTTCGAACATAGATCTCTTCAACACTATTAGGTGCCCTTGAAATCAGTTTCACTGCCAGGATAGTGAAGGGCAGGACCATTATTAATAAAAGTTTTACAGCAAGTTTCATGGCTATCACCTGAAATCCGAAAAAATACTAATGCCTGTGAAAGCGCCTGTACTTGTAATGATAAATGATATTATTCTTTATTACCACTGTAAAAGCATATTACCTTCCTGGTCGAAAGGTATCGGCTCTTCTCCCAGAATTTTAATATGCGGCATATCCTGTACTTCTACAAGTAAAGCTTCCGACAGGAGGAGTTCATTAATTTCCAGCGAATTCTTGATAAAAGCAACTCTAGCATTGGCAAAAGTTAACTTCCGATTACAGCAGGATAAAGCAGTGAGGATGGCTTGCTTGTCATTGGGCTGAATGATAGGGATAAAGCCTCTTTCTAAGAAACCGGAAGTAATGACATTTGCATAGGTTATTTCGAGGTCAATCCTGTCAAAGAGCCTTTTTGTGATTACATCAGCCATACCAACACCTAGTGCATTGTGATGGCTTTCATCGGTTAGGTCTAAACACACTATGCGATAGATGGATATATCTTCAATATCTCTTTGCCCTCTGATTAGAAATCTACCGGTAATATTTGGGTCAATACCAACACCACTAATGTTTTTCCCCATATTGCTTACTACAAGTACATCCAGTTCTATTTAATTGGTATATTCCCCTGCTGCCTACAGCTATACCTATCTTAGAACCCGGGCTGATCAATTTTTCATGTTTTTTAATGCCATCGCTGATCTCCAACTCAACATTTTCAACCCACATGCTATTGAAAGATTGGCTGATTCGGAACATTTTGGGAAGTTTATTTATTCTCATTTGAATTCACCTCAATGGCCTGAAGCAATATTTGCATGGGGTGGAGTACTCTAGCATTAATTGCATGGTTTTTAAGCCCATAACCAAGCTGCATCATGCAAGCAGGGCAGGAGGTAGCCAAAATGCCGGCGCCGGTTTTTTGGAAATTCATGATTTTTAAATCCAGAATCTTCTCAGATGATTGTGGATTGGTAAAACAGTAAGACCCAGCTCCTCCGCAGCACCAGTCAGCCTGCTTCATTTCTGTTAACTCCAACCCAGGTATCAGCTTGAGCAACCTTCTGGGTTCACGGCTAACTTTTAATCCCCTAATGCCATGGCATGGATCATGATAACTTACTTTAATATTAACCGGATTTAAATTGGAAATTTCAAAATGATTTAAGATAAAGTCGTTTACATCAACAAGTTTGCTGCTGACATGTATAGCCTTCCTGGCATACTCATGGTCATTCATTAGCAGGCTGCTGTATTCTTTGATTGTACTGCCGCAAGTAGCGCAATCTGTTACTATATAATCAACGGACAGCTCGCTAATTTTGTCAATGTTGATTTTAGCAAGACGTCTAGCTTCCTCAAAATCCCCTGCACTTTGGTGGGGACCGCCGCAACACTGGATTTCTGGTATATAAACCTGGCAGCCGTAGTGCTGCAGGACTTTTGTAACTGCTACAGCTACCTGGCTGAAAAAAGCATTAGTAGCGCATCCTACGTAATAGCCTATTCTATACTTTGGTTTAACAAGGGTTTTTAGTACTGCAGGAGCTTGTTGGCTAAAATTTTTCTGGGGCAAATCAGGTAATATGGCTTCCATCCTCTTGAGTTTTTTTACTATACCTAATATCCTTGTTCCTTGTACCAACTTCCTGGCGCCGCTGTGCTGGTAAAAACGTGCCAGGCCGGAGATTCTTCTTAGCTTCCTTTGATCAGACAGCATGCCCCTGTAGACAAGCTTATGGAAAGTTGAAAAACCTTTGGCTGCATTAATTTTTGCTCGGGCCTCCATCATTATCTGGTCGGTTAAAACAGTGGAAGGGCAGTTTGCCACACAAGCTTTGCACAGCAAGCAGCTTTTAATGTGGTCTTCCAATTCTTGATATGTACCCCATTGGTAACTACCTTCGGTAACTAGGCGAGCAAGCCTAATGCGCCCCCTGGCTACATCGTATTCCCTTTTGGACACTGAATAAGTGGGGCAGACATCCTGGCAAAATCCACATCTATTGCATTTTAATACTTTTGTCATCATATTTTGTTCACCTCCGCAAGCCAGGGATTTTCAACAGCCATGATGTGGTTAGGATCCAAGGATTTCTTGAGCTTTGTATATAAGATATCCGGGGCTGTCATGGTCTGTTTAAGATAGTCTGCCAATTCCGGTAAGTGTTGCTTTGATTTAATCTCAATTTGGCCTCTTCCTGCATCTATGAAGATGTGCTTTACTCCTTGGTTGTCCAAGCTGCTCAGAAGCTTTGCAGCCTGGGTAAAAAGCCATTTTCTGTCCATTTGCAGAGAATAATCAATTAACTGCAAGCTTCTTAAAGCAGCATAGATTTTCTCTATGGATTTATCAACCTCGTCCCTGCCTGCAACCTGTTTGTCTACTTTAAGGATTTTTGATAAATCTTCAGTTTGTTTGGTTACGACCATTTTTGAGCCTGCCAGGACAAATAAAACAACATAGGGTTCCCCAGAGGAAATCCCCAGATAGTCCGTAGGCATTCCCAAAAAGGTGACTGCCGAAAATTTTTGTCTAAAGACTTTTTCCATTATTTCTAATGCTTCTATAGGGTTTTTACATAAAGAAATAAGCAGGCACTTTTCTTCAGCAACAGGTTTAAGTTTAAAAGTAGCTTTAGTTATGATTCCAAGGCTTCCCCAACTCCTGACAAAGAAGCGGGTAAAATCATAACCACTGACATTTTTGACAGTTTTGCCCCCTGTTTTAATAAGTTCTCCTGTGGGAGCGACAAACTCCAACCCCAGAACATAATCGCTGATAGCGCCATGATTATATTCCTCCAGGCCTCCTGCATCCCGTGCCAGTAATCCTCCAATGGTTGAAGCAGGTTTATCCTGGTAACTCACTGGGAGTATAAAATTATATTGCTTCAGAAATACAGTAAGTTCCTTTATTTGTATGCCGCTTTCCACGGTCACTGTCAGATCTTCTTTAGCCAGTTCAATTATTCTGTTCATCCGGGCAGTTGAAAGAATAATATTACTTCCGTGGCGAAGGTTATCCAATATGGTTCTGCTGCCCGCAGGAATTACCTGTATTTTTTTTTCATTGCAATACTTTATGAAAGAAGCCATCTCTTGATTATTATTCGGATATACAATCAGTTCACCCTTGTTAATTTCCAGGGATAAGGCCGGTATCTCTTGTTTAATTTCTTCATGTAGAGTATATAGATCATGTAAGCATATCATCTTATGCATCTCCTTTAAGGGTATCCGGTCCAAAGTTTAATACCTTGCCTGGATTCAAAATCATGTTGGGATCCAAGATTTTTTTTACTTTAGACTTGAAAGCCAGGTCATCTTCGCTGAAGGCCAAAGACATGTACTTCAGTTTTTCCATGCCAATTCCATGCTCACCCGTAAGGCACCCTTCCAGGTCAAGGGCAGCCTTGAATATCTCTTCGCTGGCCAACTCTACCCGGTGGTATTCTTCCTGATCGGCAGGATCATAAAGCAGATGCGGGTGCAAATTGCCATCACCAGCATGGGCCATTTGAGCTATTGTAATGCTGTATTTCTTGCCAATGGAGTTAATCAGACGGAACATCTCCGGCAGTTTGCTTCTAGGGACAGTAATGTCTTGAACCATATAAGCGGGTTTTATTCTTCCTAACGCCCCATTTCCAGACCTCCTGGCAAGCCAGAGGCTTTCACGTTCTTCACTGTTTTCTGCTTTTTTATAACCAGCAGCTCCCATTTCCAGGCAAATTTCCACAATGGTTTCTATTTGACTGTCAACTTCAATTTCATGGCCATCTACTTCAATAAGCAGCAATGCTTCAGCATTTCTTGGCAGTCCGAGATTCAAGAAATCATCTACAGCTTTAACTAAAGTTTGGTCCATTATTTCCAGGGTAGTGGGAACAATTCCCCTGGAGATAATTGTGGATACTGTTTCTCCGGCTTTATCAAGGCTGGCAAAGACAGCCATCATAGTCCTGACATCTTCAGGTTTTTTGGTTAACTTTACAAGAACCCTGGTAATAATGCCAAGGGTACCTTCAGACCCATTAAAAATACCCATTAGATTTGGAGATAAACTGCTGCCAGCAAGTTTGCCCAGCATTACAACTTCCCCAGTAGGCAGAACCACTTCCATGCCAAGCACATGTTCTTTGGTAACACCAAATTTCACCCCCTTGATGCCCCCGGCACACTCGGCCACATTGCCGCCTATAGTAGCTACCTTCTGACTAGCTGGGTCTGGAGCAAACATATAGCCCAAGGGGTCTAAAGCTTGCTGGAGCCGGAGGTTTATAACTCCTGATTCAACAAGGGCAGTTTCATTAACAATATCTATGTCAAGGATTTTGTCCATTTTGGTTAGCGCCATAACAATGCCGCCGTAAATAGGTACCGCACCCCCACTAAGGCAGGTTCCCGCACCCCGTGGCACAACCTTAAAGTTGTGTTTATTGGCTAGTTTCATGATCTCAGAGACTTCAGCAGTTGATTTCGGAAATACCACTGCTTCCGGCAAGTGTATGAAGGGGGAAGAATCATATGCGTACATTTCCAAAGAAAGGCGGCTGACTAGGACATCATCCCTGCCGACTATTTTTTCCAATTTGCCCATTATTTCAGAATTCACCAGTGTATTTCCCCCTTTGTTGTCTCTTGTCTGGTTCCTGCCCTTTTTTGAAGAATTATGCAACAGGCCAACAACAGATTGTTGGCCCGTTAGATTTCATGCTTGTAGGAAATTGTACTTATTTAGACTCACTACCTTTCATTATAGTTATTAAACTCGGTTAAGTAAACACGACTGGTGTAAATTATTATTCTTAAGAAATTAGCCTAGGTGACAGAGAACCGTCCCCCTGTCACCCCCCCCCCCCCTGTCACCCTGCGGAAAGATGCTGAAAAAGAAAAATAGTCAAATCACCCTCGCAGGGTGATTTTTTTGATTTAAGTTTGCATATATTGGTGGTATTATTAGTCTAAAGCTTTTCCCAAAGTATTAACAGTCTAAGACTTGGAGCGATTCTTATGAAGCAACAGAAAATAATACCACCTAATGACCCAAACCGTGCCATGGGAATAGCCTACGGGCTACTGGCCTTCACTACCTGGGGGTTTTTGCCCTTATATTGGAAGATGCTGGACCAGATTCCTGCTACTGAAATATTAGCCCACAGGATATTTGGGTCTCTTGTTTTTGTAACTATCATATTGCTGTTTACCAAAGAGTTCTCATCCTTGAAGGGTGTACTCACGAACCGTAAACTGCTGTTCCCTATTTTTATTAGCTCAATAATACTTTCCTTTAATTGGGGTATTTTCATCTGGGGTGTAAACTCAGGCCATGTTGTTGAAGTTAGCATGGGATATTACATAAATCCTTTAGTTGTTGTTACCCTGGGGATTCTTGTCTTGAAGGAGAAGTGCAGTTTTTGGCAGTTTGTGGCTATAGGATTAGCATCCATAGGCGTCATTATTATGACTGTGCAATATGGTAGAATTCCCTGGCTGGGGCTCTTTCTAGCTGTATCCTTTGCCTTATATGGCTTGTCTAAAAAACTTGTTAAAGTAGAATCGCTCCCAGGGCTCGCCATAGAAACGGCATTAGTGGCTCCTTTTGCGCTAGCTTTTATTATCTTCAAACAAATTCAAGGGACAGGGGCTATTGGCGTTGTTTCCATGCCTGTTGTTATTGCCTTATTTGGCGCAGGTATAGCCACTGCTGCCCCTCTTTTATGGTTTGCTAATGCTACAAAACGGGTGGAGCTGTCAATGGTGGGATTTATGCAGTATATCGCTCCAACCATAAACCTTTATTTAGGTATTTTTGTATTTCATGAGCCTTTTACCAAAATACATTTGCTAAGTTTTAGCTTTATTTGGACGGCCCTGTTGATTTATTCTGTTTCAAAAACCAGTTTCATGAAAAAACTGGAACCAACAAAAAAAGAAAAGGCTTTTCAAACATAAGAGCGCCAACTGGGGTATTACTTCACGTATGGGCAGCTATCTTTGCATGGATCACACTCCAGGTCCTTGATTTCGATTTCTTTTCCTGTTGCCGCTTTGCCGGCTATAACTCTATACTTGGGCTTTTCGTCACCTTCTGGAATACCTATCTCAAACTGGTAAAAACCTAAACAATCGGTAATGGTATGAGCAATACCTATATATCTAGAGTATTTGCCCAGGGTGATTTCTCTAACCAACTTAACCAAAGCGCATCTTACAGGTATTCCATTACAGTCTTTCACCTGACCCCATAGCCTCACGGTTTTTCTCCTGTTTACCTCTATATCCGCTTTAATTTCACATACCTTAATGTTTTTGCCAATTTGAATGGGTTTTGTAACATTGCCTTCGATTGTTTCGCAGGTTTCTATTGGAAAACAATCAGCCTTCAGTGTTTCTGCATCAATGTCTATACCTTTCTCCAGTTTTTTCTCCATTTCTTTATCATTGCTCATACAAGTGTGTCCCCCTTTTTCATAATAATTAGTTTTCTGATGTTATAAATTATTCAAGGCAGCATCTGGATATTACAAAGTTAATACATGAAAGGGAAGTAGGGGGGGGGGATATTTGAGTATAGTTAATGTAAAGAAAGACAAATAACAGCCTTGAATATGTATAGAGATGAAACCCAACTGTATATCCAACTGGTCCGTGAAAAGCTGGAATAGCAGCTATTGCTGAAGAGTCTTCCGGTGTAGCAGACCATGTTGCAGGCTGGCTCAGGATGTAAAAGAGGCTGTAAGCAGATTCAAAATATAGTGAAGGATTTAATTTAATATTTAATTGGGAAAAAAATGCCAAAATACCCTCAAATTTTAATTAAATATGTCGTATATATTAACAGATACACCTAAAAAGGCAAACCTGACCGAAAGGCAGGGACGCAAAGCCATGGGTCTAAGGCTGTACAGGCTATGACCGCCAGGTTGCTGAAAGTGTTTTCGTACTTTCAGGAGGAAGGTGGACCAAAAACAATAAAGGAGTGGAAAACAAGATGTACAAAAAGGTTAGGCGGATGCTAATTGTGATGCTTGTTCTAATTTTGGTTTTTTCCTTTGCCGGGGCAGTAATGGCAAAGGGAGGTCCCCCAGAAAAGGTCCTGGAAAAAATACAGGTGAAGCAGGAAGCAAAAACAGAGATTAAGGAAGCTAGAGAACCTAGAGAAGCAAAAGAAGCTAGAGAAGAAGCAAAATTCCAAAAACTTGAGCAAAAAATAATGATTAAGGGCAAGGAGCTAAAGTTTGATGTGCCTCCTGTTATTAAAGAAGGGCGCACCTTAATTCCTATTAGGGCAATTGCAAACGGCTTGGGCGCTGACGTGGAATGGGACAGTGAAACTAAAACAATTACTATGTCAAGAGATGGAATTACAATCATACTGGTTTTGGACAGTATGGAAGTAACTGTTATCAATGCCGAGGGTGATGAAGACAACTTTGTTTTGGAAGTGCCCGCTCAACTCATCAGCAATAGGACTTTTGTTCCCTTGAGATTTATTTCCCAGGCTTTGGGGAATAGGGTAGATTACAGCCTTGAAAATGGCATAATTATTGGTGAAGGCGAAGGTGAAGAGGGCGAGGTTGACGAAGGTTTAGAAGGGGATGAAGGCGCCCCAGAAGATGATTTGGATACTGAAGAAGATGATGAGGAAGTAGATGATGATGAAGATGAAGAGTCAACTGATGATGGCGAAGACGACGAAGAAGAAGATGAAGAAGAAATAACTGAAGAATAGTAGTCTAAAGCCCAGGCGGTGGTCCTGGGCCTTTTTATGTCTTAGCCTAAATAAAGGATAAGCTATCTTAATAGTTTATTGCCAAGCAAGAATATTTGATATAGCCTAGACTCCAGTATTGTATTAAACTAATACTTGAATTAAATATTTTTGGAGCATATGGAAACTTTTTTAATTTTTTGTCGTCTATTTAAAAGGATACATATGGGAGATTCATTCTATTTAAGGGAGAGGAGATAGTTGCCGTTACTTGAATTAAAAGATATATCTCGCAGTTACAAGACAGGTCAGGTGCGAGTTGATGCTTTAAGCGGCATTCAATTGAAAGTTGAGAAGGGTGAGTTTATTTCTATTATGGGACCGTCAGGGTCAGGCAAGTCAACCCTTTTAAACATAATCGGCTGCCTTGACAGCCCTTCGTCAGGCACATATGTCCTGGCAGGACAGCATGTGGAGAAGCTTAGCGACAATCGTTTGGCAGATATCCGCAACCAGTTTATAGGTTTTGTGTTTCAGAGTTTTCACCTGTTAACGGACTTGGATGCCAAGGCCAATGTCGAGCTGCCGTTAATTTACAGGGGAGTTAGCAGCAAACAGAGAAGGCAGAAGGCGATAAACGCTCTGGAAGCAGTTGGGCTTGGTCACAGAAAGAACCACCTGCCGGCACAGCTTTCAGGCGGCGAGCAGCAGAGGGTGGCCATTGCGAGAGCTTTAGCGGGCGAGCCTTCAATAATTTTGGCCGATGAGCCTACAGGCGCGTTGGATTCCCGTTCCGGCCAAACTATCATGTCTATCTTTCAGCGTTTAAACAGGGAGCAGGGTATGACTATTGTTCAGGTAACCCATGAATCAAATATTGCCATCCATGCTCACAGGGTTGTATATTTATTGGATGGCAAAGTTGAGCGGGAAGAAAAAATAGAGAACCCTTTAATTGCATTGTCTCAAGAAACTGGGATAGATTCTAAGTGTCGGGAGGTAACAGTGAAATGATGCAGCGTATTATTACTATTATTGCCATTGTGGTAATTGTAATTGGCGGGGGGTATTATGCTTATCAGCAGTTGGTTCCACCGCCTGAAAGCGAAGGGCAGGCTACGGTATATGCCACCAAGCCGGTGATAAGAGGCGATATCTCTGTTGGCGTTGAAGCTACCGGACCTCTTCATCCTTCACGGGGCGGCGGTATTCAAATACCGGGTTCCAGGAACTATATGATGACTTCTTCCAGTATCAGCTACATAATTGATGAGGTCTTGGTTGAGGAAGGCGACAGTGTGAGTAAGGGGCAGCTTCTTATAAAGCTTGTTGCTCCGGATTTAAAAACCCAGATTGATAATAAGCAGCAGCAGCTTAAGTCAGAAAGGGAAGCGCTGGCAGACCTGCTGCATGTTTCTCCTGACCAGCTTGACAGGGTGGATGCATCAAGGGGTATTATTCTGCATGCGCCCATTGACGGCAGGGTGATAGGTTTGACGGTTCAGGAAGGTCAGGAACTTAAGCAGGGTGAAATTGTGGCCAGGGTGGTCAATGATGCGCGTTTTAAGCTGGTGGCAAAAATGGCTATCAGTGAGTTTAACAGTGACGTGAAAGCAGGCCAGAAAGCTCTACTAAGCTTTTCCCAGTTTGATGGTATGGTAGAGGCCAAGGTGGTGGACGTAAATCCACATCCTGTTCCTGAACTGGCCTCTGACTTGCTGGATTCCCAGTATGGAAAAGGCTCGGGAGATGACCAGTATGTCTTTGTCCACTGGATTACCCTGGAGGCAGATAACCCAGGACTGGTACATCCGGGAATGCGCGCCAGGGTAGGCCTGGCCAAAAATTCCGAAGAGAAAGTTGATGAGTACAACGTCACGTGGCTGCGCTTCTACTCCAATGTAGAAGGCTATGCAGAAGAAGAACGTGTCCTCAGCAGAGCTGAAGCCATTGCAACCAGGGTGTTTGTAAAGAATATGGAAACTGTTAAAAAGGGTGACCCCCTGGTTTCTCTGGCAGGGGATGATGCTCAAAAGACCATTCAAGAACGTCTGTCGAAAATTCGTGACCTGGAAACAGACCTGCAGCAGCTAAGGAACCAGTACAGCCAATTGGAAGTGGTGTCACCTATTGACGGCGTGGTTGCTTATGTTGATGCAGAGCCAGGAAGAACAGTTCAACCCGGTGATTGGCTCGGTCATATTTATAACACCGCTGACATGAGATTGGGTACGCAAATTGATGATATAGATGTGCTGATGGTACGGCAGGGTTCGCCTGTGCAGGTAACCGTGGATGCTATTCCCGGTCAAACCTTTGTCGGAGAGGTTACCCACGTTTCTACCATGGGTAAGGATATGGATGGTATTACACGTTTTTACGTTGATATTAAGGTAGAAGGCAGTCCGGAATTACGTCCGGGGATGCAGGCCCGGGGATATATTGATGCCGGCAGCGCTGAGAATGTGCTGTTGATACCCCTAGAAGCTATTTTTGAAGATGACGGCCAGCCCAAGGTTGAAGTGCTTGAGGACGACGGCACAGTCAGGTTGGTAGCTGTAAAGCTTGGGTTGATGAATAACAGATTTGCCGAAGTAAAGGAAGGTTTGGAAGAGGGTGAACTGGTAATAACCGGCAGCACTGCTGACCTGCTGCCCAGCCAGCGTATTCAATCAAAGGACCAGATCTTACCTGACAGGCCAAATAAAGATGAAGACTCCGGGAGCAAGAACTAGAGAATGTTCAAAGGGAGTGATGCGATATGCTTCAATGGTTGAGGTCCTCTTGGGTTCGTTTCTGGTTCAGCGCTCAGATGGCAGGGCATGGTATTTTAGCCAATCCTCTGCGGTCAGCCCTAACGATCCTTGGAGTTGCCATTGGTGTTGCTTCAGTGGTAAGCTTAATGGGAATTGGCGAAGGAGCGCGCCAGGCAGTTGTTAATCAATTTAAAAGTCTTGGGGCAAATGTTGTGGTGATAAAAGCCATGGATCCATCTGTGGAGTTTAAACCTGAACTAGTGCAGGAACTGGAAGAGATGGTTCCGCATCTGGAATATTTGACGCCGGTTGTTTACACAGAAGCGGTGGTTCGCTGGCGCAGGGACAGAGGGGTAGCTGAAATAATAGGTGTTAATAGTTATTTTCCTCACGTGCGAGACCACGCTGTAGTTTCAGGACACTTCTTTACTAAATGGCACGTTGAACAGCGTTCTCCTGTGGTAGTGTTAGGATACAATGTTGCAGCTGCTTTGATGGGAGGAAGAAGTCCTGTAGGGCAGACTCTAACGCTGGATGGCCGCACATTTAGGATAGTAGGGGTTTTGGCTCCTAAAGGCCCTAATCAAGCTGAAGGCATAGATGATAAGATGCTTATCCCCTACAGCGCTGCCTTGCAGATTGCTGAAAAGAAAACTGCAGAGGAAATCTGGGGTAAGGCTAAGTCGGCTCAAGATGCTGATCTGGCCACAGTTCAGCTGGGTAGGATTATCCGCCGGCAGTTGGGTCTTGACCAGAAGGCGCCCGCGCCTGCAATCTATAGCGAGGGGAAAGAGGGCTCTGTTGAAGGCCCCATGCAGCCTATGCCCATTTATGATGACATGCCTCCTGGTGATAGGGACATCCCAGGGATAAGCAAAGGAAAAGATTTGGTCACTATCACGAACCTGAACCAATTAGTGCAGGAAGCTGACAAGGCCAACCGTGTAATGACGCTGCTGTTGGGAGGAATTGCAGCAGTCTCCTTGTTGGTTGGAGGTTTAGGCATTATGAATATAATGTTGGTGGCTGTTAGCGAGCGCACCAAAGAAATAGGTGTAAGACGGGCTATAGGGGCTAAACAGGGTGATTTGTTGATCCAGTTTTTGTTGGAAGCCTTATACTTAAGCGGCATAGGCGCCATAGCCGGTGTTGCTGCAGGTATCTGGGGGGTAAACATGTTCGCCCAGTATGGTTTTGAAACTGCAATCAGTTTTCAGGCAATCCAAATAGCAGTTGGAGTAGCCTTAGGAGCCGGACTATTGTTCGGAGTATATCCGGCAATTTCAGCTTCTTCGGTTCCGCCTATTGAGGCCTTGCGCAGGTAAGTTCAATTATTATTCAGGTTGGCAAACTATTTTAGAAAACATTCCATATTTCGCACAAAAAACCAGAGCTGGGTCGATTGATTAAAATCAGCCCAGCTTCTGATTTTTAAGAAAGAGGAAATTTATAAAGTAAAAATCTAGACTCCATAACATTTTTGCAAAAGTTTCATAAAATATCATACAAATATTTACTTCATATGGGTTTAGACAAAAACTTCCGAATTAAAGCCTTAGCAAAAGGAGTTGAGACCGTGATTAAAGCGAAAGTATTTATTGACCCCGGGCATGGAGGCGCTGATCCAGGGGCTACATATGGAACTTATATGGAAAAGAATTGGACCCTGGATATTTCTATACACATGGCTGGGTGGCTGAGACAAAAAGGATATGAAGTTGCGCTGACCAGGGTAAATGATGCAACTTTGAATCCATCCAACAGAGCATCCCTGGTTCGTCAAAGTGGTGCAAACCTTTGTGTTTCCAACCACATAAATGCAGGGGGAGGCCAGGGATCCGAAGTGATTTACAGCATTCATAGGGATGATGTGCTGGCATCTATGATCCTTGAGGAACTGGTACGAGCAGGCATGAGGGGGCGGCGGGTTTTTTCCAGAGAATCAACAGCTTATCCAGGCAAGGATTATTATTTTATAATTAGAGACACAGCGCCTGTAGAAACAGTAATTGTGGAATATGGTTTTATTGATAACCCAGATGACCTGAGCAGGCTTAAAATGCCCTATTTTAGACAGAATTTGGCTGAAGCAGCAGCTCTAGGGGTCCACGGCTATATCCAAAAGCTTAATGCTCCTGAGAAACCCGACGAACATGAAGTGACTGTTCGGATCATTGATTTCAATGGAAATATCAAAACTCTTCCACCTGATAAGCAGAAGCTAATAGATGGGCGCTGGTATCTAGAAGGCAGGACGCTGACTGAACTTGTAGGAGGAAGGGTAAGCTGGGATGACAAGGCAAAGATAGCTACTTTTGATTTCAGTAGATAGAAGTGGTACAGGGTGATGCCCATTTGGGGAAAAATTATCAAAATTTGTAATCAACCCTTAAATATATGAATAACTGCAAAAAATCACTCTACAAGGGGCTGGAGGCGGGTTTTAAGGTCTTACCCACTCATAAAAAGACTAGACTTCTAAAGCCTGGTCACATAAATTATAGTTAGGAGAAAGTAGAAAGATGTCGTTTTAAGGGGGATAATTCATTGAAACCGGAGCATGTCAACAAGTATAAACTGCCTGTGCTTATGCTGGTCATCATGATCTTATTTGTATCTATATCCTTTGCCGGCTGCCTGGAGCAGTCCTTCCTAAGCCTTGGCAAAACACCCACCCCTCCTGAAGAGGAGAATAAAGTTGAAGAAAATGAAAAAACACAAGAGGAAATTGAAAGAGAGCTGGAACTGCAGAGGCAGCTGGAGGAAGAGAGAAAGCGCGAGGAAAGACGTCTTAGGGAGGAAGCTTTAAAGGTTGAGTTAGGTACCTTTTATGTACCCCTTCCGCCTGAGGACTTAGAAGATAATCCCCCTGTAAAGGCTAAAGGCATCTATCTAACCGGCAATACTGTAGGGTTGAAAGATAGATTTAATAATCTGCTTAATCTTGTATCTACCACTGAATTAAATGCTATGGTCATTGATGTTAAAAACGACCATGGTCACGTGACACATCCCAGTAAGATAGAAATAGTCCTTGAAATAAATGCGTCACGTTCTGCTCCCATCAAGGATATGGAGCAAGTTATGGCGGAACTTAAAGAACGCGATATTTATCCCATTGCCAGGATTGTGGTCTTCAAGGACCCCTACCTGGCAGAGAAGCGACCCGAGTGGGCAATTCAAAGCAAGAGGGGGGGAATCTGGCGGGATAACAAAGGGGTAGCCTGGATTAACCCCTACCAAAAGGAAGTCTGGGATTACAATATTGCCATAGCCAAAGAAGCTGCTTTACTGGGCTTTAAGGAAATTCAATTTGACTATGTTCGTTTTCCGGAAAATGCCGCCAAGGTTGACCGTGAGGCTAACTACCCCGGGGAAAACGGTACAGCCAAAGATGATGCAATTAAGAATTTCCTGATCTATGCCAGGGAACAGCTAGAAGAATATAACGTGCACATAGCTGCAGATACTTTTGGGGTAATAGCAACTTCCTGGGGTGATTCCGACAGGATTGGCCAGAATTGGGAAAAAATTGCGCCGGTAGTAGAATATAACTGCCCCATGATTTACCCTAGTCACTACGGGCCTGGTTATTTCGGCTTCCCTGTACCTGACGCCAATCCGGCAGGCACAATTAACAGAGCTTTGACTGACGCCATCAAGCGAAATGCTCCCATTGAAAACCCAGGCATTATCAGGCCGTGGTTGCAGAGTTTCACAGCTGCCTGGGTTCCCGGGTATATTCCTTATGGCGCCAAGGAGGTCAGATTGCAGATTGACACAGCCATGGAGCTGGGAATTGATGAGTTCCTAATCTGGAACGCCGGCAACAGGTACATTAAGGAATCATTTTTAACTGAAGAAGAAGCAAAGAAAAGAGAAGAAAGTATCAAAACTGCCCGGGAGGAAAAAGGGCATGATGTACTGGGTGCAACAAGCACGAAGGCGCTGGAAGTATTTCTTGCTGCAATTCGTAAGGGTGACTGGAGGGAAGCTATGGTTTACCACAGTACCGGCTTTACCATGGACCATGATGCTTACAAGGCATGGGTTGATTCATGGACCGGCAAGTTATCCTCTTATAAAATTGTGTCTAGCTCTCAGGACCAGGAAGCTGACAAAAAGATTTATACAGCCAATCTTACCTTTAATGTGAATGGAGAAAACATTGAGCTAAATGGTGAAACCTTTGAGGTATTTATTGAAAACCATATTTGGAGGGTAAAACCCTTTCAAGATTTTATGGACATGTTAACTCAAGGTCGTCTGGCTGAACCGGCACAGGAACCAGAACCTAAAACCGCACCTGGGCAGGAAGAACAGGGGCGGGAACAGGAGTAGGACTTAATACTCTAACCATGAACTTGAGATTGCTGTTTAATCCCAGGGCAGGCGTGGTAGGTTGGCTGGCCTTCCCCTTCATGGTTATTTTTGAGCGGCTTGGTCCGCTGGTGGAAGTAACAGGGTATTTGTTTGCCATTGTGGGTTTTCTCCTGGGCATTGTCTCTTATGAGGCTTTCGCTGCTATTGAAAATATCGGGTATAGGCAGCTTACCGCTATCTGGCAGGTACTGGGGTTAATTCCCTGGAGCATAAGAGGCGGGGCCAATCTCCATCCTATGGTCTTTCCACCTTTTCTTTGATTGCTTCATATTCTTCTTCAGTTATTTTCTTGGCGTCCATTAAGACCTTGGCTAGTACATTAGCATAGAAATTGTTTTTTGCTGTTTCAGCATCATAACCATCAATGGGATAAGCCTGGGATAGGATACGGCGGATTTTTTCCTTTTTGAAATTAGTGATTTTGACATTGGTATGGATCAAGATAGCTGTTGGTTTATTTTTATCTTTTCCATACACATAGGAAGTGGAGATGGGGCTAATCTTGTAGGCTGTTGCGCTGTTTTCATTGAAATAATACTCATTCATAAAACAATCATTCCTTTCACATATCCAAGTTACTATTATCTATGTACTAGTATCTATTTTAACAATATTTTATCTATTAAGATAGAAGAAATACATAAATTATGACAAGAAAATTGCTGCTCAAATTACTATCATTTATCATGATAGCAAATAGTAAAATAGAAGTAATTAATAGGGCTATTAATGTAATGTATATAGATATGTATGGATAACAAGCAGCAGGCATTGTATAATTAAACATATCCTAGGCTCTTATATTAGCGAGGAGGTTTGATGAGTGGAAAGTGTGCCTTTTTTGCAGAAGACTGTCCCTTTTAGTTATCTTCCGAAAATTGCCCTTATTCAGATTTGTTCGAGAATAAAGTCCAAGAAGTTTCCAAAAGGTGCTTTCATTTTTAAAAAAGGTGACCCGTCACACCAGGCTCTCTATTTTGTGTGCAGCGGGCTTGCCGAGGTTGTGGTTGCTTCCGAGACTCAAGAGATTGGCATTTCTTACAGGAAGCCCCATGAATTTTTTGGTGAAACGGTCTTTTTAAGCGAGAAAACATATCCCGCTTCAGTTAAGGCTGCGGAAGAACTGCACTGCTACTTGCTTGATAAAGAGACCTTTGAGGATTTATGTGTCAAATACCCGTCATTTGCCAAGTTTTTCAGCCAGATATTATCTGAGCGTATGCGCTCCATCTATAAAGAGCTAATTTTGACCCAACCGTATGAATTGTCCGGCATAGAACCAAACCCTTTTCGCAGACGTTTAAGCGAGCTGATGACAGGCGGCATTACAACATGTGCCGACACTGCATCTGTTGGAGAAGTTGCTGATCTTATGACAAAAAACAGCATTAGTTCAGTGGTTGTATTGAAACAGAAGAAACGTCTTGCCGGTTTAATTACAGAAAAGGACCTTGTTGCAAAATGTATTTCATCCAAATTACCCCCAGCAAAGTGGCCCCTTGCTAAAGATGTGATGAATACAAGTCCTGTGCAGCTTCCTCCAAATACTACCTTTTACGAAGCCTTGCTGACCATGGTTAAAAATAAATGCAAGCACCTCTTGGTTGTGGAAGAAGGAAAACTACTTGGTATTGTCACCATTGGGGACCTTATTAAGTATAGGAGCATGGGGGCCTTCAGCGTGGTAGAGGATATTGAGACCCAATCAAATATTGAAGGGTTAGCTGTTCTAAGGCAGCATGTCAACAACGTATTAAAGGCAATGGTGTCTGAAAAGGCTCCCCCTATAGAAATCTGCGAAGTCATTACTGAATATAACGACAGGATTACATGCAGGGCCATTGAGATTTGCGAGCAGGAGATGCTTAAAGAAGGTTACGGCCTGCCCCCTGTAGATTACTGCTGGATTACCATGGGCAACAGCGGCAGAAAGGAACAGCTGCTTACCTCTGACCAGAATAACGGCATTATTTTTGATAATGTTCCTGAAGAAAATCTTGAGGAAGTAACCCAGTATTTCTTGAAGCTGGGTGGGAAGGTGGTTGACGGACTGGAAAAATGCGGAATCTCAAAATGTCCTGAAAGAAATATGGCTAATAACCCCTTATGGTGCCAGCCCATTAGCATGTGGTATCAAAAAATTGCCGGCTGGGTTGACAGACTTCAGCCCCAGGATATTCATTATTTGACTGCCTTTTCAGATTTTAGACCCATCTACGGCGCCAAGGGCTTTGGTGATAATCTTAAGTCTTATGTCATGGATAACCTCTGTTTCTCCCAGAGAGCCTTTAAAGCTTTGGCATTGGAAGAACTAAAATATGATGTGCCCATTAAGGCCTTCAGAAAGACCATCACAGAGCCTACCAGAATCCATGAAAACGAGATTAATCTAAAAACCCAGGCCTGCATGCATGTGGTTAACTGTGTGAGGATTTTTTCCATGAAAGAGAGTATCCCTGAAACAGCAACCCTAAAGCGCCTTGAACTTCTTGCCAAAAGAGGGGTAATTCCCAAGCAGGACGCTGAATATATTGAGGCTGCATACCAGTCCCTGCTGATGTTTCGCTTGAAGACTAACCTTGAAAAGCTCAAAGAGGGTAAGGAGCCCGATAATTTCATCAACCCCAATCAACTAACAAAGATGCAGTATTTGGCCCTAAAGGAAGCTTTGATAGCCGTGGGGCAGCTGCAGAACTATACAAAAGCTGTATTCGTAAATCCATAGGAAAATATTGCTTAGCATATGCTTGCAGATTATGTAGAAAATACTTGCTCAATTGTTGCAGGTATTTTCTTGCTTTTGCAGAACATTATAATGCCTATATTAAGGGAGTGTGTCCCCTTTCATTGCTACAGTTGAGGTGAACTTATTTGAAGATTGCTATTGTATATAACAGAGACAGTCAGGCGGTTATTAACCTTTTTGGAGTGCCTAATAGGGAAAAATATGGTCTGCGGGCTATTAACAAAATAAGAGATGCCATCAAATCCGGAGGCTATCAGGTTCAGACCTTTGAAGGAGATAAAAACATCATCCGGAAGCTTGAGGAGTTCATGCCCTCTGTGATATCCGGTGAGCGGCCGGGTCTGGTGTTTAATCTAAGCTATGGAATCCAGGGACGATCCCGTTATACACATATTCCAAGTATTCTTGAAATGCTTGGGGTGCCCTATGTTGGTTCAGGCCCCCAGACCCATGCCATAGCCCTGGACAAAGTAGTAACCAAGATAATTTTGCAGCAAAGGGGTCTTCCAACTCCCAAGTTTGCTGTCATAGAGAATCCTGACCAACCCTTGTCAACAATAACTGATGAACTGCATTATCCCCTTATTGTTAAACCAAAGGACGAAGCAGTTTCCTTTGGCCTGCGCATAGTTAACAATGAAGATGAGCTTAGAGAAGGAGCCAGACATATCTACGATATGTTTCAAGGCCCCACCCTGGTTGAAGAATACATAGACGGCAGGGAGATAAATGTTGGCCTGCTGGGAAATGATCCTGTTGAAGTACTGCCTCCAGTGGAGTTTGTCTTTCTGGAAGGGGAAAAGATTTACACCTATGATGACAAGGTGCATAAAAGCACAAGGAAAATTGACAAAGTGTGTCCTGCACAGCTTTCACAAAGTGAGACAAAGCAGCTGCAGACCCTTGCCATGGAAGCTTTTAAAGCCCTGGGGTGTTTTGACTGCGCCAGGATAGACTTTCGCATTGATAAAGACGGCAACCCATATATCCTCGAGGTTAATTCCATGCCAAGCCTGGGACTTGGAGGGTCCTATGTATTTGCTGCAGAAGCAATAGGGCTTGACTACAGCGCCCTGGTTAACAGGCTGATTGAGGTTGCCAGCAAGCGTTATTTCGGGACTGAGGTCTCCAATTATATTATCAACAGCGGCAGGATAAGTAAAAGAGAGGCTGCCATCTTCACCTTCCATACTAAAAACAGGGACAAGATGGAAGAGGAGCTCAAATGCTGGACAAACCTGCCCAGCTGGTCTGATGATGCCGTTGGAATAAGTACCGTTGTAAGAAGATTGGACGAGCGCCTGACAAAACATGGTTTGAAAACCGTTGAGGATTTTACCAATGGACGTTCAAATTGGCTGTGGGAGACTAAAGCAGGATTTAACTATGGGACTTTGCTTGTGGTGCCGATAGATATTCCAAGGGAGCGGGGGGGATATCCTGTGCCCTTTCGCAGGGACCCCGAATGGCTCCATGGAGAAGGGATTGCTTCAAGCCGCGCGGGAATAGTATGTATCCTACAGACCCTTGAAGCGCTGCGTTCCATTAAAAAACTCCATACAACAAATCTAGGCATCTTTGTTTATTCAGACGAAGGCAGGGGCATGCGCTACAGCAGCCAGTTTTTGCGAAAAGCTGCCGGCAAAGCGCGTCAGGTTATAGTATTCCAGCCTGGGTTCCGTGAGGGAAAGATAGTAGATCAGCGCAGGGGTTCTCGTAAGTTTAGCATACATGTTGAGGGCGGGGCTCTAAGGATAGGTTCAAAAGGGTCCCAGCAGGACGTGCTAAGCTGGTTTTTGCAGAAAGTTGAAAAGATCAAGGAGATCAGCAAGGCCGAGCAAAAACTGTCAGTTGCTGTCCAGGAAATTCAAACTGAAAGATACAGCATCCTTTTGTCTCACAGGGTAAGGGCGACAATTTATGTGACTTATCTCAACAACAGCCTGGCAGATGAAGCAGAAGCTCAGATTAAAGAAATATTTAGCGCCGACAGCAAGGATATCAACGTGTATTGGGAAAAGATGGAGGATAGGCCTCCCCTCATTAAAAACCGTTGGAAAAATTCCATGGTAGCTCATCTGAAGAAGATTTGTGAGGAGTGGAGGCTTCCCTTCGGGACGGAATCAAGTCTTCTGCCATCCGCAGCCGGAGAAATTCCTGCAAAGATTCCAGTCATCTGTGGTTTTGCACCGGCAAGCCGCGACCTTTATACACCTCATGAGGCAGTCCACCGGGGTGAACTGCTCCAGAGGACTTTGCTGTTGTCAATATTTTTATTGGATGGATAAGTGAATTTATTAAAATACGAAAAATGATGTATATTTTTCGGGGGTAACCAGCTTAAAATATTAAATTTTTTCATTTTAGCAAAGATTTTTTGCAGGAGTTTGGAATTATTTGACTAATATAATATTTTATCATTAATTATTGTAGAGAATTAATAAATAAGTATAGAATTTTTTCTTTAGAATAACCATCATATTCCGACCTTTAAACAAAGAATACAAACATAAGATTAACAGTATATATACATTATGAAAGAATAACAAAGCAGGGGAATGTTTATGATTTCTAATCACACTTTATTTATACTCTAGGCCATTTTTCAGTTGTATGTGGCAGCGACAATATCTCAGAGAACTCCAATAAATCTTTGAAGCTATGGGAATTATTCAAGTATTTGATAACCTATAAAGATAAGCTCAGCCCGCCGGAGGTAATAGTTGATTCTCTGCAGCCTGCAGCAGATTATGTTGATCCTAAAAGAACCTTGAGAGCGCTGGTTTTTAGGCTTAGAAAAGCTTTGTCAGATAATAATGCCAAAGACTTCAGCAATATTGTCGCCTTTTCTCACGGCTGCTATAAGTTGGACCTGAGAGATTGCTGGCTGGATATTGAAGAATTTGAAAACCTTTTTAAAAGGGCCTATGATATCACAAAAGATGCTCCAGGAGAAGCGATAGATACTTATAAAAAAGCATTAGAATTATATCATGGAGATTATCTGTCTGAGACTTATGGTCATGAATGGTTAATACCAACCAGGAATCATTACCGGCGCATTTACCTGCAGATTATATATGAAGTATCAGAATTATTAAAGAAACAGAAGCGTTTTTCAGAGATTATCACAATATGTGAAAAAGCCCTAAAACACGAAACCTTTGAAGAAGAAATACACCTGCGTTATATAGAAGCACTAACTGGAGAGGGCAAGTTAAAACAGGCTCGTTCACATTATGAGTATGTAGCTGAAATATTCGAACGTGAAATGGGAGTAAAGCCTTCCAAAGCTATGCAGAACCTGTATAGATTGTTATTTGGCGAAATAAATAAATCAGGTTTGGATTTGGCATCCATAAAAGAAAACCTGCGGGAAGAATGCTTTGCTGACACCCCAGTGTTGTGTGATATAGAGTTTTTCCGATTTCTTTACCAATTGGAGAAGCGTCGTGCAGAAAGATATGGGCGGAAATCTTTTTTGGGAATTTTGACATTGACACTGCCAGACCATACACTGCCGCCTAAAAAGCAGGTAAAGGATGGCATGAAAGACCTTAGGCAGTTATTATTGACATATTTGCGAAAAGGTGATGTGCTTACCGAGTGGAATGAAGCCCAATTTGTATTAAGCCTGCCAGGGTTGAATATTGACCAGGCAAATACAGCCCTGGACAGGATGCAAAAGATGTTCATGGCAAAGTATAAGGATAATGGTTTAATTGTACATAGAAAGGTACAAGAAGTATTACCAACCGAGTCTTTTGTCGGGGAATTAATTATATAAAGTCAGCAATAATTTACTATTTTCTTTATATCACCTTTCCTTATAGGAAGCTGAAAATGCTTCCTTTTTTTATTGCCGCTATAAATTAATAGAATGGTAAAGGGAGTTAAGGAGTTGCATGTAACCGAGAAATAACCCATTAATAACTAAAATAAAACTCAAAAATAATTCAAATAAAACTCTCAAAAAACTGCCGTATAACTGGCACATGTTAAACTTACTTTGTAATACATGTGCAATGTATTTCCTGCAAGGAGGTTCATAAGATGGCTGTAGAAGATAGAAGCAAGTATTCGATGAAGATGGGCGGGTCTACTTTTGTTATAAGAATACATTTCAAACAGAATGCCAACTGGCAGGGTACGATTCAATGGTTGGAAGAAAACAAGACAGTTTCCTTCCGGAGTATTTTAGAGATGATATTTTTGCTCAATGAAGCTATTGACAAGATACCTACATCTAACGGTGAATTTGAATTTCGTTCGTGGGATGATCTGCATATAGAACCCTATTATTCGGATAAGTAAAAGGGAAGGTGAGGAATTGCATATGAGCAAGACAAAACTTGAAAAACGTTTAGAAAAACATAAGAAAAGAGAAGAATGTCTCAGAGTAGTTAAGGCAACTATCAAGGGGACTGTAAAGAAAACGACAATATTCGTGATGTCAGCGGCTCTTCTGGTATATCCTCTCAATTTCATGAATACCAATGCCTACTTTGTGTCTAACAAAGTGCAGTCACCGGTAGCAACTTTTAATATCCAGAATATTATCCCTTCTATAACAGCAATGGTAGATTATGAAATAGGCTCCATTATAGCATATATTAGATTTCCTGAAGGCTGTGGCTTTGACGTAAGCGATATCGATATTCTTTCAATTCAATTATTTTATGACGGTAACAGCGCATATGCCATTCCTGAGTCTGCCAGTATTGAAAACGGTGTTTTGAAAATAGAATTCGACTGGAATATCGTTGAAAAATGGCTGGAAGACCTAGAACCTGGAGATGGATACCCTACTTTCACAGTTTCTGGAGAAGGCATGAGAAATGGAAAAAGATTTTTCTTTTCAGCAGATAATACTGTGAAAATTAATTTCGAGCAAGTAGTAGTAATAACTTCAATAGAAATCTCTGGTCCTGATGAAATTGAGCTTAAAGGTGGAGATGGCATAGGGAGGTATAAGGTTGTAGACCAGCTAGGAAATGAAGTAAAAGATGTTAAATGGGAACTGGAAGGTGCAGCAGAAGGAATTACTATAGATGAGAACGGCCATGTATATGTACCCGAAAATGTTTTCAGTGGCAGATTTACTATCATAGCTTCATTTGCTAAAGAAAATGATGTTCTTACAGATGAAAAAGAAGTAGAAGTAGTTACTGTATTGGCGCCCAGGGCAATTAACATATTAGGGCCTTATGAAGTAACAATACTTAAAGATGCCGATAGAACTGCTGAATTCAGCTTTAAAGTTGTAGATCAATTTGGAGATGAAATACCAGGAGAAGAAGTAACCTGGAAGGTAAGCGGCAAGGGTGTAAGCATAGATGAAAATGGCGTTTTAACCGTTACCAGTGAAGCTGAAGAAGGCGTAATAACTATAATGGCAGTGTCAAAATCTGATGAGCAGGTAGAAGGATCATTCGATGTGGAACTTATTGCCAAGGCTCTAGATCCAGAGATAGGTAGATTAGAAGAGGAAGAGGAACCAGAACCTGAACCAGAACCAGAACCTGAACCAGAGCCAGAACCTGAACCAGAACCAGAGCCAGAACCTGAACCAGAACCAGAACCAGAACCTGAACCAGAACCTGAACCTGAACCAGAACCAGAGCCTGAACCTGAACCAGAGCCTGAACCTGAACCTGAACCTGAACCAGAACCTGAACCAGAACCTGAACCAGAACCAGAGCCTGAACCAGAACCAGAGCCTGAACCTGAACCAGAACCTGAGCCTGAACCTGAACCTGAACCTGAACCAGAACCAGAACCTGAACCTGAACCTGAACCAGAACCAGAACCTGAACCTGAACCAGAGCCTGAACGAAAGCTGGATGAAGAATAAAATGAATAAGCCTATACCTATAAATTACGTCAGTAATAAGGAGGCATCTAA
This sequence comes from Bacillota bacterium, assembly GCA_040756735.1. Lineage (GTDB taxonomy): Bacteria > Bacillota > DSM-16504 > Desulfitibacterales > Desulfitibacteraceae > JBFLYC01. The sequence goes on along the minus strand of JBFLYC010000003.1, from coordinate 149,587 downwards.
ATGAGCATTAAGCTTACTGACGAGCAGATAGAAAAGAGCAAGAACATAACAAACATGGATTTCAAAAGAATAACAAAGATTGTGGGGAATGTGGTTTTTGGAATAATGGTCTTAATGGTTGCTCTTCTGGTGTTCTTCCTGATACAGACAAAAGTGTCAGGAGGTCCACCAGCAATAGCAGGGTATCGCATGTACATAGTCTTAAGCGGCAGCATGGCTCCCGCCTTTGATACCGGCAGCCTGGCATTTGTTAAGCCAATGAAGCCCGAACAGATAAAAGAAGGAGATATAATTACCTTCAGGGGTTTTGGGGAACACCAGTCGCTTACCAGCCACAGGGTAGTGGAGGTTGATGATAGTACATCCAATGACATTAAGTTTATCACCAAAGGTGATGCAAACGAAGTGAATGACCCAAGCCCAGTACCCGGCACAAACCTAGTAGGCAAGGTAGCCATAGCAATACCTTACATGGGATATGTCATGAGTTTTGTACAGACAAAACAGGGACAGTTAATTCTGGTAATTATACCCGCAGCTCTTCTTATAATATCTGAAATTAGAAAGCTATACATAAATATCATGAAGATGAATAAAGAAAAAAGATCTGAAGAGAAATTAGAAAATGAGGTGTAGAATCCAAAGACAGCTTAAAGGCCAGACAAAGCTGTAAGGAAGGATGAATGAATATGAGAAAACACATTTTAACCAGTTTTCTGCTGCTAGTTCTCCTGGGGTTTCTCATAGGAGGGGCAGGTATGGCTTACTTCACCGACAAAACATCTGCTGGTACCCCAGCCCAATTTGTAATTGGCACAGTTGAGATTGCTGGAGGAGACATTGTTCAAAGTTTTGATGAAGAGGAAAACTGCGGCACTGTCAAATGGACCATTACCAATACTGGTACCAAAGCAGTAAAGCTGCGGGCAAAAATTAACCATGAACTACAAGGAAACGGTGGCGGTGAGTTGGTATGTACAGGTGGTGATACTGCCTGGGCGGTGGATTATAGTATTGTTGATAAAGATCAGCAAAGCGATATTAGCCCAAGATTTGGCGGGGGTAATGCAAGATACAACATTTATAATAAGGGTTATACGGTAGATGCTCCATTTTCATTAAAGCTTGGAGCAGGATCTAACTATGAAAATACCGGCACAGTTTATGTATGGAATGATACTGAAAATTTATGTGTAAAATACATGACCATGGGCAATTGGAGAATGACAAAAACACATGTGTATGTAGGAGCAACAGCGCCGGAATCTAATTCTGCGCAAGGTCTTGGTCCGTATAAACATGAGTCCTTAAACAATGTTCAAATGGATGCGTATACTATTCCTCTACCTTCATATGACGAAATTTATATAGCTGCAAAAGCAGATGTAAAATCTTGTACAGGCGGCAGTACAGACTATACTGATGTTGAACCGGAAATTGTAACTACAGTCAGTGGGTGGACTGAGGGCAGCGATGGATACTACTATTTCTGCAGTCCTGTTGCAGCAAACCAAACCGTTGACTTTGAAATGAGTTTCTGTGAAATAGGTGGATCCTGGTCAGGGGAATATAGTGTATATTTCGAAGCTGAAGCGGTGCAAGCATCAAATAATGCCATAGTTAGTGTGTGGGGCTATACATGTAGTGAATAGTGCTTAAACTCCATAATCAATTACAAGGGGTTAGCTATAAATTTCTGAAATATTGAAGGGATGTGATAGCCAAACAGATAGCATGAAAGGTGGTAGGTAGTGTACATAGTGAAGCAGTTGTAACTTGGGGTAGTATCGAAAGGTACTAAAGTGTGGGAGTTGAAAAAGGCAAACCTGTCGAAAGGCAGGGACGCAAAGCTATAGGGCCTTTCTTAAAATAGAATGGTAGCCTGGCCGCCGATTATTAAAAATTATTTTAAAAAATCGGAGGTAAGAGTAAAATGAAAACAAAAATTGCTTTGAGTGCAGTACTAATTTTATTAGCAGCAGCTCTAATTGCAGGAGCAACAAGCGCTTGGTTTACAGATGATACGGTAGTACCTGCAGCAGAATTTGTCGCTGGAACTGTAGTTGTAGATGCTGACTTACTTACAGAAGGAGATGTGCCTGGAAAGATTTTTACCAATGTTAACCCAGGTGATTGTTACGGTGTTTGCTGGGAAATTACAAATGAAGGGACAAAAGCAGCCCAATTAAGAGTTAAACTTGATAAAGAATGGATAGCAACAACTAATCAGGCTCTTATAGCTAAGATTGAAGCAGAGTTTGGCGAAGGCGTTTTGGATGATTTATCTACAGATAATGTTATTTATACTCCAGTAGCTGGTAGTGATTGGGTAATGTATCAAGATGGTGACGATATTTGGTTGTCCTATGAAGCTGGTCCTGTGCGTGGAACTTATAATGCTCAAAACCCATCAGAACCATTAGACCCGGCATCTGTTCAATTATGCTTAGCAATACTATTCAAAGGCGCAGAAACTGATAATAGATACCAGAATGCAGAGTTTATTTTAGATGGTACTGTATATGCTGTTCAAGCATCTAATAATGCACCTGTAGAAGTATGGGGTACAGACTGGAATTTAACAACATATGATGTATCTTCATTTTTTACAGATAGAGACTGCTATACTGGAGGATCAACTCCAATAGACCCTGATGAATTTATAGTTGATGCTACTATTATAGCAGAAGGTAACGGCAGCGTATCAGGTCTTAGTAGTTATGCAGAAGGTGCGCCGGTAACTTTAACAGCAACTGCTTTTGAAGGCTTTGTATTTGTTGGTTGGGATAATTATGGAAGCTTACCGAATGTAGAGGTAAACGGTAATGTGTTAAGCTTTACCATGCCAGCTTATAATGTAAATGTAACTGCAGTTTTTGAAGCTGAAGAACCAACTCCAGTGTTTGATAGATATAATATTATTAATGTATCTGGAGAAAAAAGACATGTTGGTCAATATTATGGCGCTAAAACCCAAGGTAAAGTAACTGGTTCTATCCAAGCTATAGGTACAGATGATAATATACTTGAAAGCTATAATGAAACAGTAAGTGTTACAGTTAGCATTACGCTTGGGCAATGGGGTGTCGGTTACGGCTCACACCCATCAGTTACCGTAACAAAAACATTTAATGTAACATTTGAAAGCGGCCTTGCTTCGGTTGATAGTGACTGGTTTGAGATTGTTAATTATCACCATAACGGAAGTGTTACAGGTGCATCTATTGTTGTTAATTAAGACACTGTAAGGCAAGATTGCGGGACGTTTGCATATTCAAAATAGTTGACTGGTCTTTAAGGAAGGAGTGCTGCTTGGTGGGTGCTCCTTCCTAACAAGAATTCTTAATGCGTTAGTATATTGCTTAGAAATTTATTATAATTAGATCAATAGGATCAATACCCGAAAAGGAGGGTAGAGTATATGACACTGAAGGTAATCAAGACAATGCTGGTCATCCTGTTTGCAGCCAGCTTTATAATTGTTTCAGTTCCCACAGCAGCTTTTGGGGAGGCAAAGGTAGGAGCAATTATTATTGAAGGTAATGTTTGTGGTTTAGTTGTTGAAGCCACAGACGAAAAAGAAGATGTTGGTACAGGAAATCTAAACCCTGGCGACATTAAATATTCCAGTCTTAAACTTACTAATACCGGATCAGTGCCGCTGACCTTGTCAATCAGGACCAATGTCATAAAACAAACGTCTGCTCCAGATCGTAATGGAAAATTAGCAGATGTAATGGAGTTGACCATCAAGGATGGGGGCAATGACATTACAGGTTTGTCAGGCAAAACGTTTAGCGAAGTAGACAAAAAAAATATTTCAATCGGAAATATGTCAGCCGGGTCAGAAAAGATTTTAAATTTCTATGTTAATTTACCTGGAGGCAAGACAGGAAATGACTACCAGGGGGCTTCCATGAAAGTAAACTGGACCTTTACTACTACCTGTTCTACTCCGGAGCGGGAACGTCCAGAAAGGGAAACCTTTAGAGAAGTTCCAGATGAACAAATTCCCGCCGGACCACCGGTTGATGAGGAAACCCCTCCTGAAATACCGGGTATTGAGATAATCATTGATGAAGAAATTCCTGCTGGACCTATAGAAATGCCTGATACAGGTGAGATTTCTCCATTCTACTTCTATGGAGCAGGGCTTCTGATAGTCATGTTGGGGGTTACCTTAAGAAGAAAACGGACTTGAAAACTCTATGGGCTGGGCGCCTTGCGCTCTCAGCCTGTATTAATAATAGAGAAGGTTGCAGCACATGAAAAAATTCTCAGTATTTATCATAATTATAGGTTTGCTTGTTGCCAGCTATCCATTGCTAGAACAGGCCTTTACATGGTACTGGCAGCAAAAGCTCTTTAAGGAATGGGAAAACATTCCTATTGTTGAAGAACAGCCGGAGGTTGAAATCATCCTGGCTGAAGAAGATGAAGAAGAGGAAGAAAACACTGCTTTTTTAAGCCCTACAGGCCCGGTACTTGGCATCCTTAAAATCAGCAAAATTAACTTAAGAGTGCCTGTAATCCAGGGATTGAATGAGACTAATCTTAAGATAGGCATCTCTTATTTAGAGGACTCTGCAAAAATAGGAGAAAAGGGCAATACCGTTTTGGCCGGGCACAGGGGGCGCTCCTATGGAAGATTGTTTAACCGCCTTAATGAAATGGAGGTAGATGATCAAATAGTTATATCTACCGACCAGGGTGATTATACCTACCTTGTTTACAAAACCGTTATAGTTGAACCTAACGACGTATCAGTATTGAGGACTGGAAGAGAAGAAAAAATCCTGACATTAGTAACCTGCGAACCAATTAGAAATCCGACACATAGGTTGATTGTGCAGGCAAAACAGGTAAATTAGGACTTAGGTCCTATAAACATAGGACCTAAGGTCCATATGCTTTTATATCATTTTTGTTAAACTAAAAGTACAAGGTGTGTACTTGCATAAAGCTGAAAAAAGGCAAACCTGTCGAAAGGCAGGGACGCAAAGCCGCGAGTCTAAGGCCGCAAAAGCTATGACAGTCGGGTTGCCAGTTAGGACAAGCATATTATTATCTGCTAAGTTAGAAGTCTTTATTTGGACAACCCAAATAAAGACTTTTTTATTATAAACCTTTAAATATTATCCAAGTGCTTGAGCATTGTTTGGTAAGACGTAAAATGGTGCAGATCCAAACCAAACAGAGCACTTGAAAAAGGCAAACCTGTCGAAAGGCAGGGACGCAAAGCTTACGAGTCTACAGCTCCTGAGGGCTATGATGGTCGAGCCGCCAAGTTAAATCTCTGGGAGGTAAGGATATGCACAAAAACCGGATTTATAGAGCTTTTGTCATAATTGTACTCCTCTCGCTAATCTTTTCTTCAATTGCAGTTGGCGCTGTAACAGCTTATACAATTGATACAGATAATGTTAACCAGGGTACTGTCACCATCCATTATGAAAATGTTAACAATAAAAAGCTTAAAGTAATAATCCAAAAAGGGGAAGCCAAGTATACTTATAACCTTGGAAAAGGAATTGGTTCCGAAGTATTCCCGCTGCAAATGGGGGATGGCGCCTATACTGTTACTGTGCTAGAAAATGTCAATGGCAATCAATACCGTGCCGTAGCAACAAAAACACTCACAGTCAAAATGCATAATTCTAAAGATGTATATCTTCAGTCAGTACAGATGATAAAGTGGGATAAAAATGATCAGGCGGTTCAAAAAGCAAAGAAACTTACAGAAGGTATTCAAAATGATGAAGACAAAGTTAAAGTAATTTATGAATATATTGTCAATAATTACAGCTATGACCATGACAAGATAAATAACCTTGACTATGATTACCTGCCTGATATTAACAGCACATTGGAAAGCCAAAAGGGAATTTGTTATGATTTCAGCGCCTTGTTTGCATCCATGTGCAGAAGTGTGGGAATTCCTGCAAAGCTGGTAAAAGGGTATGGAGATAAGATTCAAGGATATCATGCATGGAACGAGGTTTTTATAGAGAGTACAGGCAAATGGATGATCCTTGATACTTCTTTTGACTCTCAAATGAGGTCAAATAATCAAAGCTTTGCAATGTTTAAAGACAATGGCAGTTATGAAAAAGTAAATGAATACTAGAGGACATACTAAACTCCCTTAAAAAACAGAGATGACATCCCTTCGGATGTCATCTCTGTGCGTAGACAAGTTCTTCCCATTTGTGATTGTGTATTTTCAATTTTGCACTTTCAACTTTGTACTTGCAATGGTTTCCTGCTGTGACCTTGGTGGTTAACCTGAGGGGCTTCATCAGATCTATTCTGTCCATATGGTTTAAGTAGGGTAGAGCTTAAGTTTTGAAGGGTTAGCTTAGTTCCTGTAATTCCATAGGGAAAGAACTTGTTACGAGGCTTGAGTTACAAATTTCCTAGATGACTAATGAGCAAGCATAGCCGTTTATCAGCCTGGGATGCCGGACGCCCTGGCTGGCGCTACAAAAAGTGCTACTTTAGTTTGGTCTTGAAATACTCTTACGTTGGTAATTAGTCCTTCCAGGGCATCCTTCTTACAATGAGTGTATGGGAGGCTATACTTGGTATGGTTTTCCTGATAAAAAACAAAATTCCTGTCTTCGGCAGCCTGGCAATCATAGTTTCACTTGAACCTTAGACCCATGGTTTTGCGTCCTTACCTTTCGATAAGTTTGCCTTTGTCGGTCAGGATATGAATCCTTTCCATGATATTTTGTTGTTTTTCACTTTACGTTTCACTGTATTTCTACGTATTTCTACATTAAATTTCAAATTCCTGCTTATTTTTATGAAAAATTCTACTTTTTTCAAAAAATTACTGCTAAAATAAACTACTTGAAATACTTCAAAACTTGGTTAAAATATAAATTCTGTTAGAGTGAGAAGATTCCCCTGCCCTTACTGCTCATGCACGGCAGCGAGGATCGTATTACCTGTCCGAAAGCGAGCAGGAAGTTTGCTGAAAAAGCAGCCAGGGTCTGCACTTTAAGCTGTGGGATGGGCTGTACCATGAACTGCACAATGAACCGCAGAGTGCAGAAATCCTTAGTTTTATCGTGAATTGGCTTGAAAAAGTAAAGAATGAAAATATAAAATAGAAATGAGTTTAAGCCAATTAATGTTATATGAAGTTTTAAATGAAGGTTAAGCATGGATCTAAGTTTGGGAGGGAAAATGTTGCGGGATTTGCTGCTAAACTGTGGGGTAATTTTTAAACTTGATCCTGACAAGGTTGTACCTGACCCTGCTTGGGAACATGTAATAAAAGACAGTAATGAAGCGTTAATCATAGGAGGTACGCAGAATATCACTGCAGCCAACTCTTTAAGTTTATTCAAAGAGATAAGGGAGCGAGGCTTTAAGGGGGCAGTGATACAGGAGCTCACCGAGCACGATGCAATCTTGCCGGAAGCAAATACTTACATGCTGCCGGTGGTTTTAAATTCCGGTGAAATGTGGTGGATTAAAGATGCCCACCTCCATGCTATTAAACTATATGGCGACTTGATACCATGGGAAAAGATTATTCCTGTTGGGTACTTGATCTGCAACCCTAAAGCGGCAGCAGCCCAAAAAACCAGGGCAGTTACTCCTACAATCTCTGACGCGAAGGCATACCTTGCCTTGGCAGAACATGTTTTCAACCTGCCGGTATTTTATATTGAGTACAGCGGAACCTTTGGCGACAAAGCCCTTGTGGCTGCACTTGCCGCCCAGCGTAAAAAAGCCGCCCTTATTTACGGGGGTGGTATCAGAAGCCCCAGGGAAATGTCGCTCATGAAGCCCTATGCTGACACCCTGGTAATCGGCAACCTGATATATGAGCAGCCGCATGTCCTTGCTGAGATAACTCAAGAACAATAAGATGTTTAAACTTCCTCACAATTTTGATTCCTTTTTTAATGGAATGTTGAGGGGTTTTTTTATTCCTTTTCTAAAGGGCTTAAGTCAGCTACAATATTAATAGGCTTAATTATTCGAGCGAAGGGAAATTTTGCACCATGAAGCACTTTCTTGCTTTAAAAGATTTTTTTCTTGAAAATAGATTAGCTTACTTTTTTGGTATTGTGTGGCTGATCATCACCAACATCCTGCAGGTAACCATGCCGAAAATATTAGGAATTATTGTAGATTTTATTGCCAATCCTGGTTTAGCGGGGGATTTGGCAATATATATTTTTATTATTGTTCTCATAGCCTTGCTTTTGGCCGTATCGCGGTATTTTTGGAGAATGTATGTGGTAGGTGCGGCCCGCAAGCTGGAATATTACCTGCGCAACATGCTTTTTGCCCATTTTCAAAGACTTGACCCAAAGTTTTACGACAATCAGAAGACAGGAGATTTGATGGCTTTAGCTACCAATGATGTCATTGCCGTCAGGATGGCCTTTGCAGGTGGAGTGGTCATGGTGTCTGATGCAGTGATTATTACGGGTTTGGCTGTGGGGGTCATGGTTACGACCATTGATCCCAGGCTGACGGCTGCGGCATTAATCCCATTGCCCTTAATAGCCCTGGGAGTTGCAAGGTTCAACACGGTTATCCATGCCAGGTTCAAACAAGTCCAGGCTGCTTTTGCTTCTTTGACAGATCTGGTACAGGAAAACATCTCTGCCATCAGGGTGATTAAAAGCTTTGTGTTGGAAAACTCCCAGCTTCAAAAGTTTAATGTCAGAAGCCAGGGAATTGTTGATACCAACATGCATTTAGTTAAAGTATCCGGCCTTTTGTACCCCCTTGTTCAGTACCTGGCCAGTGTCAGTTTTTTAATTGCCCTGGGATATGGCGGATATCTGGTGATCAATGAGGTTATTTCCATAGGTGATTTTATAGCCTTTAACGGGTATTTAATGCTGCTTACCTGGCCCATGATGGCTGTAGGATATGTCATCAACCTACTGCAGAGGGGTACTGCATCCATGGCCCGCATAAATGAGCTGCTGGTCCAGGAACCGGAAGTGTTAGATGGTCCTGAGACAGACCATTCCCTGAAGCAGATTCAGGGTAGGATTGAGTTTAAAAATCTAAGCTTTGCATACCAGGGTTTTGATCCGGTGCTGAAGGGTTTTAATTTAACCATAAACAGTGGTGAAACTGCGGCTATTTTTGGAAGGACAGGAAGCGGCAAATCTACCTTGACTGATCTGCTGCTCAGGCTTTATGAAGCTAAACCCAAAAGCTTGTTTATTGACGGTATTGAGATAACAAGATATCCCCTGCAGGTGTTAAGAAATTCCATCGGATATGTTCCCCAGGATAGTTTCCTGTTTTCCATTACTATCAAGGAAAATATAGCCCTGGGCAAACCTAAAGCTTCCATGGATGAGATTATTGCTGTAAGCAAATTGGCTTCTGTCTATGAAGATATCATGAGTTTTCCGGATGGCTTTGAAACCCTTGTGGGCGAAAGGGGCATTACCCTGTCGGGTGGGCAAAAACAGCGGTTGGCCCTGGCCAGGGCTCTTCTCATGGATCCCTCGATTCTTATCCTGGATGACAGTTTGTCTGCCGTGGATACAGCCACAGAAGAAGCCATTTTAAGTTTCCTTGACGAGTATCGTAAAGACAGGACAACTATAATTATTTCCCACAGGATTTCTGCAGTGAAGTATGCCCACAAGATTGTGGTCCTTGATGACGGCGTGATTATCCAGCAGGGTACCCATGAGGAACTCCTGGCAGATAGCGGCGGCTTGTACTATAGGATGTATCATTTGCAGCTGTTAGAAGGCGAAGGGTAGACAACTCCCTCCTGGACTGGAAGGTGATTTTGATTCATGAAGTTCGTGAAGAGAAGAGTATCTGAAGAGACGGTTTCCGGAAAAATCTATGACTGGCAGCTGGTAAAAAGACTGCTGAAATATGCAAGGCCCTATTTAGGGCTGGTCCTATTTGCTTTTGTACTTTTAATTATAGTAACAGGAGCAGTGTTGGCCAGGCCATATATCATTAAAATTGCCATAGATGATCATATTCTGGGTGACCGCAGCTACCTGAGCGTACTATACCTGGCCGGAGTATATTTATTAGTCATTACTTTAGGTTTTGCAGCCAATTACCTGCAAAACTATGTGTTAAACTTTGCCAGCCAGAGGATAGTGTATGATATTAGGGAAGAAGTCTTCAGCCACCTTCAGAAGCTTTCCATTGCCTTTTTTGATAAAAACCCGGTTGGAAGACTGGTGACCAGGGTGGCCAACGATACTGCCAATTTAAACGAGATGTTTACTGAAGTCCTCATAGGGCTCATCAAGGATGTAATGCTGATTGCGGGTATCATTATTGTCATGCTGCAGATGAATCTTCGCCTGGCCATGATCAGCCTGGTTTCTTTGCCCTTGATCTGGCTGGCAACTCAAATGTATAAGAAGATGGCCCAGGCAGCCTTTCGCCAGGCCAGGGTAAAGCTGGCAGCCCTTAATTCTTCGCTTCAGGAGAATATTGCTGGTATGAGGCTTGTCCAGGTGTTTAACAGGCAGGCAGATAAGTTCAATGAGTTTGATGCAATCAACCGGGAACACTACCAGGCAGAAATGAAAGCCCTTAAGGCCCATGCCTTATACAGGCCGTCCATGGATTTAATTTACTTTTTTGTTCTGGGGCTTTTGCTCTGGTTTGGCGGGAGGAGTGTTTTAAACGAGACCGTGCAGCTTGGGGTCTTATATGCCTTTATTAATTATACTGAGAGGCTTTTTCATCCTATAAATGAGATGACACAGAAATACACCATGCTGCAGAGCGCTGTGGTTTCTTCGGAAAGAATTTTTATGCTCCTTGACGAAAAAGAGACTGTCAGCGATCCTGAGGAACCGGTTGAGCCTCCTCAAGTTCATGGACAGATAGAGTTTAGAAATGTGTGGTTTGCTTATAATGAAGGTGAATGGGTCTTAAAAGATGTAAGCTTTCATATAAAACCGGGGGAGAAGGTTGCCCTGGTTGGCCCTACAGGCTCGGGCAAAACCACGGTGGTCAGCCTGCTTAACCGCCTCTATGATGTACAAAGGGGTGAAATACTCATTGACGGCGTGCCTGTGAAGAAGTTAAGACAGGATTACCTGCGCAGCAGTGTGGCTCCTGTGATGCAGGATGTGTTCCTGTTTTCTGGAGATATCCTTGCCAATATTCACCTTGATTCGGACAGGGTAAGTGAAGAGAGGGCCCTGCAGGCTGCCCGCTATGCCAATGTAGAGGACTTTGTGAAAAAGTTTCCAGACGGTTATCACCATCAGGTGAAGGAAAGGGGTATTACCCTTTCTACCGGTCAGAGGCAGCTTATCTCCCTGGCAAGAGCGTTAGCTTTTAACCCCAAAATTTTAGTTTTAGATGAGGCTACGGCCAACATCGACTCCGAATCGGAAGCATTTGTGCTGGACGCAGTGGAGAAGATTAGTTCTGAACATACTACCATAATCGTAGCTCATCGTCTCTCCACGGTACAGCATGCCGACAGGATCCTGGTCTTTCACAAGGGGAGAATAGTGGAAGAAGGAAACCATCAGGAACTCCTGCGTTTAAGGGGCCTGTACTACAAACTCTATCAACTGCAGAATTAACTGCTAACCATTGTAAATAATATTTTTTAAAGTACTATAGATATTGTTATATGCAAAAGGATAATTGGAGCTGATTGGAGCTGCTCCAGTTATCCTTTTATTTACTGCCAATTATCTTCAGAGGGTTGGGTATGGGATAAAATTAATCATTATTTCGCCAAAACATTATTTACAGCGAATAACATATATAGTATAATCGTAGCATATAGGTATGAATTTGCTCAGGACAAAAGCATGTGCACCATGCATGAGCAAAAGGGAGTAGGAGGAGATATTGATGGATAATATCAGTAGGCGAGATTTTCTCAAAAGAACTGCTGTTGCCGCTGCAATTACCGGGGGAGCTGTAATTGGAGCAGGTCAGCGAAAAACCCTGGCTGAAAACCCGGCAGCTGGTGAGGGGCTGGCAACTCTATATGATTTAACCAGGTGTGACGGTTGTAAGGGTTTGGCAGAACCACAGTGTGTTGCTGCCTGTAAGTTAAAAAATCAGGATAGATATCCTGAACCCATTGAAGATATTCCTGATTATTGGCCGCAAAAAAAGCATGAGGACTGGAGCGGGAAGCGTGACCTGACAAACAGGTTGACCCCCTATAACTGGACCTTTGTGCAGGAGGTCTCAGTACAGAAAAACGGGCGAACTTACAATTTGTCCATACCTAGAAGATGCATGCACTGTGATAATCCGCCTTGTGCCAAGATGTGTCCTTTTGGAGTGATGGAAAAGACTAAAGAAGGTTCTGTTTTAATTGATCACAATTTCTGCATGGGAGGAGCAAAGTGCAAGGAAGTTTGCCCCTGGGGAATACCACAGCGTCAGGCTGGGGTTGGTATTTACTTAAAGGTTGCTCCAAAGCTAGCAGGCGGCGGAGTCATGTATAAATGCGACTTCTGCCAGGACCTTATTTCCCAGGGAAAAGAGCCTGCTTGTGTAAGCAGCTGTCCTAAAGGAGCAATTTCTTTTGGACCAAAAGCAGAAATGAAAGCATTTGCCCGCAGCCTTGCTGAGACTATTCAAGGTTATGTTTATGGGGACAAGGAAAATGGCGGTACTTCCACCTTCTATGTATCGCCGGTATCATTTAAAGACATTGACAGCAAGCTCAAGGAACAGGGGAACGGACCGCGCATGCATGACGCGCAAAACCCCCTGGAGACACTAAACGGTATGGGTAAAGCAATGCTGGTAGCACCTGTGGCGGGCCTTGTTGCAGCAGGCATTGCTTCCTATAAAACCATGAAGGGGGAAGAATAATGGCCGAGCGAATTATTGAAAAGGAAAAAAAGGTTAAAAGACATTCTCTTTCTGTGATAATTGTTCACTGGACAGTGGCCCTTTCGACATTTTTGCTTTTCTTTTCAGGTTTTGGCCAGATGCCTATATACAGGCGTTACGGTCTTGTGAATGTACCGGGATTTGCCTGGGCTGATAACTTTGTAATCAACAGCCAGATTCATTATGCGGCAGCCCTTGTTTTAATAGCTGCTGTGGTTTACCATATAGTTTTTCATGTAAGTCTTAAACAGTTTGATATTATGCCTAGAAAAGGTGACGTCAAGGAATCTCTTTTAATTATTAAAGCCATGCTTGGCATGGGCAAGGAACCCCCTTCGGATAAATACCTGGCAGAGCAAAGGCTGGCCTACCTGTTTATTGCCCTGAACCTGCTTGTCTTGATAATTACAGGGATCATCAAGGTATATAAAAATTTTTCCCTTGTTGATGTCAATTACACTTTCGTGACCTGGGTTACCGCTTTACACAACATTGCCACCTTTTTGCTGCTCTTTGGAATTGCTGCACACCTGGCAGCCTTTATCTTTAAAGCCAACAGGCCATTGATAAGGGGCATGTTTACAGGAAAGGTAGATCTGGAATATGTCAAGCATCGTCACAGCATCTGGTATGAAAAATTGCTGCAAACTAAGAAGCAGGATAAATCTATGTGATAGAAAAATAAGATGGTGGAGAGTTAGCTTTATAGTAGTTTAAAATGACTCCCTATGAAAATTATGAATTCCGAATTACTAAAAAATGGGCGTGAAGTCCCCTTAATCTAAGGCTGAAAGCCCTGGGTGGGGATGGATCGCTTTTTTGTTGGGGGATATTCATCAATTCAAGAAGCAAGAAACATGAAGCAAGAGGCATGAACAATTCCTGTTTCCTGTTTCCTGTTACATGTCTCATGCACCGTGCATCCTGTTGAAGAGGTGTGTCCCCTGACCTACGTTGGGGACATTCCTCAATTCAAGAAGCAAGAGACATGAAGCAAGAGGCATGAACAATTCCTGTTTCCTGTTACATGTCTCATGCACCGTGTATCCTGTTGAAGAGGTGTGTCCCCTGACCTAAGTTGGGGACATTCCTCCAAACCAAGAGTTTACGCGCTAAGGGAGGTGTGTCCCCTGACCTACGTTGGGGACATTCCTCCAAACCAAGAGTTTACGCGCTAAGGGAGGTGTGTCCCCTGACCTTATTTAAGCTTAACAGTATAAATGATAAAAAACTTGACAATAATAATGTCAAGGTTTATATTTTAGATAATAGCATAATAGTAATTATTACTAATTTGATGGACATTCCTCTTCAAGAGGCAAGAGGCAAGAGGCAAGAGGCAAGAGGCAAGAGGCAAGAGGCAAGAGGCAAGAGGCAAGAAGAAGGTCTGTTCTCTTTATTGGTATGCTTGCCTGCTAGTAACCAGATCCGAGGTGATGCTTGTGAGTAAAGATGATAGGGAAGGAGTATATTTTATAAGTGTGGCTGCCAAGTTGGCAGAAGTACACCCGCGAACTTTAAGAATCTATGAAGATGAAGGGCTGATCTTTCCGCAGCGCACAGAAGGCAATATTCGTCTTTACTGCCGCAGGGATGTGGAAAAAGTTAGATATATCAGGTTTTTAACCCAGGAAAAAGGCGTGAATTTAGCAGGGGTCAAAATCATTTTAAAGTTAATGGCGAGATTAGGTGAATGGGAGGATTAGATGACTCAACAGATATGGAGGTGAGACTATGGAATATAAAGACTATTACAAGACTCTCGGTGTGGATAAAAAGGCTTCAGCCAAGGAGATTAAAAACGCCTATCGTAAACTGGTTAAAGAATACCATCCTGATAAAAGGAGCGGGGACAAGGCTGCTGAAGCCAAATTCAAGGAAATTGCCGAAGCTTATGAAGTATTAGGAGATGAAGAAAAAAGAAAGAAATATGATGAATTAGGCTCAAACTGGGATAAATTTAGGCCCGGAGACAACTGGCAGAAGGCAGGCACAAGTTTTTACGGCTTTAGTCCAGGCGGCGGCAGGACCACATATGAGTTTTATGGTGATGGTGTGCATGGCGCTGACTTCAGCGACTTTTTTAATGCTTTCTTTGGTGGATTTGATATGGGCGGTAAGAACTTTTCCGGGTTTGACCGAAGGAACGCTGCCGCGCACGGGGAGGATTATGTTGCAGAGATTGAGCTGTCTGTGGAAGAAGCTGTCAAAGGGGTGGAGGCCCAGGTTAATGTACATGGGAGCAACATTAAGGTCAAAATTCCTCCTGGTGTTAAAGAAGGCCAAAAAATAAGAGTGGCAGGCAAGGGAGAGCCCGGTTATAACGGGGGAAAGCCGGGGGACCTTTACCTGATGGTGAAGATGAAACAGCACTTGCTGTATAAAGTTGAGGGCAAAGATGTAAGCATAACAGTACCCATTTCGCCCAGTGAAGCCGTACTGGGAGCGAAAATTCAAATTCCAACTCCCACAGGGCCTGTAAGTATATCAGTTCCTCCCGGGACCAGTTCCGGAAAAGTCTTGCGACTAAAGAATCTGGGCCTTGGTACCGGGCAGCAAAAGGGGAACCTGCTGGTTGCCCTGCAGATTGTTCTTCCCCCTGATATGAGTGACCAGGAAAAAGAGTTATACAAGAAACTTCGGGATTTAAATAATTTTAATCCAAGAAAAGATTTGCTCTAAATCCAAATTTCCACTTCTAACTTTTAAACTCTGTTATAGTTAGAGCAAATGTTTTTTCCTGACTCATACCTCCAACTTCCAACATCCAATTTCTGTTTATGATAGGAGTGAAATTAAATGAGACTAGATAAACTGACAGTTAAAGCGCAAGAAGCAATACAAAGCGCCCAGAGTTTGGCCGAAGAAATGCAGCACCAGCAGCTTATGCCGGAACACCTGCTTGCAGCTTTGCTCGAGCAGCCTGAGGGTGTGGCAGGCAAGATCCTGGCAGGTCTGGAAGTAAGTCCTTCCAAGTTAGCAGGTGATCTTCGCAGATACCTTGACAGGCAGCCAAAGGTTCAGGGTGCAATGGATGTCTATGCAAGTCAGGCCTTCCGTCAGGTCCTTGATGAAGCATGGAAAGAAGCAGTCAACATGAAAGATGAATACTTAAGCACAGAGCACCTTCTTTTAGGAATAGTAAGCAAGGCAGGGGGCGAGGCAGGCCGTCTCCTTAACCAGAACAAGGTCACAAAAGATAAAATCCTGCAGGCCCTCCAGGGTATCCGGGGCAGCCAAAGGGTAACTGACCCTAACCCGGAGAACAAGTACGAAGCACTGCTCAGGTTCGGACATGATTTAACTGAGCAGGCCCGCCTGGGAAAACTTGACCCTGTCATCGGCAGGGATGAAGAAATTAATAGGGTTATCCAGGTGCTTTCCAGGAGGACCAAAAACAATCCGGTTTTAATCGGGCAGCCAGGTGTCGGCAAAACCGCCATTGTAGAAGGATTGGCGCAGCGCATGGTTGAGGGTACTGTGCCTGAAACCTTGAAGGACAAAAGGTTAATTACTTTAGATATTGGGGTCATGGTGGCTGGCGCAAAGTACAGGGGCGAGTTTGAAGACAGGTTGAAGGCTGTTCTTAAAGAAGTAAAGGATGCCCATGGAAATATTGTCATGTTTATAGATGAAATCCATACCCTTGTTGGCGCAGGAGCTGCTGAAGGAGCTGTTGACGCAGCTAACATGTTGAAACCCGCTTTAGCCAGGGGGGAACTCAGGTGTATAGGGGCTACCACCCTCAATGAATACCGGAAGCATATTGAGAAAGATGCAGCCCTGGAAAGACGTTTCCAGCAGGTATATGTGGGTGAACCAAGTGTCGAAGATACTATCGGCATACTCAGGGGTTTAAAGGAAAAATATGAAGTCCATCACGGTGTGCGCTTAAAAGACAGCGCTCTGATTGCTGCAGCTACTTTGTCCCACCGTTACCTGACTGAGAGGTTTTTGCCTGATAAGGCCATTGACCTCATTGACGAGGCAGCTTCTAGACTGCGTATCGAAATCGACAGCATGCCGGGGGATATTGATGCCATTGTCCGCAAGTTAAGGCAGCTTGAAGTGCAGGCAGAGGCTCTTAAAAAGGAAAAAGACCCAGGAAGCAAGGAGCAGCTTGAACTCATCAACAGCCAGATAGCCAACTACAAGAAAGAACTGTCGGCCAAAAAAGCCCACTGGAATCAAGAGAAGGAAATCATAGATAAAATACGCAGGGTTAAAGAAGAAATTGATGCATCAAGGGTAGCAGAGGCCAGGGCTGAAAGAGAGATGGACCTTAATGAGCTTGCAAGGATTCGTTACGGCGTGCTTCCAGGATTGGAAAAAGACCTTGAGGAAGCCAACAAGCAGTTAAAGAACCTGCAGCAAACATCCAGGATGTTGAAAGAGGAAGTAGACGAGGAAGACATAGCTGAGATAGTTTCAAAGTGGACCGGAATCCCTGTAAGCCGTATGCTCCAGGGTGAAGTGCAAAAGCTGCTGAAGATGGAGGAACTCCTGAAGCAGAGGGTGGTGGGGCAGGATCAGGCCGTGGAGGTTGTGGCCAATGCCATCAGGCGTTCCAGGGCGGGAGTATCTGACCCCAACAGACCTTTAGGCTCCTTTATCTTCCTTGGACCTACCGGTGTGGGCAAGACAGAGCTTGCCAAGGCCCTGGCCCATTTCCTGTTCAATGATGAAAGGGCCATGCTCAGGTTTGACATGAGCGAGTACATGGAAAAACATACCGTGTCCAGGCTGATAGGTGCGCCCCCAGGTTATGTTGGTTATGACCAGGGCGGGCAGCTTACTGAAGCGGTTAGACGCAGGCCTTATTCAGTTATTCTTTTTGACGAGATTGAAAAGGCCCACGGAGATGTCTTCAATGTCCTGCTGCAGCTTCTGGACGACGGACGCCTCACTGATGGCCAGGGGCAGACGGTAAACTTCAGAAATACCGTGGTCATTATGACTTCAAACCTGGGCAGCCAGTATTTCACCCGGCTCAAGGATAAAGATGACCTGCAGGAAAAGGTTACCGAGGAGCTAAAGGGGCATTTCAGGCCGGAATTTCTCAACAGGATAGATGAAGTGGTTATCTTCAACCAGCTTGCTAAAGAACACATTATTGATATTGTAGATATCCAGGCAAAACAGCTGGCTGACCGCTTAGAAAAGATGGGTTACAAGCTTGAGCTTCCTCAGGAGGCCAAGTCTCTGCTGGCAGAAAAGGGTTATGACCCTGTTTATGGAGCAAGACCCTTGAAACGGTTAATACAAAAACTTGTAGAAAACCCGCTGTCCATGGCAATCCTTGAAGGCAAATACAAGCAGGGAGACACCATAATGGTCGGTGTTGATGATAAAGGGGAGATAGCCATTTGATTTGGTCATGTCTAGGGGTGGAAGATCCAATCTTAATAAATATAGGGGCTGACAAAATGTCAGCCCCCGTAGTATTATTTAGTTCAAATGCCAATGTTTAACCATTATTTGCAAACAATTTTTTTAAGCAGCTGTATGTCAACCTCATGCTTGTTAACCTTACTCATTAATTTTGCCGTTTTCTCATGGGTTTGAGTTTTAAACTCAGTTAAATTAGCAACTTGTTCATATACGTTATTAAGTTTGCGTTTAATTTCTTTGATATCTTCCTGCATTTCTTTTTGTCCTAATTCAAGGCGTTCAAATCTTTTATCAATGTTTTCAAATCTTTTATCAATGTTTTCAAATCTTTTATCAATGTTTTCAAATCTTTTATCAATGTTTTCAAACCTGTTAGAAAACTCACTATACATTTTTTCCATCAGCTTATAAACATTTTTATCTTCCATCATATAATATCCTTTCTATTATTCATTTGCCTTTTTATTCTCAATGATTTGATGAATTCCAAAAACAAGGGATTCTTTATTTACATCCTATCAAAAAAAGAAAAAACAGTAAAGTAGGGAACGGACAAATAGGGGTTCTAGCTCTTTTTGAATCACTTGTTTCACCTCCTGGCCTGCTTTTTATGATATTTCCATTATATCACATTTAAGGAGAAAAGAGAACAGTTGTTCGGGAATAAAAGAAAATTATCTATATTTATCCATAAAAAGTGTAGTATTTCCTGTCCAAACATTATAATGGTAATACGTATGAAGTATGAAGTAATAGCCTTGAATGGAAGGTGTTAATTAGATGAGAAGTTCACTGTTTGTACAGACCAAGCAAAAGTTGCTAAATATGATCAACAATAGAGAAGCGCTTACCAGGGGAAACCAACTCGCACCAGAGGATGTGTTATCAGAAAAATTGAGAATAAGCCGTACTACTACAAGAGACGTGCTGTCTTCCCTAGATATAGAGGGAGTTATTAGTAAGAAGCATGGCTTAGGTAATTTTGTACATTTCAGCGCTATTGAAAGAGCTATGCGTATTGATAAAGCAAGAGATTTTGCTGAGCTGATAGAGTTAGGAGGATATGAAGCGTCTTCCGAGGTGGATTTATCCAGCTTTGGGCAGCGTAGAGTTTCAGATGATACAGCTGTGAGGCTAGGCTTAGAACCCGGAGATAGTTTATTTTATTTTGAATGTATTTTTTATGCTAGCTCTAGACCATCGATTCACTGTCACATATATGTGCCGCAGCACAAGTTAAAGGTTTTGCCGGCCAAGCAGACAGAAAAAACAATATATAAATTTTTGAAAAAATACTGCGATGAAGAAGTAACTCATACGATAGTAAGTTTTCACCCAATAAATAGCAATGAAGCACTATCGAAGCTTTTTAATCTAGAGCCAGGGACTGCTCTGCTTTCCTGGCAGCAAATATATTACAACCTTTTTGATGAGATAATTTGCTACTCCGAAAGCTATTTCAACCCGGAGATTATTCAAACCAGTATGCTGCGCAAGCATTGTGAAGTGTGAGAGAGTATGACATTTTAAATGAAGTTGCTGTAAAGAAAGGAGAAATTTATGCAGGTTAACATAGTAGGGGTTAGCGGCAGCCCAAGAAAAGGGGCTACTCAATATTGTGTACAGGAAGCCTTAAGGTCAGCTTCTGAGATATTAGGTATAAGTACTCACTTTATTGATTTAAGAGGGAACAAAATAAACCACTGTATTCATTGCAACCGTTGTTTGCACGAAAAACTGGACATTTGCCCTGTTTTTGAAGATGATATGTCTGGCTATTATGATTACATTTTGAAAGCTGATGGTATTGTTTTGGGCTCCCCTGTATATCATATGAGCCCCAGTTCATTGATGCAAGCTTTCCTTAATCGTTTAAGACCATTGGGTAGATACATAGGAAGCGGAGGTTGGGCTGTAAAGGTCGGCGGCGCTATAGCTGTGGGAGGAATGCGTAATGGTGGCCAGGAAACTACGCTGGAGTGCCTGAATAATTTTTTTTTCTGCAGTGGGATGGTTGTTGTTAGTGGGGGGATATTTGCATATAATGGCGGGTCTATTTGGTCCAATGACAAGAAGGAAATTGGAGCCAAAGAGGATACTATTGGCATGGACACCGTTCGTGTAATTGGTAGAAGAACAGCTATAATAGCCAAGCTGCTTAAATTAGGATTAACCCAAGCTGCAGGCATAGAGCCAAGCGTTTTGGCAGGCTTGTCTGGGCCATCCGAGCTTGAACAAAAACTTGATAAATTTAGGCATCGATAAACACTATGGGAAGAGGTGCAAGTATGTCTGGTGAGGTTTATCTGACTTTCAAAGATGTTACTAAGGTATTTCCGGGTGTTGTGGCTAACGACTCCATCAACCTGGATATATACAAAGGAGAAATACATGCTCTACTTGGTGAAAATGGTGCAGGCAAATCGACGCTGATGAATATTCTATAAAACTGTTAATAAACATGAAACGAACCCTCAAGAACTATCCAGGTTGATGGTCGGCAGGGAAGTTTCTTTTAGCATAAAAAAAGGCCATTTTAATCCAGGCATGGAAGCTCTAAGGCTTGAAAATATTTCTTGGTCAAACATTAGTGGTAAACAAGTCCTAAAAGATATATCTTTCTTTGCTGCTTTCGCCATGTACTATTTAATCTGGCGTACTCCTTATGGTTTTCAGATTAGGACTATTGGAAGCAACCCCAATGCGGCAGCCTATGCTGGAATGAGTGTGGTTTCAGGTACAACCCTCGCAGTAATTATGTCTGGCGGATTGGCTGGTTTGGGTGGAGCTGTTGAACTTATGGGCTCCCAACATAGACTGATGCATGGCTTCTCCCCGGGGTATGCTTTTGATGCCATTGGGGCAGCGGTAATGGGGAGGCATAATCCATGGGGGATAGTAATCACATCGTTTCTTTTCGCAGTATTGAGAGTAGGTGCAGGAGCCATGCAGCGGGGGATGGGCGTTCCGCTTCCCTTGGTGTGGGTTATTCAGGGGTTGATAATTATTCTAGTTATAGCTAGTTCTTATCTAACAACAAAGCTGTCATCTGCTGTAGTTGGGGGGAGGGCTTAATTTGGACGGTTTTCAAATGATAACTCTGATCACCTGGATGGCAATGTCAATTAGGTTAGCAATGCCCTTACTCTTCACAGCATTAGGAGGAGTAATTTCTGAAAGAGCCGGTATTTTTAACTTTGCGTTGGAAGGCATGATGTTGGCAGGAGCTTTTTTTGGGTATTATGGTTCAATGATTAGCGGCAGCCCATGGATTGGTTTGTTATTTGCTGTTATAGCCGGCGGTTTAACCGGATTGCTTTTAGCCTTTACTTCTGTTACTTTGGGAGTCAGTCAGCTGGTGGTTGGACTGGGTATAAATATCTTCTACTTAGGTCTGACAGGATACTTCTATCGGTTAATTGATAAGACCAGCGGGTCGGCAGCAGTAGCCCCCATGTTTACCAACCTAAAAATACCAGTATTTAGTTCTCTGCCTTTGGTGGGGGAAGTTTTTTTCCACCACAATATTATGGTTTATTTTGGCATTATTTTGGTGGTTTTAACCGCCTGGTTTTTAAATAAGACAACCATGGGTTTAAGCTTGCGTTCTGTGGGAGAAAATCCCAGGGCAGCTGATACTGTGGGAATAAATGTATTTAAGATGCGGTATGCAGCTACTATAGTTAGTGGAATGTTTGCTGCTACGGGCGGCGCTTTCTTAACACTTACACAAGTAAGCAGGTTTTTAGAAAATATGGTCGAAGGACGTGGATGGATAGCTTTAGCAGCGATAATCTTCGGAAAATGGAAGCCTTGGGGTGTATTTGGGGCCTGTTTATTATTTGGAGCTGCTGATGCTTTGCAGATGCAAATGCAGATAATAGGGGTAAAGATTCCCTATCAAATAGCATTAATGACCCCTTATATCTTGACCATGTTAGCACTTGCCGGCGTGGTAGGCAAGGTGAGATGTCCTGCTGCAGTTGGCAAACCCTATGTGAAATAGAAAAGGTGGATTAGATTGAACAAGTTTGAAAAATCTTTTTATCTTACATTTGATGGGGCGCCTCACGCGCCTAACACCTATGAAATCCTAGAGGCGCTAGAAAAACATGGTGTGAAGGCAACATTTTTCATGGAGGGGCGCCGCATAGAAAATGATCCCCAGTGTGCTTTAGCTGTGTTAACTCATAACCATGATGTGGGTAATCATTCTTATTCGCATCCGAACTTTGATGAAATCTCGTTAGATGCATGTCTGGAAGAAGTTGTTAAAGCAGAGTCCGTAATGGTAAAAACCTTTGGTTTCACTCCAAAGTTTTTTCGTCCTCCTTCTGGAATTTTAACCCCTGAGAGTGAAAAATTGATTCTAAGCAGGGGCTATCATATCGTACTTTGGAGCTACAGCGTTAAAGATTGGTTGGGACCGGATGCCGGTGCGGTTGCCCAAAGAATTTTGGATGGAATAATGGATAATGGGGTAATTGTTTTGCATGACCATGTTCAGTGGGTTCCAAAAATTCTTGATATGATTATTCCAGCAATAAAAAATCAGGGTTTTCTTTTCAGAAAGATTTCTGAAACATCCCAGGCAGGAATAATAAGGTAGGGTCAATGCAAAAATTAAAAACCTGTTTCAAGAATGAGCAGGTTTTTTATTATTACAGGTTATCATAGATGATTCAATCTGTTCTAAATAGCAATAACTCATTATTACTTCTAATTATAGCATATTTCAACGTTTTTCTGTTAGCATGTCTTAAATTTAAGGGGAAAATGTGTTAATTTCTATTGGTCTTTAGGGTTTTTGCACTAGAATCATTATTAATATTTTAAATAGTTTTAAAAATAGGACTAGTAAAATTAAGAAAGAGCCAATATACTTTAATTAACCACACTCCTCAGACGTATGAAGAGTGAAGAGTGAAGAGTGAAGAGTGAAAAGTGAAGAGTGAGGATTAAAGAATAAGGGGTACTGGAGGTCAAGAATGAGGAGTTCACTGTTTATACAAACTAGACAGAATCTTCTTAAGCTGATAAAAGAAAGAGAAGTGGTGACCAGGGAAAACCAACTCCTATCAGAAGAAGAACTAGCTCATAAATTACAGGTAAGCCGTACTACAATCCGGGAGGTACTGGCTTCATTAACCAATGAGGGGTTAATCAGCAAAAAACACGGCCTTGGCAATTTTGTCCATTACAGCGCTTTAAACACAAAAATGCGAATTGATCAAACCAGGGAGTTTTTGGATCTTATTGAGGAGGCCGGTTATCGTGTAAAGTCCATAATAAACCCTGAGAGTTTTGGACTCCATGCTTCTGTGGAGATGGCAAGAAAGTTAGGGTTAAACCCTGAGGATGAACTTTTTTTCTTTCAATGCACCTATCAGGCAGATGAACAGCCTGCTATTCACTGTCATCTCTACATATCCAGGGCAAAATTAAAAGTGGTCCCTTCCATTGAAATGGAAAAAGATATTTTCACTTTTCTTAAAAAATACGCTGATGAGGAAATAACTCATACCATAGTTTGGCTCAAGTCCAAGAACTGTTTGCCCCCCCTGTCGGATATATTTGGTATTGATAATGGTACCTCCATTATGTTTTGGGAGGAAATGTATTATAATCTCTTTGATGAAATTGTATGTTATGCTGAGATATATTTTAATCCTAATGTTATTGATATGAGCATGCTTCGCAAAAACGGTATTTACTAAGCAGCTGCAGGCAAGCCGTAAAGTTGTTTGACAAGCTATTTGGAAAGAAGGTGTTCCATGTTCCCTAATAAGACAGAAATCGTTGTTATCGGAGGGGGAATAATTGGGTCTGCCATAACATACTGTTTGACCAAATATGGGTTGAAAGTTGTGCAGGTGGAACAAGGGGAGTTTGTTTCGGGGGCCTCAGGGGCTAATCTTGGTCAGATATCACTGGTGGATCGGGAACCTCCTTTGCAATTACAGCTGGCAAAGGAATCCCTGCAAATCTATAAAGATTTGAGCAGAGAATTAGATAAGGATTTTGGATATGTTTCCAGGGGAGGTTTTGTAGTTCTATATTCTGAAAGTCAACTGCTGGCAGCCAGGAAGATCTGTTCTATTCAAAAACAAAACGGCCTGCGAGTACATTTGCTTTCCGTGCAGGAGATCAAGGAACAACTTCCAGGGTTAGAAGGCAAGAACATATGGGGAGGAATATTTTGTGAAGAGGAAGGAGGGTTAGACCCCTTAGAACTTACATTAGCTTACCAGAACAAAGCTAGAAAACTTGGAGCTTTAACATTTTCACGGACAAAAGTAGAAAGCTTCTGTATGGAAGGAGGAAGAATTACTGCAGCCCAAACGACAAGGGGTAAAATTACAGCAAAGGTTTTTATAAATGCTGCGGGGGCTTGGAGCGCCGAAGTAGCGAAAATGGCAGGGTTAGATATAGGAATACGCTACCATAAAGGTACTGCTATGGTAACTGAACCTGTGTCGGAGTTATTTTCAGGTCCTGTGGTAGGAGGAGGTTTTTTAGCCGGCATATTTAGTGATAATGATACTGGTGCAATGCGTGTAGGTCTTGCTGTAATGCAGCAAAAAAATGGGAGTATTATTATAGGCCAGGCATCAGAAAAAAGTATTAATTATGATACAAGTACCAATTATGAAGCAATCTGCAGCACAGCAAAAAAATTTCTAGAGTATTTTCCCGGATGTGCAAAACTAAATATTATTAGAGCGTGGGCTGGGGTAACGCCCTATACCACTGATGGGTTGCCGGTATTCGGATATTCAGGCAAGGTTTCCAATCTATTTACCGCTGCGGGTTTCAAAGGCGCCTTTACAACAGCTCCGGCCCTGGGCGAGTTAAGTGCATCCATGATTTGCAAGGGAAAAATTGCTGAGGGTTATTGTAGTTATTCTCCCGACAGATTTTACTTAAAAACGAAAATGGGGGTTTGGTGAATGAGTTTAATCGAATATTATCCTGGTGATACTTTTTTTCATAGGCTTGATCCCCGGGTAAAAATTGCCCTGTTGATTATTATGACATTAGTGATCTTTGCAGTAAAAAATTTTCTGGTAATTGGTTTGATTTTTGCTACGGTGATTGTTTTATGGTCTAGTGCGAAACTTCCACTATACAAGTTCAAAACGTATTTCAAGTTTTTGTTTAGTTTGTTCGTTATACTTATAATTCTCCAGTCTTTATTCTATGGAGGTAATACCATACTGGTCAAACCTGTGATACCGGATGCAGTGCCCCTAATTGGCGGGTCTGGGAAGGTGACAATGGAAGGTCTTGTTTTTGGATTTCTGATAAGCCTCCGGTTATTAACCCTGGTAGCTCTTCTACCACTAATTTCAATGACTACGCCGGTACATCTTCTTGCTTTAGGGCTGGTGCGCCTGGGTATGTCCCATAAAATTGCCTATACGGCTACTACAACAATCAATCTTATTCCCACGCTGCAGGCAGAAACCAGGACTATTATGGACGCTCAAAAACTGCGAGGTTTTACAACCTTTGAGGATGGCAAATGGTGGCAAAAAATGAAGGCCTATCCCACCCTGGTGGTTCCCCTGGTGATTGGAGCAATGCGCGGGGCTCAATTAATGGGAGTTGCCATGGATGCTAGAGCATTTGGTACCAGTAAAGAGAGGACTTATATTGAAACAATAAAAATGAATACCGCTGACTGGGTTACCCTGGCACTGATAACTGTTTACGCTGTGGCAGCCCTTATCCTAAATTTCGTCGTATTATAGAGGGGGAGGAAAATGAGCGATAACGTACTCATAAGAGTAACAAACTTAAGTTACCGGTATCCCAGAACAAAAAAATACGTGTTGAAGAACATAAACCTGGAAATTAAAAAGGGTGAATTTATAGCTGTAATGGGTAAAAACGGCGCCGGCAAGACAACCTTGTGCCAGTGCTTAAACGGTATCATTCCTAATTCAAAGCGCGGGCGAGTTAAGGGTAAGGTTGAAGTTGCGGGTTTGGATACGCAGAACTCATCTATAGCCATGCTTGCACAAAAAGCAGGGATGGTCCTTGAAGACCCTGAAACACAATTATTTACAACAAAGATCAAAAATGAGATAGCTTTTGGCCCGGAGAATCTGAATTATCCTGTGGATGATATATTAAAGTCCATTGAGTGGACCTTAAAAGTGGTCCGTCTGGAAGGTTTTGAAGAAAGGCCTCCCACAGCTCTTTCAGGTGGACAGAAACAGCGCTTGGCCATAGCATCTGTTCTGGCAATGAAGCCTGAAGTGTTGATTCTTGATGAACCTACTTCACAGTTAGACCCCATAGGAACTCTTGAGGTATTTGGCGTGATAAGAGACCTGAAGGAAAAGTATAACATGACTATTGTCATTGCCACACATAAAAGTGAGGAAATTGCACGGTTTGCAGATAAGGTGCTGGTTTTAGACAACGGAGAAATCCTCGCATTCGATACTCCTGACAAAATATTTCGCAACACGGACCTGCTGCAGCAGGCATGGATAAGGCCTCCTCAGGTATCGGAATTGGCTAATTACCTGACACAACAAGGCTGTAAGATAGACAGTTTTCCAATACTGCTTGACCAGGCAGTTGAAATGGTAGATGAAATATTGGAGGCAAAAAGGGGGGTTGATGGTGTCTGAGTATGCAATCACAATTGAAAACTTGGATTACACCTATGGACATGGCGTATATGCTCTGAAGAACATTAACTTGAATATTAAAAAGAATGAATTTGTTGGCATCATCGGTCAAAACGGCGCCGGCAAGTCTACCTTGCTTAAAAATATAACCGGACTCCTTAAGCCTACAAAGGGCGAGGTATGTGTAATGGGTACCAATACCAGGGATATATCCGTTGCCAGATTGGCTACCAAAGTTGGTTTTGTTCTGCAAAACCCTGATCGTCAGATATTTTCATCCACAGTCTATGAAGAGGTATCTTTTGGCCCCAAAAACCTCGGTTTAAATAACGACGAGATTGATGAAAGGGTGAGCTTTGCCCTTAAAGCTGTGGGATTAAGTGAGATGAAAGAATACTTTCCGCCCGCCCTCAGCAAGGGGGATCGTGCCAAGGTAATTATCGCATCAGTTCTTGCCATGCGCCCGGAAATCATTATTCTTGATGAACCCACCAGCGGCCAGGATTACCTTGGGTGCTATCAAATTATGGACATTGCCAGGGAGTTTCACCGTGCAGGTTTTACAATAATTGTGGTGACGCATCACATGGCTCTTGTTGCGGAATATGCTCACAGGACAGTGGTTTTATGTGAAGGGGAAATCATGATGGATGATGCCACCAAAAAGGTATTTTCACGACCTGAGGAACTTTTAAGAACATACATTGCTCCTCCGCAGATTACGCAGTTGGGTTTAATAATGAAAGACAGGTTAGGCCTCTCAGAAGCTGTCCTTAATATTAAAGAAATGGGAGATCTTATACTGGAAGCGAGAAAATAAATAGGGAATGCCTAATAATGGGGAGGACTGCTGGTGTGATTATAGATGGACATGTGCATTTAACTGAACCCATTGAGATGTTAATTGAAAAGATGACCCAGGTTCAAATTGACAGGGCAGTAATCTGCTGTTCAGGTATGGCAAGGGGTGAAGAGATAGTAGATTTAGCCAGTGCAGAGAATGTTATGGCTGAATTCATCAGGTTAAAGAGTGCAGGATGTGACAGCACATGGGTGAGAGCCCAAAATGAAAAACTTGCAAGGGCTGCCGCCTCATTTCCAGATAAAATATGGGCTTTTGGCAAATTGGATTTATCTTTGAGTATTGACCAGTGCATGGCCGAAATGGAATTTTGTTTTGACAGAAAGTTCAAGGGCTTTGGAGAAATAGTGAATTTTGCAGGCTGGTGGGAGAAGCTGGGTTTGATCCTGGCCAAGTCCCAGAGTTTTGGAGGCATGCCAATTTTTTTCCACTGTGACAGCCCTGTGACAAAAAGTGAATTGATCAGGCTGTGTGAACTGGCTCAAGAGTATTCTGGGACCCCTGTTATAGTGGGTCACATGGGAGGTGATTATTGGCAGGAAGCAGTAAAAGCTGCAAAATTTGTTTCAAATGTCTACGTGGATTGCTCGGAAGTTGCTAATCTTGTTGCTCTAAGGGTCGCGGCTGTTGAGGCGCCGCAAAAGGTTATTTTTTCATCGGATTTTCCTTGGGAGGATCCTGCAGTATCTTTAACACGTCTTGAATGTCTAGAGTTATCTGAAAAAGTAAAAGAAAGCATTTTAGCAAAAACCTTGCTGCAGCTTCTGTAAATGCTAACTAAGAACGGGGGGTGTCAAGGGGGGTGTCAAGGGGACGGTTCTCTGTCACATCCTGTCACATCCTCTATCACATCACCAGTAGATGAAGGAAAGGGGACATACTTCTTTCTTGTCCCAAACAATAATAAGGAGGAATTAACGTGGGAGAGTTAGACGTTAAGAAACAAGGAACTCTTGGCGTAAAAAACTTGTTGGGCAATACGCATCCTGCAGTTATTGCCGTCTGGGCAGCTTTAATTTCAGTCGGTAATATGCTGCCTTCCTTACCTATGATAGGAACCGGAGGAACTTTTAGCGTAAGTGCAGCCTTTGCACCACTGGCGGGAGTTTTGTTTGGACCCATTGGTGGAGCAATATGTGCCGCAATCGGGGGATTTATAGGACAGATTATAGCTCCACATATTGCCTGGCTTGGCATGGGTACCTTTTTAGTTGGTACAATCAATGCTTTTACAGCAGGGCTTATCAGCAGGGGAAAATGGATACCTGGCGTGGGCATCATTGCTGTTGGGACCGTCTTGTGGTTCACAACTGAAATAGGTCGTCAAGCTCCCATCTTCCCAACGGTTTTTTATTCTTTAGGTGTCATTATGGCAGTGCTTGGCGGAATATTTGGAGCTAGGTGGCTTTTAAAATCCAATATTATTTTAAAAGGTGTAGGAATATGGTTGGCCTCCTTTGCTGGATTTGTTGCTGCAGCTAGTATTGCAAATTTCCTTGGAATAATTATTATTCAAATTCCAGCTGAAGTCTGGAAATTTCTTGCATGGGTTGCTCCCTGGGAGCGTACAATTTTTGCTCTAGGGGCAGCAGTAATTGGTGTGCCTTTGTTAATTGCTTTGCCCAAGATAGGTATTTTTGTAGGTCCAGATGTTGAAGAAGAAGACGATGATGAAGATGATGAATAAATAACCACCG
The DNA here is from genome assembly GCA_040756735.1 of Bacillota bacterium. Lineage (GTDB taxonomy): Bacteria > Bacillota > DSM-16504 > Desulfitibacterales > Desulfitibacteraceae > JBFLYC01. Next base: position 120,140 of record JBFLYC010000003.1, on the reverse strand, counting down.
GGAGAGGAACGATTTGTTCCTCTCCTCAATTAAAAAATGATGTATAGGAGTGTTGCATAATGTTTAGCATAAGCCAACAAGCAGTAAAAATTGTTAAAGAAAAGATTATTCCCTATGCCGAACAGTTAAACTGTAAAGTTTTTAAACTGGCCAATGGTGCAACAGTTATTGACATGGGTGTTGAAGCCCCCGGCGGTTATATGGCTGGGAAGCTTTTTGTGGAAGCTACTATTGGTGGTATGGGGCATGTTGATTATGGAGTTTTTAAAGAGGGAGATATTGAGGCGCCGTCAATTGATGTGTACATAGATCATCCCCAGGAAGCCTGCCTTTCCTCACAGTTCTCCGGTTGGAAGCTGCCGGGGAAAAATATACCTGGTTACATAAATCCAATAGGTTCAGGTCCGGCAAGGGCCATAGCACGAAATGATATTTTTTCACAGGCCTGGACTTATCAGGATATCTGCCACGAGACCGTATTTGCAGCGCAAACCCAGGAGCTTCCAGATGAAGCCATGGCCGAAGATGTTGCTGCCCAGTGCAAAATACCTGTGGAGAATGTTTATATTTTAGCAGCTAAAACCGGCAGTCTTGCAGGATCTATTCAGGTTTGTTCCAGAACCGTGGAGGCTTCCATCTGGCGCATGAACAGAAAAGGTTTTGATATTTCTAAAATAATTAGCGGAATGGGCACCTGTCCCATAGCTCCCCCCATAAAAGACGAGTTTAAAGCCATGGACAGGGTAAATACAGCCTTATTATATGGAGTTACTGTACGCTATGTAGTGGATTGTACCGATGAAGAGGTAGAGTCTGTAATCGACCAGCTTCCTTTCAGCGCTTCCAGGCGTTATGGGGAACCTTTTGCAGAAATATTTGAAGAAGGGAAAAGGGATTTTTATATAGTTGATAAGGATATTCATACTGTAGCCCGCTATGAGATTACTAACTATGCAACCGGCAAAACCTTTAGAGCGGGAGTAATTAGAACCGACATGCTCAAAAAGGCTTTTAACAATTGAGGTGTTGGGGTTGAACAGGGTAGATAACCATCCTATTTTGGGAAAAGCAGAACCTAAAAATAAAGTTACTATATATGTTGACAATAATCCGCTGGAAGCTTTTGAGGGAGAGTCCATTGCCGCAGCTTTACTAGCTTTAAATATGAGGGTTTGCAGGCTTACACCAAAGCGACAAGAACCACGGGGTATTTTTTGCGGTATTGGCCAGTGCACTGATTGTGTAATGGAGGTTAATGGCATCCCAAATGTTCGTACATGTATAACACCGGTTAGGGATGGAATGCGCATTAATACACAGGTGGGATTAGGGAAGTGGCAAAATGATAAAGAAACATGAAATGGTGGTTATTGGCGGGGGGCCTGCAGGGTTGGGCGCTGCAATTGAAGCAGCCAGGCTGGGGGTAGAAGTCCTGCTGGTTGATGAAAATCTAAAGCCGGGAGGACAATTATTCAAGCAAATTCATAAATTTTTTGGCTCTACGGATCACCTGGCTGGTGTGCGTGGTTTTGAAATTGGAAAGCGCTTACTAGAGGAAGCTCAGGAGGCAGGTGTTAAAGTGTTGTTAAACACCAAGGCTTGGGGAGTATTTGGTGAAGGAGTAATAGGATTGGAAAAGGACGGTCAATCCTTATCAATTCAAGGGCAGCGGGTATTAATAGCTACCGGCGCATCGGAAAATGCTCTTGCGTTTCCAGGTTCAACACTGCCGGGTGTAATTACTGCAGGCGCTGCTCAGACTATGGTCAATATCCACAGGGTCCTTCCAGGTAAAAGAATACTCATGGTAGGCAGCGGCAATGTTGGTTTAATAGTATCCTACCAGCTGCTTCAGGCGGGTGCCTCCATTGTGGGCATAGTTGAAATGCAGCCTAACATCACCGGTTATAAAGTGCATGCAGGAAAGATCATGCGAGCAGGGGTTCCAATCTATTTATCCCATACTATTAAGAAAGCTAGGGGTAATAGAGAAGTAGAGGAAGCAGTGATTGCAAAAGTAGGAGAAGGATTGGGATCAGGTTGTGAAGCAGAAACTGAGTTAGCTGTTGATACCATTTGTTTAGCTGTGGGATTAACTCCGTCAGTGGAACTTGCGTTAATGTGCGGGTGCAGTTGGCGTTATGAAGCCTGTTTGGGAGGAGTCGTACCCCGCCATGGCAGAAATATGGCTACTTCAGTCCCATGGCTTTATGTGGCAGGCGATGCAGCAGGAGTTGAAGAAGCCAGCGTGGCCTTGGACGAAGGGAGATTGGCGGGCATTTCCATTGCTGAATCCCTGAATTATCTATCTCCAGCAAGCAGCAAAATTAAAAAAGAAGAGCTGTGGCATAGGCTGAATTCCCTGAGGGGCGGCCCATTTGGAGAAAAACGTTACTATGCCAAAGAAAAACTCCTGATAAGTTGAAGGTGGTTTTAAATGAAAAAAAAGCAACAGGGAGGACCGGTGGCAGTAATAGAATGCTGGGAAAATATACCCTGCAACCCGTGTGAACAATCCTGTCCTCATGGAGCCATCCAGGTAGGCTGGCCTATCACAAATTTACCAAGGTTAGAAGAAAGTCTGTGCAGGGGATGCGGCCAGTGTATTGCACAATGTCCTGGCCAGGCGATATTCCTTGTTGACAAGTCATACAAGGAAGAACTAGCTGTGGTAGCCTTTCCCTATGAATACTTGCCCCTTCCGGAGGCAGGAGCAGTGGTTACTGCAGTGAACCGCTTCGGGGAAGAACTTTCATCTGCAAAGGTGCTCAGGGTTGATAACAGGCGGAGTTTCAAGGCGACCCCTGTTATTTACCTGGAAGTGCCCAAACAGTTTGCTGATGAAGTCCGCAGCTTAAGATAAGGTGTCAGAGGCGGTGTCAGGGGCGGTGTCAGGGGGGTGTCGGTGTCAGGGGGACGGTTCTCTGTCACCTCCAAAGGGGAATTTCTACAACTTTAGGAATAGGAATGTCTCAAGGCAGGGAGGTTGATTGTGATAGAAGCCAAAGAATCCAAGGTTGTCTGTAGGTGTGAGGAAGTTACTGAAGAAGAAATTCTTGAGGCCATAGCCATGGGAGATGAAAGCCTTAATGCTGTAAAAAGGCGCACACGTGCGGGAATGGGTTTATGCCAGGGAAAGACGTGCAAACGTCTTGTGGCAGCAATTCTAGCACAAGAGTTGGAAGCTTCTGTAGAGGCATTTTTGCCTGGCAGCATTAGGCCGCCAGTTAGACCATTAAGTCTTGAAACACTTGCCAAGGGGGAATAAGGAGGAATCGGGAAGAATGGCTGTACTTATAAAGGATTGTCGCTACCTAATTAAAAACTCTACAACAGTACTGGAACATGTAGATGTGCTGGTTGAGGGAAGTTCTATAAAAAAAGTGGGGAAAAACATAGATAGTCCGGTTGGCAGCAAAGACCTGAAGGTAATAGATGCATCAGGAAAAGTTGTCATGCCGGGTCTTGTTAATGCTCACACCCATCTTTATCAAGCCCTGCTGAAGGGGGTTAGAGATGACCTGGCATTTAAGGAATGGTGTGAAAAAGTCACCTTTCCTCTGGCTAACATCGTCCACCAAGACCACTGGAATCATAATGATATTGAGCTGGGTTACTGTTGGGCCATGTTGGCATCTATAGAAATGATCAAGTCTGGCACAACATGTTTTATTGATATGGACTTAACACTGGATTCCATATTTCAAGCCTGGCTGGATATAGGCATTAGGGGTATAGGGGCAATAACTGCCGTAAATCGCTGGATTCCTAAAAACCTCAGCCGTGGAGAAGACGTCAGGAAAAAAGAGATTGTGAAATATATAGAAAAGTGGAACTGCAGCAGTACAAATCAAGGTTTAGTAAAGGTCTTTGTAGCCCCGTCCACGCCCTTTGCATGTACTCCAGATTTCTTGGAGTGGCTCTATCAAACAGCTGAACGATATGATCTGGGCATTCAAATACATGTATCTGAAAATCTATGGGAAGTAGAAAACTCCATACAAGAAACGGGCTATCCCCCCATGGAGTATCTAGAAAGACTTAATCTTTTGCGCAGGCCGATATCTGCAGTTCATTGTGTACATCTGCAGGACCATGAAATAGAGATGGCAAAGGAGAGCGGCGTTACAGTTGTGTATAATCCCAAAAGCAACATGAAGCTTGGAAGCGGAACAGCCCCAATTGTGAAAATGCTGCAAAAGGGAGTTCCGGTGGCACTTGCTACAGATGGCCCTGCCTCAAATGACCTGATGGATATGTTTGAGGAAATGCGGACTGGAGCGCTGCTGCAGAAAGTTGCCTGGCATGACCCGTCAGTTATATCAGCTAACGATATGTTCCATATGGCTACTGTGAATGGAGCTCGCGCCGCAGGTATCAATGCCGGAACCATTGAAGAAGGAAAACTGGCAGACCTGATTATTTTAGATTTATTCCAGGCTCATAGCATGCCTTTACATGATATTATCCAGACAGTGGTGTATTGTGCTAAAGGAAGTGATGTAGAAACAACAATCATTAACGGTAAAGTGGTAATGGAAAACAAAAAACTATTAACCATTGACGAAAAAGAAACCCTTAATAGAATACATCACCTGGCCCGTACCAAACTAGCTCGTTGGGATGACAGGCAGTTAACGGCTGAGTTTTAAAGATATTTTTTATATAAAGTGCAGTTGAATTAACGGGAGGGGGTGGCCATTGTGCAGCTAGACCAGCAAATACTTACTTTAGTGAAAGAATTTGAGGAGGATATTATTTTTCTTCGCAGGAAAATACACGAAAACCCTGAGCTTGGATTTGCAGAGTATCAAACTGCTGAGCTTATTGCTTCGAAACTCAAGGATCTTGGGCTTGAAGTGCAAGCAGGAGTTGGCGGAACAGGTGTTGTAGGCTATTTAGACTGTGGTTTGGAAAGGACAATTGCTCTACGCGCTGATATGGACGCTCTGCCTGTTTTAGAAGAGACTGGATTAGAATTTGCTTCCAAGAACAAGGGTATTATGCACGCCTGCGGTCATGATGCGCATACAGCCATGGTCCTGGGAAGTGCAATGGTGCTGTCCACTTTAAAGGATATCCTTAAAGTAAACGTTAAGTTTGTCTTCCAACCTTGTGAGGAAACTCCTCCTGGGGGGGCCCTTGCCATGATTAAAGATGGCGTCCTGGATTCCCCTGAAGTTGAAGCAATTTTTGGCATACATGTAAGTCCTGATTTGCCGGTAGGCACAGTTGCCGTATCCAAGGGAGCTCAGATGGCTGCCTCAGACAAGTTTACCTTAATTATTAAAGGAATGGGAGGACATGGAGCTGTACCAAATGAAGCAGTGGACAGCATTGTTATTGCTGCAGAAGTTGTGCAAGCCTTGCAGACCATAGTTAGCAGGAAAACCGATCCCCTCAAGCCAGTAGTGGTTACAGTAGGGATGATTAAAGGAGGCCATAAGGGTAATGTCATAGCTGAGAAAGTGGAAATGGAAGGAACCATACGTACTTTTTACCCTGATCTCAGAAGCAAGGTTCCTGCTTGGATTGAACAAGTAGTTAAAGGAATAACATCTGCCCATAATGCCACCTGCCAACTTGAAATGGTAACCGGGCGTCCGCCCTTGATTAACAGTTGCGAACTTGTTCCCTTGGTAGAAAACTCGGCTGCTCAGATTGTGGGTCGTTCAAAGGTTGTGCCCCAAAAACCAACCATGGTTGGGGAGGATTTTGCTCATTATCTGGAAAAAATACCTGGGGTATATTTTTATTTAGGTTGTAATGATGGAAATAAGCAGTATTTTTGTCATCATCCCCGGTTTGATATATCCGAAAAGGTTCTAGGCATAGGTTCTGCGGTTTTAGCGCAGGTGGCCTGCAGCTATCCTCATATGACAAGAAGGGAAGAAGATATATAGGTAGAAGATAAACACAGGACAAAGATATTCAGGAAGAAGATATTCTCAAGAAGAAGATATTCTTATTGAATGATAAGGTTTTTTAGTATATAATTGGCAGAAAGATGATTGTAATGGCTTCCGTAATCAAGGCATCGGGGGTCATTTCTATTTATTTATCACACTTGGAATTTCCTATAAGCTAGTGATGCAATACATAATTAGATTGTGCGTATTTTGCTGCAGCAATGCAGACACTAAAATAGCCTGATGTTTACATGCTTGAAATAGGTCAATGCAAGGTTTTTTATCTAAGGGAGGTATGTTCCTATGGACTTGCTGGATAGGGTGAAGGAACAGGCAAGAAAGCTCCAAAAGACAATTGTCTTGCCCGAATCCTTTGAACCCAGGACTATGAAAGCTTGTTCAATTATTCTACAGGAAAAATTGGCAAAGATCATCCTGATAGGCAAGAAAGAGGAGTTAGAAAAAGCTGCGGAAAAGGAAAACCTTGATATTTCTGCAGCTGGGGTTTGGGATCCGGAAAACCATCCCTTCCTCGAAGCTTATGCAGAGCATTTGTATGAGCTGCGCAAAGAAAAGGGAATGACCTTGCCAAGAGCCCGCAAACAAATAAAAGACCCCCTCTACCTGGCAGCCATGATGGTCAAAATGGAACAGGCAGACGGCTATGTAGCAGGAGCTGCCAATACGACAGGGGATGTTTTGAGGCCAGCCCTGCAGATTATTAAAAATCAAAAGGGTATATCTGTTGTTTCTGGGGCTATGATTATGATACTGCCCTTAAAAGAGTATGGGCATGAAGGCATTATTATTGCCGCTGACTGTGGTGTGAACCCTAATCCCTCTGCCAGCCAACTGGCAGAGATTGCTCATTGTTCTGCCAGTACAGGCAGACAATTGACAGGAATGGACCCGAGGGTTGCCATGCTGTCCTTTTCAACTAAAGGCAGCGCTCGCCATGAGCTGGTGGACAAAGTTATTGAAGCTGTGCACTTGTGCAGGGAACGCTATCCGGACATGAAGGTTGACGGTGAGTTGCAGTTTGATGCTGCAGTAGTACCGGAGGTTGCCAAGCGTAAAGCCCCTGCCAGTTCAGTTGCAGGGAAAGCTAATGTCTTCATCTTTCCTGACCTCCAGTCCGGCAACATAGCTGTTAAAATCATTGAACGTTGGGGAGGGGCCTTGGCCATAGGTCCCATTTTGCAGGGCATGGCGAAACCGGTCAATGACCTGTCAAGGGGCTGCAGCATGGAGGATATTGTAAACGTGGTTGCTATAACATCAGTACAGTCCATGAGCTGCTAGGGAAGGACAAAATGCAAGAATATCATGTCCAAAAAATATCATGTTAAAGGAGGGACTTACAAGTGCCGACTGATTCAATGATTAGACTGTTGACTTTAGCGCCCCGTGGAAATCAAAAAATTGAGTGGATAAGACAGCACATGTCTGTTCTAGATTGTATAAGGGAAAGATTTGCTGAAACCATGCCTTTTGAGAATAAAAACATAGTCATGCGCCTACATATTGAAGCTACCACAGCCTGCCTGGCCATTTTACTCAGGGATGCGGGGGCAGAGGTAACACTGGTCCAAGCAGATCCCCTTTCTACCCAGGATGATGTTGCTGCTGCTCTTGCAGAGGAATGTATCAAAGTATTTGGTCATTATGGATCAACACTGGAAGAACACCAGAGTTATCAAAAAGAAGCTTTAGAATCTAAACCCCATGTTGTAATTGATATGGGAGGCATCTTGACTCACCTTCTCCATGGGGAATGTCATGACCTGGCTGGAAACTTTATAGGGGCCAGTGAGGAGAGCACAACAGGGGTCAAGCGGCTAAAAAATATGCTTGCAAATGGTAAGCTTAAATACCCTGTTATTGCTGTCAATGATTCCTTGTCCAAGTATTTGTTTGAAAATGTGCATGGTACAGGACAGTCAGTATGGTCAAGCATCATGAATACTACCAACCTTGTAGTTGGAGGAAAAGTTGTAGTGGTGATAGGCTATGGTTGGACAGGTAAAGGCATTGCACGGAAAGCTAAAGCTTTAGGCGCCAGGGTAATTATTAGTGAGGTGGACCCTGCAAAGGCCAGTGAAGCTATCCTGGATGGCCTCAGCGTTATGCCTTTGGTTGAAGCAGTTTCCAAGGGAGACTTTATTATTACCGCTACCGGTAATCAAGGAGTGGTAAATTCACAACACCTTAATGTTATTAAGAACAGGGCTATCCTGGTAAACGCAGGACACTCCAATGTAGAGATAAACAAATGTGATTTAGAAGCAGTGTCCGTTGAAAGTAAAGAGGCCGCCAAGAATATTCGGCAGTATACTTTTGAAGATGGACGGAAAGTGTTTTTACTGGCAGAAGGTAGAGTAGTAAATTCTGCTGCAGGTGACGGACAGCCCGCGGAAGTAATGGACATTAGTTTTGCCCTGCATGCTATGGCAGTTAAACATTTAATCGATAATCCGGACAAAAAACCTGATGTTAGCAAACTTCCAAGGAAATTAGATGAGTATGTGAGTTCCATCTATCTTCATAGTATGGGCATAGAGAAGGATGAGCTCTCAGAGGCCCAAAAGAATTATTTATCCAGGTTCCCCTTTTAGTAATGGAGTGACTTAATTGAATGCACAGTTTATAGCAAAAAATAAAAATTACATAGCTGATGCAGGCCTACTGCTGACTGCCATCATGTGGGGAGGCGGTTTTGCAGTAACCAAAAATGCCCTTGACCATATTACTCCCCTGATGATGATGGCTATAAGGTTTGTTTTGGCTTTTATCATTTTGGCCATGGTTTTTAGGAAACGCCTGATTACGATAAGTAAGAAGGATTTATGGGGAGGCTGTATTATCGGAGTTTTTCTTTTTTTGGGTTTTAGCTCCCAGACCATTGGTTTAGTGTATACTACTGCTTCCAAAAATGCCTTTATTACAGGTACAAATGTAGTTATAGTGCCTTTTTTGGTCATGGCTGTCACAAAAAAGTTTCCAGGCTGGCACGCAATGATTGCAGCAGTTATGACGGTAGTAGGTTTGTCCTTCCTTACCATTGAAGATGGCGTCCTCTCCACAATCAATATAGGGGATTGGCTGACTTTGGCCTGCGCATTTTTCTATGCCTGCCAGGTTGTTACTATAGGTATGCTTGCCCCGAGAGGAGATGCCATAGCCTTGTCGGTTGTACAGATTGGGGCCTGCGCTTTGCTGTGCTTAATAGCCGGACTGATTTTTGAACCAATACCTGTGGGTATGAGCACACAAGCCTGGGGAGCAATTGCCTATCTGGTCATGCTCAGTACTATTTTATGTTTTGTAATTCAAAATGTGGCTCAAAAATATACTCCTTCTTCTCATGCAGCTTTAATTTTAAGTCTTGAAGGTGTGTTTGGGGCATTTTTTGCGTTTATATTTTTGGGCGAACTGTTTACCAGGCAGATGCTTTTAGGATGTGCTTTAATTTTTGTGGCTGTGATTATATCGGAAACACGTCCTGGATTAAACAAGCTCTTCAGTGGATTTAAGGATAATCAACCTTCCGGTCCCAGTCAAAGGTCTGTGCCTTAATTTATTCTGTTCATCCTCCCCACAGCTGGGGGAGGATGGTCAGGTGTTCCCCATCCTTGACTGTATCTGCCATTTCCACCTTTTGCTCTCCCTTCAACACCAGCCCTACTTCTCGCAAGTCAATATTTGCCTTATGCAGTAATTCTTCCAGGCTGATCTCCTGGCCAATTTTTATTTTTAGCAAACCTTTATTTTCTTTTGTATAGCTGATCATGCCGCTGGTTAATTGCAGGGTTACCATGTTTATGCGGGCTCCTCTCTAAATCCTGCTCTTGAATAGATTGCAGGTGTCACATTCTGGCTGCTGGTTCATGAGCAGGCGCTATATTCTTATTATAGAAAAAATCCACCAGGAAGCAAAGCTTTGAATATAATAACAGCTATTTCCAAAAAATATTGTACAGGTGAATGTTTCTGGCTTCACCGATGAAGGAAATGAATTAATTAGTGGAGAATTTATCCAACAGAAGAGTTCAGATTAGACAATTTCAAGGAGGTTAAATTTTAATGAGCGTTAAGATTACAGAAAGTGTCACCTGGGTCGGCAAAGTAGACTGGGAGCTGCGCCGTTTTCATGGGCATGAGCTATCAACCCACAGGGGTTCAACCTATAACTCCTATCTGGTTCGGGACGAAAAAAATGTGCTTATAGACACGGCTTGGACTCCTTATGCCCATGAATATGTGGACAACCTGGCTTCTGAGATTGATTTAGACGATATTGATCTTGTTGTGGCCAACCATTCCGAGGTAGACCACAGCGGCGCCTTGGCTGAATTAATGAAAAGGATTCCAGGCAAACCTGTTTACTGCTCACGCAATGGAGCTAAGATGCTCAAGGCCCAAATGCACATGGACTGGAATTTTCAGATAGTCAAAACCGGAGATAAACTTGATTTAGGCAAAAAGCAGCTTATTTTTATTGAAGCCCCCATGCTGCACTGGCCTGACAGCATGTTCTGCTATTTGACAGGTGAGGGCATTTTGTTTAGCAATGATGCTTTCGGCCAGCATTATGCTACCGAAGTGCTCTTTAATGACCTGGTTAGCAAGGATGAATTGTACCAGGAAGCCCTCAAATACTATGCAAACATACTTACCCCATTCAGCAAGTTTGTGCCGAAAAAGATTGAAGAATTTGTCCAGTTAAATGTGCCGCTAAACATTATTTGCCCAAGTCATGGGGTTATTTGGAGAGATAATCCCATGCAGATTGTTGAGCAGTATGTTAAATGGGCTGATAACTACCAGGAAAACCAGGTAACTATCATTTATGATACCATGTGGAATTCCACAAGAAGGATGGCAGAAGCCATTGCCCAGGGTTTGCGTAAACACGATGCCAATATGGAAATTAAACTTTTTAATATAGCTGTATCCGACAAGAATGACGTGGTGACAGAGGTATTTAAATCAAAGGCTATACTTGTGGGTTCGTCTACCATTAACAGGGGTATACTTTCGTCTGTTGCCGGAATTCTTGAAGAAATAAAAGGCCTTGGTTTTAAAGCAAAAAAAGCTGCAGCCTTTGGTTCCTATGGCTGGAGCGGAGAGTCTGTTGACATCGTAACTGCAAGATTAAAAGAAGCAGGTTTTGAAATAGTGAATGAAGGACTAAAATGCCTCTGGAATCCTAATGCAGAAATGGCTGCAAAATGCAGGGAGTTTGGGGAAAATTTTTTAAAGTAATTTGAGTTATTTAATCACCAGTACCGGTATCTTGCTGCATTGGATTACATAATTGGCAACGCTGCCGATGATAACCCTTTTAATGCCTGTAAGTCCCCTGCTCCCCAGGATAACCATGCTGAAATTCTGGGTATTGCATAATTGGCAGATTTCATCTGCAGGGTCCCCGATTCTAAGTACAGTGTCAACTTCGAGAGAGTGGCCTGTAAAAAACTCTTTTGCTTTTTCCAGGATTTTGTTAGCCTGTTCTTTCTGCTTGTCAAGGAGCTGGTCATAATAAAAGTGTGTTCCACTCCAGTGGATGGGGGCAGGTGCAGGTACTGCAACAGAGACTATCGTGACCTTTGCATCCAATGCTTTAGCTAATTCAAGTGTTCTGTTGGCAGCCTTTTGGGCTTGCTCGGAACCATCTACGGCCAGTAAAAGGTGAGACATAGGTTTTCGCCTCCTATCATCTTTTAAATTGATTATTAATTCGACCTTTAATCGGATATGTCCTGCATATTGCCGAAAATAATGGTCAGGGGACATACCTCTTCAACAGGATGCACGGTACATGAGGCAGGAAGCAGGATTTGTTCATGCCTCTTGCTGTATGTTTCTTGCTTCTTGAATTGAGGAATGTCCCCAACCTATGAATGTCCGCAACTAAATAATAACCCACCTGATAGATACAGGTGGGTTATTTGATTATTCCTCTAATTAAATGACCCTTTCTAGCTAAATGAACCTATCAAGCAATATATCCTCCACATTTCTTCTTCCATCAATTACGGCAAGTACCCATACATTATTTTCTTGAGTCTTATAAATAATTCGCCAAGGCGGGCTAATTAATTCCCTGTAGGTCAAAATACTATAATAGCTTAATTCCGGAACAATCCTTCCCTGTAGGGGCATATGCCATAAGTTATCAGCTTTTTGTTTGATGGCAAAATAAACTTTTCTTGCTTGAGTTTCACTATCAGCAGCAATATATTCAATTATCTTTTTTAAATCTTGCTGGGCAGTTTGTGTCCAAAATACCTGATATGTCCCTTTCATGGTCTTAATTTGTCAAAATCACTATCTATGCTTGCAAAAAAGTCTTCCTGTGACAAAACTTTTCCATGGACTATATCACGTTCCCCTTGGGTCAGCAGCTTTAACAAGCCGATAGCCTTCTTCATTTTTTCGTATGTTTCAGTATCCAGCAAAACCGCCCTAGCCTCTCCGTTTTGAGTAACATAGACAGGCCTTTGGGTTTCATTCACTTGCGCCAGAATTTCAGCTGCGTTGGCTTTAATATAAGAAATAGGCCTAATGTCTTCTTTAATATTCACTGTTATCACCCCAGTACAAATATAGTACTAAATTTAGACCGACTTGTCAAGGATACCTCGTTTTCTTTAAAATCATTTCTGTACCTCCTTACAATAAATCTTTTTTGTAGTATAATATTGTCAACTAAGGCTTGCTAAAAAATGTAAAATTATATTTTACTATAAGGTTTATTTAAGAGGTGGAAAAAATCATGGATATAGAGCGACAGCTGCTTCTGGCTTTAGATGAAGGTATTATAATTGCCTTTGGCATTTTGGCATGTGTGTTAGGGTACCTTTATTGGTTCTGCCAGAAGATACCTTTAATAGGTCTTTCCGTTGAAAAATCTCTGAAGGATAAGAATGCCTTTGGGGCTTTTTTGGGAAAATGGCTGCTGACCATTGGCTTGTTGACTATCCTTTTCCCCTTTGCGTTAAAACTTGTGGGTAAGGAACTCTGGTGGATTTATGCAGTCATTGTCTTGGCAGCGATCCTGCGCATATTACAGAGGTGCCCCGGTTTCTACAAGAAATAAGTGTGAAGGTGAATTGCTAAATTTTAGTGGAAAGAGGTTTAACAGCATGAAATTACTAGGCATAGCATGCAGCCCAAGGCCACAAGGCAATAGCGCCATACTCCTTGAAGAAGCCCTAAAGGAGGCATCAACACTGGGCTGGCATACTGAGATTATTTATCTTCGAAAACTAAAATTTTCAATCTGTACCGGCTGTGAGGCTTGCTCAAAAACAGGGTTGTGTGTGTTTAAAGATGAATTGGTGGAGTTATTTGCAAGGATTTCTGCAGCAGAAAAAGTTATCCTGGCAGCTCCGGTTTTTTCTATGGGCATCAATGCTCTGGCCAAAGGCATGATTGACAGGGCGCAAATGTATTGGGCGCGAAAATACGTTTTAAACCAGCAAAACCACGGCGCAAGAAACAGTGGAATGTTCTTTTCCACTGCGGGCATGGACATGCCAGGTGTCCATGACTGCTCTGTTAAAGCCGTAAAATATTTCTTCAAAATGCTTGATATAGATTATAAAGAGGAACTGCTGGTCACCAAGGTGGATGCTCCTGGTGATGTGTTAAAAAGACCTGAGGTACTGACACAAGCAAGGGAAAAGGTTAGACATTTTGTGCAGTCATCTTAGAGGGTGCTATTATCACCATTTGCTTTTAATGTCTTTAAAAATATAGTATACAATCACAAATGAAATCAATACATTAAAGATAGCCAAAAAAGGTTTGGGGTCATAGCCCGGCTGCAGCATTGAATACAATAGGGGTATGACGTTTACTAATATGAAGGCAATAAACAACTGCTTATACTTCTGTTTGCGTGCGGATTTATCTGCAGTTTTTTTGTCTGGAACTTTTTTGTTTGCAGCTTTCTTGTTCATGTGGTTTTATCTCCTCAGCAATTCTCTAGCAATTCTTTAAAAAATACATTGAATATACACTAGTATTGTATCTTAATTATAGCAAATAAAATTAATTGGGACAGGCAAATAATGGGAACCTAATGCAAAAAGTTTACGTCAATTAGATATTAAAACTGGGGGAGATGTTTATGAGAAGCCGAAATGGAATTATTTCGCTAGCAGTAGCTGTACTGCTTATTGTCAGTGTAGTGGTATTTTATCTTAAAGGGGACAAACCTGTTGGTGTTAAACCTGTTCTTGCCGGAGATATAACCTTAGAAGCTACAATGTCCGATGCAGCAGGTATTGATGTGGCTTCTCAATTTGTTCTTAGGGCAAACGCTGATGCAGGTCTAACTGTCAAGAGTGTGCAAGAAGGGCTTTCTGTGGAGCCTCACTTTGAATTTACTGTTAAAGGGGGCGCAGGCGGCAAAGAAATATTGATTACTCCCGATAAACCCCTGGCAGCCAAGGAAATATACAGGTTTGCCTTGAACATGGATGGTACGCCGCTTAGATGGGCTTTTCAAACTAAAGGTGAATTTAAGATTATATCAACCCTGCCAAGAGATAAGTCCGCAGGTGTGCCGGTGGATACTGGCATCGAAATAACCTTCAGCCACATAAATTTTGAAGATCTAACACCCTATTTCGAAATTGTTCCTCATGCTGAGGGTAGATTTGAAGTTCATAAAAAGACAGCGGTTTTTGTGCCTAAAGAGCCTCTAAAACCTTCCACTATTTATACTGTTACTTTAAAAAAGGGTTTAAAACTGGTAGGCAGTGATGAAGCCATCCCACAAGACCTTGTCTTCCAATTTGAAACCAGGGAAGCGGATGGATCTGATGCAAGACCATACGAAGCACTATATATATACAAAAAGACCGTAGAATTTACAACAGCCGAAGCGCCCACAGTCCCATTGGGGTATTATGCCGGCAGGCAAGGAACTGCGCTGCCGGAAGTTGAAGCTGAGGTTTACAAGTACAAGAGCGCAGCTGAATTCATCAAGGCCCTGCAGCAAAGGGAAGAGACGCCTAGTTGGGCCTCTAGAACCAGGGGGATGTATCTGGAAGATATATCCCCGCTGACCAAGGTTGCGAGTTTTTCAAGCAAGCTAATCCAAGTACAGCATGAAACGTACCTGCAGTTTCCCGAGCCTCTGCCTGCAGGCTATTACATTGCTCAATTGAAATTCAAGGACTGGGCCGGTCAGTTATGGCTGCAGATTTCAGACCTGGGGGTATATGCTGTTTATGCTGAAAATCAAACATTAATCTGGGTTAATGACCTGATTAACGGTAGACCTGTTCAAGGAGCACAGGTAAGTCTTTTTGAAAGCAGCAACAGTTCACATACAGATGAAAAGGGACTGGCTAGATTGGCTGAGGCTGACGGTGATTTCAGGGGCGCTTACCTGATAGTATCCAAGGGCTCTATGGAAACTGTGGCATCTGCATTTCCTGATTATTATGGGATCATGGAATGGCAAGGTCAAAGGGCTATAGCTCAACTATACTGGAATTATTTTTACCTGGACAGGGGCTTGTATAAACCTGAAGACACGGTTTATTTTTGGGGATTCTTAAAACCCAGGCAGCCCGGACAAGACAGCCTGGACAATTTGAGCGTGACTTTGACCAGGTGGGGATGGCGGGGAGAAGTAGCCATTGACAGTACGCCCATCAAAATGGATGATTACACTTTTACCGGCAGCATACAGCTGCCAAACCTGAGCCCTGGATATTACTATCTAACCGTAAAGCAAGGTGATAATACCATCACCAGTCAGGGTTTTGAAGTGGAAACCTATACAAAACCTGCTTACCAGCTTGAGATTGTGCCCAGCAAAAAAGCAATTCATGTAGGAGAAACCATGGAGTTTAACATTAAAGCCACCTTTTTTGAAGGAACCGGTGCAGCAAATATTCCATTAAACTACCATTTAGACATGACCAGCAGCACAGTTACAACAGATTTTGATGGCAATGCCAAGGTAGTTTATACTCCCCAGTACCAGCGTGTTATTTCCTACCCGGTGACAAGCAAGTACATGCACCTGCATGCCAGTTTGCCTGAAAGCGGAGATATTTATAGCAGTTCACACGTAATAGTTCTAAACAATGATATCTCTATTGAAGCTCAAGGAGAGGTCAGCGGGGCGACTGGCAAGGTAGATATTAGCCTTAACAAGCTTAATGCGGCCAGGGCAGATAATGACGAATTTGATGGGTGGTATATAAAAGCCCTGCAGGATGGACCTGCACCCAATCACCAGGTAGATATTGTAGTCTATAAAGATATCTGGGAAAAGAAAGAAGCAGGAGAATACTATGATTTTATTAATAAAAAGGTGCAAAAGCGATACACTTATTTCAACAGAAGAGAATTAGTTACAGAAGGTGCGGTTTTTACTGATGCTGGGGGAAAAGCTGAGTTCAGCTTTGATGCCGAGGAAAAAGAGGCTTATTGGATTAAGCTGTCCGCAGTTGATTACAGAGGAAACCTGGCTGTGAGTGAAATCCATGTTAGGGGTAAATGGTTTTATATAGAATATGACTATAATTGGTATTATCTGAACTACCAAAACCAGAAATACAGGTTCAAAATCGGAGAAACAGTTAGTCTAGTCATGAAAAACAATGAGAATGATGTGCTGCCCCGGGAAAATGGTTTTCTATTTATCACTTCCCGGGAAGGATTACTCAGCAGTCAGGTCCAGGATAACGGGACTTTCTCCACTGTTTTTAAAGAAGAACTAATCCCCAACTTCTGGGTTAGGGTGGTTTATTTTGACGGCAGGTTTTATCGAGATACCTATGACCATGTAGTTCCCTATGATGAACAAGAACGAGCTCTGGATATTAAAGTCTCGCTTGACAAGGATGAATACAGGCCCAAGGACACTGTTAATGTAGACATAGAAGTAAAGGATAAAACAGGCAAACCTATGGTTGCCAGGGTAAACCTGAACCTGGTTGATGAGGCCCTCTACGCGTTAAGGGACCAGCATGCTGATGTTTTAGGTACTTTATACAGAAATTATATTCGTTCAGGAATATACAAAACAATCAGCACCCATGTGGATCAGTCCCTTTATGGAGGCGGCGCTGAGCAGGGGGGAGAAGGGGATTCGGAAAGAAAGGACTTCAAGGATGCAGTATTCTTCGAGACAGTCTCTACTGATAGCAGCGGGAAGGCTAAAGTATCCTTTACTGTCCCTGATAATCTCACTGCCTGGAGGCTGACATATCAAGCTGTTACAGGAAACCTCCATGCTGGAAGCGGCACTGCCAAGGTTATTGTTAAACTGCCTTTCTTTGTAGATGCAATAGTGGGTGATACTTATTTAACAGGTGATAAACCAGTCATTCCAATTCGTTCTTTTGGCAGCGGTCTTAAAGGGGGCAGCGCCGTATCTTTTAGCGTTAAGTTGAAATCTGATAGTGATGGGATAGTTTTTGAACAAAACTTAACCGCTAAAGCCTTTGAAACCAGCAATTTGCAGCTGCCTGCACTGGAAATAGGACATTATAAGCTGTCCATCACAGGAAAAACTAAAGAAGACCTGCAAGATACCCTTGTTTTGCCGGTAAATGTGGTCAATACTATTATGACCAGGAAGCGCACAGACTTTTATTTCCTTGAGGATAAAACCAGGATTATTGGGGCGGATAATGCTCCTACCATGCTGACCTTTGTAGATTATGAGCGAAGTCAGTATTTAAACCTGCTCTGGAGCCTGGCATGGGTCGGCGGCAGCAGGATAGAGCAAAAGCTGGCTCCCATGGTTTCCAGGGAAATGTTAAAAAAATATTTTCCAGATTTACAGGACTTTTGGGATGAAGAACAAGCAGTTTTATCCAGCTATCAAACTCATAATGGAGGAATAGCTATTCTGCCCTATGCAGATGATGACCTTGAGCTCAGTGTAAAAATAGCGGGGCTCTACCAGGAAGCCTTTGATACAGCTTTGTTGGCAGAGTATTTTTATAGAATAGCTGACGATCCTGAAGAGACTAGGGAAAGGGGTATAACAGCCCTCTACGGCCTGGCAGCCCTTGGTGAACCGGTACTGCAGGAGGTCATGGTCGTTTTGGGACAGGAAGGCCTGAATGTTAATGAGCGATTGTATTTAATCCTGGCTTTGATAGAACTAGGAGATGAACAAAGGGCGGCGGTTTATTTGCAGGAACTGTTAAAAGCCCATGGAGAAACTGCCGGCAAGTATATGCGTATCAATACAGGCAGTGACCAGGATGATATTCTTGACGCTACAGCTTTAGCTGCCCTGGCAGCAGCCACCGTAAATTATGAGGAGTCCTATAAACTGCAGCAGTATGTGCTCGAAAATTATACCAAAGATATCCTGGTTTACTTGCAGCAATTGATGTTTTTAAATAAAGCCCTTCCCAGGATGCCCAAAGAGGAAGCCAGCTTTAGTTATTACTTGGATGGGAAGGAACAAAAGGTCAGTCTGCAGGCAGGTAAAACCTTTACTCTCCTGTTGACACCTGCAAAGCTTGAGACTTTGAGGTTTGGCGGCATCAGCGGCAGAGTAGGGGTTACGGCTGCTTATGAGGCTCCCTTTGACCCAGGTGAATTCCCAGGCAGTGACGAAGTAAAAATAACGAGAAGTTACAGCGTTGCCCGCGGCAAATCTGATGGTACTATCAAAGCTAATGACCTGATACAGGTAAAGATAACTTATCAATTTAGCGACAAGGCGCCTGCAGGTGTTTACGAAATCGTTGATTTTCTGCCGGCAGGGCTAAAGATAGTGCCAAGGCCATACATTAGAGGGATCAGTTACGACAGGATGCTTGGTTATCCAGTTGAGATCAGGGGCCAGAAAGCTGTATTTTTGGTTGGCAAAAACAATAGTTCTTTCCATTATTATGCCAGGGTAGTAAATGCTGGGGACTTTTCCGCAGAGGGAGCAATTATCAGTCATGCGAAAAGCGGTAAGATCTATGGCATAACCAAGACTGATAGGGTGTCCATCAAATGAAAAAGCTGCTGTTTTTATCCATTGCCTGTATGATTGTGTTGGCTGTAGCAGCTTTTACAGGCTCCAGTGAAGATAGAATTAATAACCGGGACCGGGCGGGATTTGTTGTAGGCAATCATCATTTTCACCCTAATATATTTTTTGAGCCCCAGTGGTTCGGAGGAAAGGATGCCGGCAACCCTGGCGAAGGGGTTCCAGGTATAATAGGTGGGGCTGTAGTGCCCCACCATCTCCTGGCCCATGAATTAATGGGCCAGGTTTTTGCAGAACTGGCTCATCAGGAGCCGTCGTTGGTGATTATCGTCGGGCCAAACCATTTTAACAAAGGGGCAAGAATCTTAACAAGCCTCTGGGCGTGGGAGACTCCCTTCGGCATGGTTGAGGTTGATAACCAGATAGCAGATGAAGTTTTGAAGTTATCTTTAGTACAAAGAAATGATCAGGTATTTTCCACTGAACATTCCATGGGCAATCTCATGCCCTTTGTTAAATACTATTTACCGGAAGCAAAGGTTTTACCAATTATCCTGCACTATGATGTTACCTGGCAGGAGGCGAAGGCTTTAGGGGAACACCTGGCAGCTCTTGCTGAGAAGGAACGTGCGGGGGCTGTGATTATTGCTTCTGTGGATTTTTCTCACTATCTTACCAGAAAGGAAGCGGAAGCAAAAGATGCTGAAACTATCACGGCCCTTAAAGCTAAAAATATGGGCAGGATATTTGCCATGGGCAATGACTATCTGGATTCTCCTGCTTCCATAGGTGTCATCTTTGCGGCCATGGATAGGATGGGATGTAAAGAATTTGAGATCCTGGCAAATACTAATTCCGGCATAATCTTGGGGAACGACCTTATAGAAACAACAAGCTACATCACTATGCTGTTCTATCACCAAAATAAAATATGATTTGATTGCTTAGATCTAACTTCTAACTTCTAACTTCTAACTTAACTTCTCACTTGCCACTTCTTTATAGAAAGGATGGTATCTGGCAGTGTATATTTTAGATGCAGAATTTTGGGAAGCTCTCTGGAAGCGCAGCAGGAGCAGGTCTTCTTCCCTAAAGGATGTGAAAGGTTTTCAGGAATATCCGGTTGAAAAATGGAATAGAAGAGCCGCCAGTTACAGCAGGCAAACCCATGGGCATAATATGCACAGGAGATGGCAGTCTGTCCATGACTTTTTGAAGTATTGCAGTGTAGATCTGCAGGAAGGAATGGAAGTCTTAGACATTGGTTCAGGACCTGGCAATTTTGCTATACCTTTTGCCCGCATGGGACTTAAGGTATGGGCTCTGGATCCTGCTGAGAATATGCTTGCTATACTTAAAGAGCGGATTTCCAAGGAGAAGTTAGAAGGTATTTTCCCAGTAGGAGAAGGATGGGAGACTATAGACCTTGAGAAAGAGGGTTGGGTCAAAAAATTTGACCTGGTTTTTGCATCCATGTCTCCTGGTGTAAATAGTAAGGAAACCCTGCAGAAGATGATTTCAGCATCCAAAAAATACTGTTATATCAGCAGTTTTGCCGGGTCCAGGGTATACCCTTTACAGGAGGAAATTTCCAGAGAACTTTTGGGGGATGAATATAAAGTATATACCCCTGAAATCATTTATCCCTTCAACATGTTGTATTCCATGGGATATTATGCCAAACTGACCTTTGAAAAAAATGATTCGGAAAGAGAGGTTGCCCTGGAGGATGTTTTTGTTGAGATAGTAAGTCACCTTGGACTATATACAGAAATTACACCAGATATTGAAGAAAAAGTGAAAAGTTTTTTGCAGGCCAGGGCAAATAACGGGCTGGTTGTAAAAAAAACCAGCAGCAGTATCGGCATGATGCTCTGGGAAGTATAGAAGTAAATTAAGGTGAATTAAGGTGAAATAATCCTCTATTACAGCTAAAGTTATGTTATAATCGATAAAAAGTACATTAACATTTTCTCATAAGGAGTCATGGAAAAGTAATGGAATCGGAGGGAAAAGTTTTGGAAAAAGTACTTTTATTGTCAGGCAGTCCTAAAATCAAAGGCAATACCATGCAAATACTTGCTGAATGCGAGAAAGTTATCAAAGAAGAAGGACTCGCAGCAGAGGTAATATCTTTGGCAGGTAAAAGGATCAATGCCTGTATTGATTGTAGAAAATGCGCCAGTATCAAAAGATGCGCATTAGATGACGGGTTAAATGAAATCATTGAGAAGGTAAAAGAATGTCAAGGTTTTATAGTGGGAGCTCCTGTATATTTCGGTACTGCCAGGGGGGACATGATGAATGCTTTACAGAGGATTGGCATGGTGTCCCGCAGCACTGATGGGTTTTTATCCTGGAAGGTGGGAGGCCCTATAGCTGTGGCCAGGCGTGGAGGTTTGTCTACTTCGTATCAGGAGATGCTGATGTTTTATTTTATCAATGAAATGGTTGTGCCCGGTTCTACATATTGGAATATTGTCTTTGGAAAAGCCCCAGGGGATGCCATGCATGATACAGAAGGTCTTGATACTGTAAAAAGGTTTTCAAAAAATGTAGCCACGTTGATAAAAAAAATCAATGGTATATAAACTGCAGTTAAGATAGGCATATTAATTATAGTCAAGAAAAAAAGTGAGAAGGAAAAGGCACGGTTCAATAGAGAAACTTGTTGAACCATACCCCAAACCGATACGGAAAAGCAAGAGAGACGTTGTCCCGCAAAGTGATAATGCCTCTCTCTTGGTGTTATTTGCGAAGTTCTAAACCATTTATTACTTAAGCATCAATATTAAGATTTCAATACTTAGCGTTAGAAGATGCGAAACGTTGAAATTCGGAGTCAGGAATAAAGCTGAATAATGTATTGCTAAACGTTATACAATAGAATGTAATGGTTAAAAGGAAAGGTGGTGCTATTATGGCTGCTAAAACAGCAAATGTCCTCGCTCGTGTCGAGCCAGAAATAAAGGAAAAAGCGGAAGCGATAATGTCAAAACTGGGGATTCCGGCTTCTGTTGTTATTAACATGCTCTACAAGCAAATTGTTTTGACCAAAAGCATTCCGTTTTCCCTGTCGCTTCCCGCCGCTCCAATGGCACAGGATGAAATGGACGCCGACGCGTTCAATACAATCATGCAGAAGGGTTTGGATGAAGCAAAAGCTGACCATTCTCGTCCAGCTTCTGAGGTGTTCGTTGATTTAAGACGAGGATTATAGATTATGGCAGACAATACGTATACAGTTAAAATCACCACACAGGCGGAGGAACAACTACAGGAAATCGTAAAATACATCGTTTCCGAGTTAAAAGCACCGAAAGCCGCCTTGAGTTTGCTCAACGAAATAGAACGCTCGATTTCGTTGCTTTCACTGTTTCCGCAGCGGTTGCGTTAACCGAGGAAGAACCGTGACACACCTGTGGCGTTCGCAAAATGCCTGTGAAAAACTTTTTCATTTATTTCTGGAATGACGAAGAAAATAGTAAGGTGCAGGTTGCCGCCGTTATTTACGGCAAGCATGATCAGTTAAAGCAGCTTTCGCAGATGGATATGGCATAAATACTGCAAATTAAAAGTCTTATCATTAAAAGGGCTTAGCGTTGTTTGAAGCTAAGCTCTTTCGCGCATATTAACATTAATCACAGAGCAGATAATATGGACATTATATATACTTTTACCCATAGTTCAATAAAAAAACAAAAGTAAGCCGCCTAATGATTTCTCACTTATAATTTTTTATGTATACCTTTTATCTAAAACATCATATACTAATTACTGTATACTGCGTTGCATTGTATAAAAAAATGTCGAAGAAAAATTCAAATATTTGTCGAGGAATGGAACATGCGAGAGACGCAGGCTATATACATCAAAAATAAACGTGGTATAATTGGATTATACTTAGATATAGACGGTGATTTGCTTGGCAAAAAAAACCTTCAGAAGACTGCGAGCACGCTTTAGAGCAATCCTAAAATTGAAGGGTAGTCCGCATTCCATAGCCCTGGGAGCAGCTATTGGTCTTTTTTGGAATTTTATTCCTTCATTAGGAATAGGCCCCTTTTTGTCAATGGGTGCGGCGCGTATCATAAGGGGAAGTATAGTTGCAGCTTTAACTTGTAATTTGGCCACGGGTTTTTTTATTCCAGTTTTATACAGCTTGAATATGTTAACCGGGAGATTATTAAAAGGAGATAAGGTTGAAAAAGTCGAGCTTGAGGAAAGTTTACAAGAGTCTATACAAGAATCTTTAACTAAAATAGAAGAAATAGTAGAACAGCCTACCAGCTATTTTTATTTAGATAAAATACAGGATTATACAGCAGATTTTTTTATAGGTGCCATAGTAAATGCCTTTTTAGGCGCCATAATAATATATTTCATAATTTATTTAATTTTAAACAAACGATATAAACGGCCCGAACATGTACCTGCTGAAACACAAGGGGAGTGTGTCTATCCTAAAGCTAGATTATAGCTGGGAGGTTTACATGTATAAGAAAATTGCAGGTTTGTTGGCGCTGCTAATTGTGGTGAGTTTTTTTTACAGCACAGGCATTATCCAGGCGCTAATAATTGGCGATATGCAAAAGATTCAAAACTTTTTAGACCAATGGGGCATTTTTGCACCTTTAGGTTCTATATCTTTGATTTTACTGCAGGCGTTTGTAGCGCCAATTCCTGCTGTTTTTATTTATATTGCTAACGGTATTATTTTTGGGGCTTTAGGTGGACTAATCGTTTCCTGGATAGGTTCGTTAATAAGTGCATATTTATGTTTTGCTCTGGTCCGCTACTTTGGGTTAAACATGCAAATAAAAAATGAATTTTTAAGAAAAATCATGGGTTTTCTGGAGAGATACCAGGAAAAGGCGGTTTTTGTAGTCAGGTTAATGCCATTTATCCCAGCTGACCTGGCCAGTTATGCCTTTGGCTTCACCTTGATAAAGGCTCGTTATTATGTAATAGGGACTGCCCTTGGACAAACTCCGGCAATTCTTTTTTATTCTCTTTGGGGTGGAATGAAGTTGCCCATGCTATACAATATTTTAGCAATTGCTGTGTGGGCTGCTCTTGTCTTGGGAGGTTTAAAAATATTTGAAGGGTTCAGGAAGAAAAATGCATTCCAAGAGCTGAATTCCAAAGGCAACAATTTTACCACACATGAAAATGGTATTTGAAAAATATTTGAGTGCAAAAAAGAGAGGTTTCAATCATGTATATAAATATGTTAAAGGCAAAAATTCATGGTGCAATAGTGACAGATGCGAACTTGAATTATCAGGGAAGTATTACAATCGATGAAGATTTATTAAATGCCAGCGGCATAATGCCCCATGAAAAGGTACAGGTGGTAAACAACAACAATGGAGCCAGGTTTGAAACATATGTAATCAAGGGTGAAAGGGGCAGTGGTATAGTGTGCCTGAATGGAGCTGCTGCCAGGCTGGTTCATCCTGGGGACAAAATTATCATTATTGCTTACTGCCTGTTAACACAAGGTGAGGCTGCAAACCATACACCCAAACTAGTCTTTGTTGATGCAGATAATAAAGTCGTCAAAGAAAAAGCGAAGTGAATCCAAAGTTTTAGGCATACTTGCAGCCTTTTAGGAATATTAAATTGTAGACTATTTAAAAGCATTTGGTGGTGCCCCATTACTATGAAAAGAACTGCACAAAGTGTTGTTCTCTTAATCTTTATGCTGCTGGTAATTGATTGGGGGGGTGGGGCAGCAAGTTATGAGGGTGCTCAGTTGTTGGGATGTGCGGATGAAGACAGGGTGCTTTGGGCAGCAGATCCTCCTCAGCATGGTCCTGATGTGGAGGAACTGCAGTTAAGGTTGCAGGAACTAGGATATTACAATGGACAAATTACTGGCATTTATGACCATTGCACTCAACAAAGTGTGGTCAAGTTTCACAAAGATAGGGGAATGGGCGCTGTGTCCATTGTAACCCTAGAAACGTGGAATGCCCTGGCGCAGGATATCAAGGCGCCTCCCTCTTCCGAAACTAAAGAGCCGGTATCAGGGGATGTCAAGATCATCATAGATAAGCATAAAAACTTGTTAAGCTTATATGTTGGAGGTAAATTATATAAGCAGTACCCTGTGGCAATTGGCAAGAATAATTCCCCAACGCCCGTTGGAGAATTTAAGGTAGCTAATAAATCCTACAAATCAGGTGGTGCACTGGGAACCAGGTGGATGGGCTTAAATGTACCCTGGGGCAGCTACGGAGTCCATGGGACAAACAAGCCATGGTCAATTGGCAGGCGGGCATCTGCAGGCTGCATAAGGATGCATAACCAGCATGTTGAAGAAATTTATCCCCTGGTTAAAATTGGAACGCCAGTTACTATAATTGGGGATTACCCTCCAATCACAAAATCTGAGATTAAGATTGGGGCCAACTCTCAAAGCTTGATTCCTGTTCAATACAAGCTTCGGGACCTGGGTATTTATTGGGGGCCTGCTGATGGTAGATTTGGTCAAATGACTGCTGCAGCTGTAAGGTATTTTCAACTGTTGAATGGTTTGGAACCCTCCGGTAATCTTACAGAAGAAACCAATTTATTGTTGGAAAAAGGTATAGGAGCTCAGAATTAGCCTTGTTTGGTTACGTTTCCCCTTCGCTTAATGCTGCTCATAATTGCTGACAAAACTACACCTGCTAATGCACCTGCCAGAAAGCCTATTAAGATCAGCAAGTATAGACCGCTTTGGCTGGCAAAAAGGGCCATATCCCTTTCAAGTTTAGCAATTTGTTCCCTATATGCTTTCATTTCTTCATTTTGGGCAGCAGTTTTTACTTCATAATCTGCAACCTGTTCTTTAATCCTGTCTGTTTCCCTTTTTAACCTTTCTTCAAAGGAGTCCATCAGCTGTTCCACTCGCCTGTCTGAATCCTCTACCCGGTTCATTAAATAGTCGAACTGTTTGTTAATAATCATCAAAGCAATTTGCATTTCATTCATTGCCCCCCAAGGGATAATTTGTTGGGTGGCGGAGGACATCGGCGCCTGTCCACTTTGTTCTTCTGTTGCCTCTTTTTGCTCACCTGCACCTGGTGCAGGAGTTTCATCTTCACCAAAGGCTAACGGAGACAGCGCCAGACATATTATTAAAATTGCTGCAAATATGTAAAGTTTACGCATTTAGTTTCTCTCGCTCCTTTCTTTGTTTTAATGGTTTTATATCTTATTCGATATCTTTAAGGATTCTCCTCTTCCCCAACGTAGTGGTCAGGGATTCCAAAATGAGATATAATAACTTAAGTGGTAAATAATGAAGGGAGGTAGCAAAAAATATGCAAATTAAAAGTGTTGACCTGCCGGGGAGTGGTTTTGGGTCTATCTGAAGTTCTGGGAGCATTCTTAGCAGGAGTCATGCTTTCCGAAATGGGCAGATCGAAGGATTTGGAACGGATGGTCCTGCCGGTGCGTGATTTAACACTGCCGTTTTTTTCTTCTGGTTTGGGACTTCTATTTCCCTTGGGGATGGAGTATTCATAATAGGCCTGTTGGTAGCCCTGGTAATATGGACAATTGCAGGCAAGATTTTAGTAGGATTTTACGGGGGTAAATATTATGGTTTATCCGGCAAAGCAGCAGTTCGGGCCGGTTTGTCCCTGGGGCAAAGAGGGGAATTCTCTGCAATCATAGCTTCCATGTCTCCACCTCAAATAAGGGTATTTGGCGGAGTTTACATCCTTATTACGGCTTTCCTTGGAGTTTATTTATTTAATAAAGCGCCGGCATGGTCCAAATGGTTTAATGAGAAATACTTAAAAAAAGTGACCTAATCTGTAGAATCAGTAAAAAATTCTATATAATTTACCTTATACTAACGCAAAAAATCATTGACAATCTTTCTCAATACAGGTATATTTGAATTGATAAGATTTATCAATTAGCACTTTTGATTTGGTGATCTTAACTTTTTTACAAGTTAGATGATAATAATTATCAATTAGGGAGGGATAGTAATGACTTTGGAAAATTTAAAGAAAGGGCAGATGTTTAAGATAATATCTATTCCTGATCCCTACATAAGGGCCCAAACTATACGTTTCGGTTTAGGCGAGGGTGAAACTGCCCTGTGCGAAGAAGTTGTTCCCGCCGGGCCGGTAATCATCCGTAAAAACCTGCAAGAAATAGTGTTGGGAAGGGGCCTGGCCAAGCAGATTGTGGTTGAACTTAGTTAGATTCATATGGCATAAAGGATGTGACAAAAAATGAATCACTGTCATGGTAAGGATTTACCCATTGAGATTCCACAAGGAGCCAGGAAAATAGTCCTGGCAGGAAATCCAAACGCGGGTAAATCGGTGTTTTTTAATGCATTGACTAATCTCTATGTAGATGTTTCGAATTATCCTGGTACCACATTGGAAATTTCCCATGGAAGGTTGGGAAAGGATGTAATTATTGATACTCCAGGGGTGTATGGTTTATCTTCATTTAATGATGAGGAAAGAATTGCCCGGGATATCATTTTAAACTCAGATATTGTTTTGAATGTTGTTAATGCCCTACATATGGAGAGGGATTTATTTTTGACCCAGCAGATCATTGACACAGGTATTCCCATGATCGTAGCCTTAAATATGGTTGATGAAGCACAGGCTCAAGGGTTAAAGATTGATGTTGAAGAACTTTCCAGGGAGCTGGGCGTCCCTGTAATTCCAACTGTGGCTGTTAAAAGAATTGGCATAGAAGAGGTAAAGAATAGTCTTGATAAAGCCGTTACAGGAAATCCTACTCCTGAAATAAAGGAAAAAATGTTATTAATGTCTAACAGGGTGGGGCATCAGGGAGAGGCGCTGCTTATCCTGGAAGGAGATGAAATTGTAGCAAGAAGGCATGGCTTAGAACCAGGGAATGAGATGGAAAAGATTTATCTCCTCAGGCGCAAGAGAGTAAATTCCATCTTAGAGAGTGTGGTTGAAAAGACAAATAAAAGCAGGGTATTCAGTAATTGGTTGGGCAAGCAGATGATTAAGCCCCTTACCGGAATTCCTATTTTATTAGTAGTTCTCTGGTTAATGTATGAGATAATCGGAGTTTTTATTGCTGAAGGCGTGGTTGAAATTACTGAAGACATTATCATGGGCGAGTACTATGAGCCAATAATTAGGGGGCTTATTGGCAAGTTTATCAACGAACAGCGCTGGTTGGGTTACATTTTGGTGGGAGAATTCGGCTTGCTGACTATGACTGTTACTTATGTTCTTGGATTATTAATGCCTTTAGTTGTAGGGTTTTATATGTTTCTCTCTATTTTTGAGGATTCGGGATACCTGCCCAGGTTAGCCGCCCTTGTAGATAGGGTCTTAAGTTTCATCGGATTAAACGGAAAGGCTATTATACCTCTAATTCTGGGCTTTGGCTGTGTGACCATGGCAACTATCACAACCAGACTTTTGGGATCTGAAAGAGAAAAAAGAATTACGGTCTTTTTACTGGCCCTGACCATTCCATGTTCTGCCCAGCTTGGAATCATTGCCGGAATGCTGGCCGCTATTGGCACACAATATGCCCTGGCTTATGTATTGGTAATAGCTTCTCTGTTGATACTGGTGGGAACATTATTAAACAGGCTGCTGGAGGGCAAATCAACTGACCTGATGATAGATTTGCCTCCCCTGCGGGTGCCCAGAGTAGGCAATGTTTTTAAAAAGACAACTGTTAAATCCTATAATTTCTTAAAAGAAGCTTTTCCTTTGTTTGCTGTGGGAGCCTTATTAATCAGTGTTTTGCAGCTAACCGGCATTTTAAAATGGCTCCAGAATGTACTATCTCCTCTGACTGTAGGTTTGTTGAGGCTTCCTGCTGAGAGCGCTACAGCATTTGTCATGGGAGTAGTTAGAAGAGACTTTGGGGCAGCAGGTTTATATGATATGACTTTAGAACCTGCCCAGACTCTCGTAGCGCTGATAACCATTACCCTGTTTGTTCCATGTATTGCTTCAGTTCTGGTTCTCTTTAAAGAAAGGGGTAAGAAGGAAGCGGTAACCATTTGGCTGGCTACCTGGGTGATTGCTTTTCTCGTAGGTGGTACGGTAGCCTGGTTAAGTTCCATATTTGAAAGTCCTATGTTAGTTGGTATTGTTTTTGCGGCATTAGCTTTGCTTGTGGCCTACTTATCCGGTTTTGTCAAGGCTGGGAAAAAGGCTAGTGTTGGCATGTAGGAGGCGCCAGCTCATGAATAAGGAAATGATATTTATAGATAAATGTTTAAACTGTGGACTTCCCCTTCGGTCCTGTACTTTTATAAGATGTCCAAGGTGCGGGGCAGAGATAGAGAAGCATAAGTGTGCAGGCAGCTGTCATAAGTGTAAAGGAAAGGGGACACACCTCCCTTAGTGCGTAAACTCTTAGATTGGAGGTATCAACAAGGGTGTCAGGGGGACGGTTCTCTGTCACATGATTAATGTCAGGGGACACACCTCTTCAACAAGATGCACGGTGCATGAGACAGGGGGCAGTTCATCAAAGCAGCTCTTTTTTAGTTTGCTTTTTCATCAAAGCAGCGCTGATTAATGCTGTGAAGGGTATGGCCAGCACCAAACCGATGCTGCCGGATAAGGCCCTGACAAATTCAGTTGCTATAAAGTCCATGTTAATAATTTTCAGGAAGGATTGTTGATAAGCCAGAAAAAGCAGCAGCAGGGGAATGGATGTGCCTGTATATGCAAGTATCAGGGTATTGGTCATGGTCCCCATAATATCTTTACCAACGTTCATGCCTGAGCGAATGAGTTTTGTTCTGGTAATGCCTGGATTATTGACTCTAATTTCTTCCATGGAGGAAGCAATGGATATGCTCACATCCATTACAGCTCCTAAGGCACCGATGATGATACCGGCAAACAACAGGTTTTTAAAATTAAAGCCTACATTTTCAGCAATATACATAAGCATCTGGGCTTCCTGAGCGCTTAAACCGGTAAGTTTGGCAGCTTTACCTATCCAAATTGAGATTAATGCGGCAACCAGAACTCCCCCAGTTGTCCCTACGATTGCTGCAAGGCTTTTCCTGTTTATACCGCTTATGACCAAAAGGGTAATTGTGGTTACAACTATACAGATGCCCA
Organism: Bacillota bacterium; assembly: GCA_040756735.1. GTDB lineage: Bacteria > Bacillota > DSM-16504 > Desulfitibacterales > Desulfitibacteraceae > JBFLYC01. Next base: position 90,156 of record JBFLYC010000003.1, on the reverse strand, counting down.
CAGCCAAAAGCAACGGATCGTATCCTTTAAGCATACCGGGAAGCATAACCTTGGCTATTAAAAAAACTGTAATAGCTAAAGTTATAACAGCTTTAAGACCTTTAAATTGTCCTATAATAATAATGGACAAGATGAATAATGCTATAATCAGATAAATATGAAACTCCCTGTAAAAGTCTTGAGGATATGCGGCAGTGATCTGATTATCAACAACCTCCATGGCTAAAATGACTTTATCTCCAGGATTAATATACATGTCCATGGCCGGATTGCCAGAAAATGTATTTTCTACCAGAACTTGCTCTCCCTTAAACTCACCACTAAGAATTTTAGCAATAAAGACCTGCTGGACAAATCCGTATTCTAGAGTCTCTTCATACATCATGTCTATAATTTGAGCACGGGCCATCACAGGTTCAATAAGGTCATCCTGGTAGAGTGATTCTGGTGGATTCTCAGCGCTTATTAGAGTTGAAGTAAGTAATAGTAATGTCATAAGTATTGACAAGATGAAAAGCAGTTTTCTCATGAACAGCAGCTCCTATAATATTTTTAGTGTAACTACAAAAGTATTCAATCTAGGCAGTTAAAAATCCTTTTTTTCAGCCTAAAGGCCGTAATTTTCCATATTTTCTTGAAAATAAAGGAAACAGTAGTACAATAGAGATAAATGAATGTCAAGGGGACACACCTTACCGGAGGCTATAAGTCTTAAGGTGAGTAGTCAACTTCTCATTTCCGAAATAGGAATGTCCCCCAAATAAAGGTAATAAACCTTTTGCAGTAGTAGCGGTAAAAATAAAGCTTTAGAAAGCAAGGAGGTTTTCAAGTGAAGAGAAAAATTGTTGTAGTAGGTGGTGTGGCAGGAGGAGCAGGCGCTGCTACAAAGGCCAGGAGAGTAGATGAAAGCGCGGAAATAGTTATGTTTGAAAGAGGCTCAAATGTTTCATTTGCCAATTGTGGTCTGCCTTATCATATTGGAGGGCAGATTCCTGAAAGAAAAAGCCTCTTTTTAGTATCAACCGACCGTTTTAAAAAGTGGTATAGAGTTGATGCCAGGACTAAACATGAGGTTGTCTCCATAGACAGAGAAAACAAAAGGGTGCAGGTAATTGACCATAACAAGGGAGAGACTTTCTGGGAAACATATGATAAGCTCATTGTTGCCACCGGAGGCAGTTCACTCAAGCTTCCTATTCCGGGAATTGAGCTGCAAAATATACATAATCTGTGGACGGTTGAGGATATGGACCAAATACTTGAGGTCTTGCAGGACAAGTCCATCAAGAAGGTAACCGTCATAGGGGCAGGTTTCGTAGGACTTGAGATGGTCGAAGCCTTTGTAAGCAGGGGTTGTGAAGTTAGTCTGATTGAAAAGGAAAAGCAGGTTCTGCCGGCCATCGATGCTGAGATGACTACCATGATTAAACTAAACCTGGAAAGCCATAATGTTAAACTGCTGCTGGGTAAAGGTGTAGCCAGGTTTGAGGGTGAAGGGGGCAAGGTTGAAAAGGTTATTCTGGATGACGGGCAGGCAATTGAGGCACAGCTTGTGGTGGTTTCTGTAGGCGTTAAACCTAACCTTGAGCTGCTCAAAGAAGCAGGCCTGGAACTTGGGGAAACAGGCGGTGTGGTTGTAAATGAATATATGCAGACCAGCGATCCGGATATATATGCTGCCGGTGACATTATAGAAACCGTTAACCTGGTAACAGGCAAAAAAATCAGAGTGCCTTTGGCCGGTCCTGCCAATAAACAGGGTAGAGTGGCAGGGGCCAATGCTGCAGGCAGCAAACTGACTTTTAAGGGTGTTCTTGGAACATTTATCGTAAAGATTTGTGATGTAGCGGCTGCCAAAACGGGGTTATCCGAAAAGGAACTGGCCAGAGAAGGCATAGACTATTTCATTTCATACTCAGCCACCAAGAGTCATGCCGGTTATTATCCGGGCTCCGAATGGATGATCATTAAATTAATAGTTGAAAAAGAAACAGGCCGTGTCCTTGGTTCCCAGATAGTAGGTCCAAAAGGTGTGGATAAGAGGATTGATGTTTTGGCCACAGCCATTTATGCCGGGCTGACTGTAGAGGATTTGGAGCAGCTGGATCTGGCTTATGCCCCGCCATTTTCATCTGCAAAGGATCCGGTAATTATAGCCGGTATGGTTGCAGCCAATATGCTTCGCGGGGAATTGGAAACAATTAATATCAAAGAGTTTCTTGAAGCAATGGAGAAAGGCGAAGAAATGCAGCTCATTGACTGCAGGGCTATCAGGGACATCGACTTCATGGGACGCATCCCTGAAGCGGATATCATGCCTATAGATGAGCTTAGAGATTGGATAGAAGATTTGGACAAAGATGTGCCGGTGGTCATTTACTGTGGAATTGGTTACAGGTCTTACATGGCCTACAGGATTTTGAAACACCACGGTTTTCAGGTTAAAAGCCTCAGCGGAGGTTGGAGCGTTTTGTCCGGAAAAACCCCACAGTAGCAAATTCCTATTACAAAATCATATTACAAAATCATATTACAAAATCATATTAACTATTTACCAAAATTGTGAAACAAATACTCCCCCAAGAAATCATCTTCTTGGGGGATTCTCTTGTGAACAAAAGGACACCTATGTGTCCGTTAGTCCTTAATATGCGTATTATTCCTTCAGTATCTCATAAAACCTTGGCAGGGGAGTTTTTACACTGTTTTTGCAAAAAGCCATTGACTCATCCAGGGGCAAGGGGAAACCGCCAAGGAGCATACCTGGTTTGTACAGGCACATTATATTCAAGCATTTGGTTTTATTCCTTTCCAAAAAAATTGTGTTTTGGTACATGGGTGGATTTCCCCCTTAAAACCGGCAAGTCTTCCCCAGCTAGTAAGGAGATAAGGGGTTATCTTTTGAATCTGTCCGATAAAAATTTTTTCCATAAGCATTAGTCCCCTTACCCGCATTAAGCTTTGGTCAAATTCCTGGACAAGAAAGATTCCTCCAGGTTTTAGCACACGGTATGCTTCAATTATAACCATTTTAGGGCAGTGTGAATGATGCAGGGCATCTGTGGTGATAATCCTGTCAAAATGATCATTGGCAAAAGGAATTTTTTCACCTTCACCCACCACAGTCTTAATTTTAGGGTTTTGGACATAACTTAGCATTTTAGTACTGGGGTCTAAGATGGTAAACCTTAGAGGAATCTGGGGAGTTAATCTTAATATCAACTTTGCCAGAGTACCTGTACCTCCGCCGATATCTAGTATTTCCAAGCCTTCTTTAATGTCTAGCAATTGAATTATTTCCTGTGGTTTATATATATTAAATAGTTTCAGAAACTTGTCGTAATGGGGGGCAAATTTATCAAAAATAACCACTGAAGATCATCACCAACCCTAAAATAAAATGGGGACACATGAATATAGTAACACTAAAATGGTCCCCATGAAAACTTTTGACAAAATTTTTAAAGTTTATGTAGAAATAAGACATATTTTTTTTAAAGGAATTATATGGAATCAGTAGAATTTAAAATATAAATAAATATTAATTCAATGGGAGGTGGATTGGCCTTGGGGACTGTTATTAGGGAACATGTTACAGAAAATATAGGCATGGCGCTCAATTACGTGATCAAGTCAAGAAAAACGCTGATTGATGCAGCAGATGACCTGTTAAAATACTTACAAGGCCAATTAGCTGGATATCATTCTTTGCTGGTACTTGCTTCTGAAGACGGAGAGATTATTAACGATTATTCTTCTCATCAATCTAAGGAAAAGCATGTCCTGGATGCTAGAAAACACTGGCTTAACAGTATTACTGTATTTTGCCGGCAGTTGGATAAAGGCAGCTTAAAACGGATAGATTTAGAAGGCAAATCAATACAAGCCCCACAGTTGGCTTTCGCTTATGGATTGGAATACAATTGTAAAAGGATTGGAACGGTATGTGCGGGAATACCCAAGGATATGTATCATGCACATACAGAAGCCTTGTTTACGCTAACCTGTAAACAAATTCAGGAAAGGCTAAATTTTTTGCATGCTAATGATGATGGATTGCTGTGGGCTTCCCTGGCCCATGAAATAAAAAATAGCTTATGTACAATAAACGGATTTGCACAACTGTTTTCTCTGGGAGGAGTTTATAATCAGGCTTATCTTGATATGATCTTGGAGGAATCAGAAAGGTGTAAAAAGATAGTAATGGAATTTATGTACTTTAACAAACCAAGCAATGACTGGAAAGTTATTAATGTTAGAGATTTGTTGGAAGATCTAGTTGAGAAATATCAAAGAGACCACAATTTGCCTGATATTACCATCAACCTAACCTGCCTTGGCGCCTTTCTGATGAAAGGCAATATTGAACAACTAGTTCGAGTTTTTGAAAATTTGTTTGATAATGCTGTGGAAGCAATGGGGAGAAAGGGAGAAATAATAATGTCTTTATCTTCTGCTGGGAGCTATCTTAGCATCAAGATCAAGGATAATGGCTGCGGAATGGATGAAACGGAACTTGCAAAGGTTTTTGAACCATTCTATACTACCAAAAGCTCTGGAACAGGTCTGGGGCTGCTTTATTGTCAAAAAGTTGTCAAGGGCCATGGGGGAAGCATATTATTAGAGAGCAAACCAGGGGAAGGCACTACCTGTACATTAGTTTTCCCTGTAGCAACTAAGTGAAAAGTAATTACTCAAGACCCAGGAGTGAGAATAATTTTTAACTAAAATTCAGTCACTTCCCCTCCTTTGATCTGCTTATGGGTTTTTGTATTGATGTCAAAGGTTCTGCCTGCTAGTATCCTGCCGTCCCTGCTGTATCCTCGTTTTTCCCAATAGCCGTCTTCCATTTTATTTGTGAACCTTATTTTGGTTAACCATTTGCAGCTCTTATATCCCCAAAGATTTGGAATAACCATTCTCAATGGACCTCCATATTTTTCCTCTAATTCTGCAGTGCCCACCTGATAGGCAAGAAGAACCCTTGGGTTCTTCAAATCTACCAGAGAAACGCAAGTAGTATAGCCCCCGATACTTTCGAAGACAACATGAGAGGCGCTTTCCCTTAAATGAATGAATTTCATTAAGTCTGCCCATTTCACTCCATACCAGTCGACTCTTACTGACCAACCACTAACGGAAGTAAGGCGCGCATTGACAATTCCAGATGGCATTTTTTTTATATCTTCCAGGGAAAATCTTTTTTCTTCAATTATTTCCCCATTAATATCAAGATAATAACCTTTTAAGTTTATGGGCGGTAATTTTTCAGCCTGAAAAACAGGGGTTTTTAATTCACTAAGAATGGACATGATGAAAGCTCCTTCCTAACTTTTTTAAGGTCAATTATGATTATTATATTTTTCCCTTCAAAAGGTTTTTCCAGACACTTCAAGGGGATATTTTTTTGTAAAATAGTTTTAAAATATAATGAGGGTATAGGATATTTAAATGCGTAAAAAAGTTCGCATCAGGAGGATAAACTTGAGCAAAAGAAGAAGAATTATGGAGCAATTAAGAAAGGAGCTAATTGATGTGAACGTAGTAATTACTGATGAAGCAAAGAAACTGATAGCAAAGAAGACAAATGAAATATTTCTTAAGAAAGAAATTAGTCGCACTTGAACTGGGACATGCATGAAACCTGCCGTGTTTGCAGGTCAGCCCACAGACATTGAAAATTTTAATTCCGTTGATACAGAAGGTTTAACTGTCTATGTACCCAAAGAGGAGGGTAATGACAAGAGTATTAAAATTGATGTTATGGGATTTGGTCCCTTTAAGCAAATAATCATTGAAGGTTTTTAGCAAAGAAACCGTCCGGGTTGATGTTCAGTTATTGACCAGGGCGGTTTCTTTTGCATGAAAATTACTATTTTAATTTTTTTGTTAGTACGATATGATAATAAGGAAAGGGGACACATCTCTTCAACAGGATGCACGATGCATGAGGCAGGAAGCAGGATTTGTTCATGCCTCTTGCTTCATGTTTCTTGCTTCCTGAATTGAGGAATGTCCCCAACGTAGGAAAGGGGACACATCTCTTCAACAGGATGCACGATGCATGAGGCAGGAAGCAGGATTTGTTCATGCCTCTTGCTTCATGTTTCTTGCTTCCTGAATTGAGGAATGTCCCCAACGTATGACCCCAAATTTACATGAGGTGACGACATGGAGACAGTAATCGTAAATGTAGCCATTCTTGAAGAGAATAACAAATATTTAATTATTCAAAGAGATGATAACAATAATGAAGCAATTACACAGTTCTGGGAATTTCCTGGTGGAAAACTCCTTCCAGGAGAGGACCCAGAGCATGGATTGGTTAGAAATATCCAAGAAACCCTTGATATAGACATTACAATCATGGATATATTCAAGGTTGCTTCTCACATAGTTGATGATAAACATGTCATTATACTAGCTTACCTGTGCATACGCAATTTTGGTGAGCCCAAAAAGAAAGGATGTAAAGATTATAAGTGGGTAACTTTAGATGAATTAAGGTCTGGAAGGTTTGATTTTTCTAAATCCGATAAAAAGATTATAAATAAAATAAGCATATTTTCCGGTTGTGGACCGTCATTAGTATCTTAGTTTATGGAAGTTTAATAAAAGCCACTATGTAATTAAGTTATTAAGTTATATAGTGGTTTTTTATTGAAAAAATACTAGAATACATTTGCGATATTTGTTGACTTTTATAAGGGATACATAATACTATAAAAGTGTATTCAATATATTGTATACTTGATTGACAATTAGCCCGTATTTTATGTTATGAAACAATTCTAACGGGGAGAGATGACAAGGACAATGGAAGAAAAGATAGTAGAATTGCGAGAACTGAATAAGAAGCTAGAAGCAGGCGGAGGAGCAGCAAGGGTAGAAAAACAGCATGCCCAAGGTAAGATGACAGCAAGGGAACGGATAGAAAAGCTGTTAGACCCCGGCACCTTCACCGAATTAGATAAGTACGTAGAACATCGAGCCACAAACTTTGGCATGGAAAAAACAAAAGCCCCCGCAGAAGGCGTAGTGACAGGCTACGGTACCATAGACGGGCGACTGGTGTACATATACGCCCAGGACTTCACCGTGTTAGGCGGTTCCCTAGGCGAGATGCACGCCAAAAAGATCACAAAGGTCCAGGACATGGCCTTAAAGATGGGCGCGCCCTTTATAGCCATCAACGATTCAGGAGGAGCCAGGATCCAAGAAGGAGTAGACGCTTTAAGCGGTTACGGGCAGATTTTTTACAGGAATACCCTGGCCTCAGGAGTAATACCCCAGCTGGCAGTGATCATGGGGCCATGTGCCGGCGGAGCAGTATATTCGCCCGCCTTGATGGACTTTGTGTTCATGGTAGAAAAGACGAGTCAGATGTTTATAACAGGCCCCCAGGTGATCAAAGCAGTAACAGGCGAAGAAGTGAGTCAAGAGCAGCTAGGAGGAGCCTTGACCCATAACCAAAAAAGCGGAGTGGCCCATTTTAGCGCCAGAAGCGAAGAAGAATGCATCAGCCAAATACGAGAGTTATTAACCTATCTACCCTCAAACAATATGGAAGAAGCCCCCATAAAAGAGAGTTCAGACGATCCAGGGCGAGCAGACGAGGGGCTGATAGATATAGTACCCGATGATCCTAACAAGCCCTACGACATAAGAAACGTGATCAAGCTGGTAGTAGATGACGCAAAGATATTAGAAGTACAAGAGCAGTATGCCAAAAATATCATAACAACCTTTGCCAGGTTAGGAGGCAGAAGCATAGGCATCATAGCCAACCAACCAAGGGTGATGGCAGGATGTTTAGACATCAACGCCTCAGACAAAGCAGCGAGGTTTATCAGGTTTTGCGATGCCTTTAATATACCAGTAGTAAACTTTGTAGACGTACCCGGATTTTTACCAGGAACAGACCAAGAATACGGAGGGATCATCAGGCACGGGGCGAAGATGCTGCATGCCTATGCAGAAGCCACCGTACCCAAGATAACCATAGTAATAAGGAAGGCTTATGGAGGAGCCTATCTGGCCATGTGCAGCAGGGATTTAGGAGCAGACCAGGTACTAGCGTGGCCGAGCGCCGAGATAGCTGTAATGGGTCCAGAAGGAGCAGCCAATATAATATTTAGGAAAGACATAGAAGAGTCAAGTGACCCTGTAAGCACAAGGGGCCAGAAGATAAAAGAATACAGAGACAAATTTGCCAATCCTTATGTAGCAGCCCAGAGGGGTTATGTGGATGCAGTGATAGAGCCTGCATTAACAAGGCCCTATTTGGCAAATGCTTTGGAGATGCTTTTGACCAAGCGGGAGATACGTCCTGCCAAGAAGCATAATAACATACCACTGTAGAGAATCTCCCCAACATATGCAAAAAGGAGGGAAGCATGATGGAAAACCTGGTTAATATGCAAGTTCCCCCGGTGATTATTGGAATAATAGCCGTAGCTCTGAGCCTTTTAGACCTCTTTGTATCCAAAATCCAGAATAAAGATGAAACAAAAACTCCAGAAATAAAACCTGTAGAAAAAACAACAGTTCCGGGAGCAAAAGCAGAAATCACCCCAGAAATCCTTGCGGTGATTACAGCAGCAGTAGCCCACACCATGAACAAAGGACGCAGCAGTTATAAGATAACCACTATCAAAAGAATCGACCTTAATTCAGGATGGAACAAATTAGCAAAAATGGAACAAGTTCAAAGTTACGGCAGGTGAAAGGAGTATAAGCACTATGAAGAGAAAGCTAAAAATAACAGTTGCAGGCAATACCTATGAAGTAGAAGTAGAAGAAGTGGTTGGGCAGGAAACACCGCAAAAAACAAACTCCCCTGTAATGCCTGTCAATCCAACAGGACCAGCCCCAATTTCACCTAAACAAGCTCCCGCAGCACCTTCTGCGGCACCTGTAGGAGATGGTGAAAGGGTCAAAGCGCCAATACCAGGCAAAGTATTATCGATAAAAGTAAGACCTGGGGACCAAGTAAACAGTGGAGATCTAGTATTAGTTTTAGAAGCCATGAAGATGGAAAATGAGATCAGCGCACCTGTAAGCGGGGAGATTAAACAGGTCCTGGTAAGTGAAGGTCAGTCAGTAAATACTGGAGATCCCATGGTAGTTATAGGCTAAAGCTAAAGAATATAGAACACCAAATACAGAAGTCAAGAGAAGGATCATACTTCCCACTTCTGATATGGAGGAGAAACCATGAATTTAATAGACATGCTGACAAATGTATCATCCATGAGTGGGATACAGGCTTTGACCGTTGGTCATGTAATCATGCTCTTAATTGGGTCATTATTCATTTACTTGGCTATTGCCAAAAAATTTGAACCCTTAATACTGCTGCCACTAGGTTTTGGCGCTATACTTGCAAATTTACCCCTGGGAGATTTATTAGGCCATGGCCTATTTCACTATCTTTATTTTCCTGTAGAACACGAGCTATTTCCCTTACTGATATTTATAGGAGTTGGCGCTTTAACAGATTTTGGTCCCCTTATAGCTTTCCCCTTTTCCATGTTGTGCGGGGCAGCTGCCCAGGCAGGTATCTTTATCGTAATGATTATGGGAGTAGCCTTAGGATTTACCCTTCCTGAAGCAGCATCCATAGGAAGTACTGGAGGAGCAGATGGTCCCATAGCAGTGTTTGCCACTATGAGAATGGCGCCACACTTGATAGGTCCGGTTGCGGCTGCAGCTTATTCTTACATGGCACTAGTACCCTTAATCCAACCACCCATTATGCGTTTATTGACCACCCGAAAAGAAAGGGAAACAGTGATGGAGCAGCTTCGCCCAGTTTCCAGAAAAGAGAAGATTTTATTCCCTATAGTATTAACCATCATAGTAGGATTAGTAGTACCTACAGCTATCCCATTAATAGGTTGTTTGGCCATAGGCAACCTGCTGCGTGAGTCTGGGGTTACAGAAAGGCTTGCCAAAACTGCCGGCAATGAACTCATTAACATAGTTACTATACTTCTCTCTTTGACCATAGGTGTGACCATGGCAGCAGAGAACTTTTTGGTCGTGGAAACCTTGAAGATAATGGTATTGAGCCTTTTGGCCTTCGCCTTTGGTACAGCAGCTGGGGTTATTATGGGCAAAATACTATATGTATTGACCAAAGGTAAGGTAAATCCTTTGATTGGATCAGCAGGGGTATCAGCAATACCAATGGCAGCAAGGGTGTCCCAGATAGAAGGGCAAAGAGCCAACCCTAATAACTTTTTACTGATGCATGCTATGGGTGCAAATGTTGCCGGAGTAATAGGAACTACCGTTGCTATTGGAATATTAATTGCGTTAACCTAATCTACGGCACCTAAGATATCGAGTAGGGGAGGAGAAATAATGGACCCGATTTTTAAAGCAGTATATGTGAGCATAGTAGCCAGTGTAATATTATTTTTGGTGATGTTGTTCTTAAGCCTTGTGGTAAAAGGGTTGCGTATAATAAACCTAACGGATGAAAAGAAGCAAAGCTAAATAAGGTCAATAAGGTCAGGGGATGCACCTCTTCAACAGGATGCACGATGCATGAGGCAGGAAGCAGGATTTGTTCATGCCTCTTGCTTCATGTTTCTTGCTTCCTGAATTGAGGAATGTCCCCAACGTATAAAAGCCTCGTATGTTCGGGGTTTTTATTTTTTTTATAAATTTAGGTAAAAAGTAGAAGGAAAATATGCCAGCTGCCTAGAATAATATATTAACAGTTTAGACGTACGCACCAGTTTGACAAATAAGAATCCTGATTTATTTATCCAGAGGCATTATATGAAAAGAAAAACTGATGTAGTTGTTGTTGGTGGAGGCTATTTCGGCACTTCAATAGCTTATGAATTGTCAAAGCGAAATGTAAAAGCTGTATTAATTGAAAAGACTGAATTGGGTTCTGGAGCGTCTGGGGCTAATTTTGGTAACATTCAAGTGCAGGATGCCGAGCCGGGCATAAGCTTGGAGCTATCATTGCAAAGCTTTAGATTATGGGCAAACATGGAAAGATTGTTAGGTGTGGATTTAGAGTACCGTCAAATGGGTTCTTTAATAGCAGCTGCTTCTCCTGAAGAAATGGAAGATTTGCACAATATGCTAAGAATCAAGCAGAAACAAGGGTTACGTGCCAAACTTCTTAAGGCCCAGGAGCTAAATTCTGTAGAACCATTTCTCTCTACTGCCAGTATTGCCGGTGGGCAGCTAAATATTGAAGCAAGCATCAATCCTTTTAAATTGATGTTTGGATTGGCAAAAAGGGCCAAGGAAATGGGTACTGTAATAATGGAACATACACAAGTCGAAGACTTTATAGTTGAGCAGGGAGTAGTAAAAGGAGTAACTACCAGCAAAGGTGAAATAATTTCAGAACTAGTCATACTTACTGTAGGAGCTTGGACTAGGCAATTATGCTATAAACTGGGGATGGATATACCTGTAGAATATGTTTATGCTGAAGCATTTGTGACTGAGGCGCTTCCGCCCTGTTTAAATAACTATTTTTCACTGGCTGCCTTTTTTGATGAAGCGCATGGGAAAAAGAGTTTTACAACTTCCCTTTGCTGCAAACAGACCATAGCGGGAAACCTGTTGGTTGGAGAAACAAGTTATCCAGGAGACGTCCAAGTTGTGGAAGCTAAATTGAAAACTTGCAGTGATGCTCACATGCACGATATAGCCAGGCAGCTAAAAAAATTTTTCCCAAAATTATTGAATTCAACTGTCATCAGGTCCTGGAGGACAGCATCTCCCTTTACTAAAAGCTACAGGCCAGTTTTTGGATTTGCAGGACCGGAGGGTTTGTTTATAGCAGCAGGGTTTAAAAGCTCTGTAATAATGATACCCATTATTAGTCAAATTGCAGCAGACCTGGTCACTAAAGGGACTGCGAATTATGATCTAACAGGTTATTCCATAATTTAACTATACAGGGGGGAATGAAGTTGGTTAAGGTAGTTCAAAGCTCTCCCTTATACCAGCAAGTTAAAGCATTTTTAGTAGAGACAGCTAAGAAGAAAGTTGCAAAAAAAAATAAACTTCAATCTGAAGAGAAGCTTGCGGAAAGTCTGGGGGTTAGTAGGGCCACTATCAGAGAAGCTTTGTATAAGCTTGAAAAAGAAGGTATATTAACTAAAAGACATGGCAAGGGCAACTACATACATCCAAGTGCTTTTGAAACTAAAATGCGTATTGATGTATACCATGATTTTATTGAGTTGATAAAGGATGGAGGTTATGAACCAAAACTAACCCAGTCCGATTTTATTTACAGGTTATCAGATGAACTATTTGTAAAACGTATGGAAACCCAGTGCAATGAATTGGTCCTTGCCTTTGACTGGCTTTATTACGCAAATAATGTACCGGCTATTTTGGTAAAAATACAAATTCCCAAAAGACATCTTACTGTTGAGCCAAGTTCCGAGTATGTGGAGAGAACGCTGGCTAGTTTTTTGATGAAATACTGTGATAAAGATCCTGCACATACCATTACCAGGCTTAAGGGAACGCATAACAGTGAAGCTGCCGAGCATTTTAAGCTCCCCTATTTGACTCCTCTGTTGGCCTGGGATGAAATATTTTTTGACATAAATGATGAAAAATTATGCTTCAATGAGATATTTTTTAATCCTACATATATGGATTTGGCAGTGCTGGTTAAAATCTAGGGAAATGGGAGGTGAATATTAGAGCAGCTCATTTAATTATCTCTATTTTTAGTTAAGAGGAGGATATGAGATGAAAAGGAAAATTAGAGGTCAGTGGGTGTTAGTTTTAGTTTTAATTCTTGCTGCAAGCTTGTTCTTTGCAGGCTGTGGAGGAAAAAAGGCCCCGGATTCAAGTTCTGACAAAGCGCCAGAAAAACCATCTTTTAAAGTTGCCATTCTTTTACCTGGTCCAATAAGTGACCAGGGTTGGAATGCATCAGCGTATCAGGGTTTGATGCGTATAAAGGATGAACTTGGGGCAGAGGTGGCATATTCAGAACAGGTAGCTGCATCAGATTTTGAAGAAGTATTTAGAGGATATGCAATGGAAGGATATAATTTAATTTTTGGACATGGTTTCCAGTTTGGCGAACCTGCATTAAAAGTGGCTCCAGAATTTCCAGATACTAAATTTATTATCACCAGTACCAACATTACCCAAGAACCAAATGTGGGATCAATTTTAAATGACAGTTTGCAGCAGGGCTTTTTGGCAGGGGTAGTGGCCGGACTGATGACAGAGAGTAATTATGTCGGTTCAGTAGGTGGAATGGAAATACCTTCGATTATAGCTTTCCAGGAAGGTTTCTTGCTTGGTGTTAAGTATGTTAATCCTGAAGCTAAAGCTGTAATACCTTATACAGGTAACTTTTATGATGCAGCCCAGGCAAAGGAAATGGCCATAGCCATGATTAATGAGGGTGCGGACATTATTACTCACGATGCGGATAAGGCTGGTTTAGGGGTAATAGAGGCTGGAAAAGAATATGGAATACCAACCATCGGAGCAATTGGTGACCAGCACTCGTTGTCACCCGAGACGGTCGTGACCAGCGCTTTAAATGATATGGCAATGGCATTGGTAACTGTAGCCAAACTTGTCCAAGAAGGGAAATTTTCACCCAAAAACTATGTCATGGGAGTAGCTGAAGGATGTGTTGGTTTAGCCCCATATTATTCCTGGGAAGATAAACTTGATAAAGAAATAAAAGACAAGATTGCTCAAATCGTAAAGGATATCGAAACCGGCAAACTTGATGTAAGCAGTTTAAAGTAACTGGCTATACTAGAATTGAAGAATTCATGCCCTGCTGTATGCGGGGCATTTTTTTTGAGGACAAATGCTTATATTCCTGAGTTCTTCAGGCAATAATTGGCTATAATATTCCCAATGAAAAGATGTTAAACTTAAAAGAATCCAGAATACTTGCATTAGAATGCTGTAAAAATATTTTCTAAAGTAGTAATATATATTATAATATAATTTATTTAGAGCAGATATTAGGACTTGGTCCTAATTTAATCATGAATAGGGTAAATTAATACTGGATAACAATTTTATTGAAGCAGGGAGAGATGACAAGGACAATGGAAGAAAAGATAGTAGAATTGCGAGAACTGAATAAGAAGCTAGAAGCAGGCGGAGGAGCAGCAAGGGTAGAAAAACAGCATGCCCAGGGTAAGATGACAGCGAGGGAACGGATAGAAAAGCTGTTGGACCCCGGCACCTTCACCGAATTAGATAAGTACGTAGAACATCGAGCCACAAACTTTGGCATGGAAAAAACAAAAGCCCCCGCAGAAGGCGTAGTGACAGGCTACGGTACCATAGACGGGCGACTGGTGTACATATACGCCCAGGACTTCACCGTGTTAGGCGGTTCCCTAGGCGAGATGCACGCCAAAAAGATCACAAAGGTCCAGGACATGGCCTTAAAGATGGGCGCGCCCTTTATAGCCATCAACGATTCAGGAGGAGCCAGGATCCAAGAAGGAGTAGACGCTTTAAGCGGTTACGGGCAGATTTTTTACAGGAATACCCTGGCCTCAGGAGTAATACCCCAGCTGGCAGTGATCATGGGGCCATGTGCCGGCGGAGCAGTATATTCGCCCGCCTTGATGGACTTTGTGTTCATGGTAGAAAAGACGAGTCAGATGTTTATAACAGGCCCCCAGGTGATCAAAGCAGTAACAGGCGAAGAAGTGAGTCAAGAGCAGCTAGGAGGAGCCTTGACCCATAACCAAAAAAGCGGAGTGGCCCATTTTAGCGCCAGAAGCGAAGAAGAATGCATCAGCCAAATACGAGAGTTATTAACCTATCTACCCTCAAACAATATGGAAGAAGCCCCCATAAAAGAGAGTTCAGACGATCCAGGGCGAGCAGACGAGGGGCTGATAGATATAGTACCCGATGATCCTAACAAGCCCTACGACATAAGAAACGTGATCAAGCTGGTAGTAGATGACGCAAAGATATTAGAAGTACAAGAGCAGTATGCCAAAAATATCATAACAACCTTTGCCAGGTTAGGAGGCAGAAGCATAGGCATCATAGCCAACCAACCAAGGGTGATGGCAGGATGTTTAGACATCAACGCCTCAGACAAAGCAGCGAGGTTTATCAGGTTTTGCGATGCCTTTAATATACCAGTAGTAAACTTTGTAGACGTACCCGGATTTTTACCAGGAACAGACCAAGAATACGGAGGGATCATCAGGCACGGGGCGAAGATGCTGCATGCCTATGCAGAAGCCACCGTACCCAAGATAACCATAGTAATAAGGAAGGCTTATGGAGGAGCCTATCTGGCCATGTGCAGCAGGGATTTAGGAGCAGACCAGGTACTAGCGTGGCCGAGCGCCGAGATAGCTGTAATGGGTCCAGAAGGAGCAGCCAATATAATATTTAGGAAAGACATAGAAGAGTCAAGTGACCCTGTAAGCACAAGGGGCCAGAAGATAAAAGAATACAGAGACAAATTTGCCAATCCTTATGTAGCAGCCCAGAGGGGTTATGTGGATGCAGTGATAGAGCCTGCATTAACAAGGCCCTATTTGGCAAATGCTTTGGAGATGCTTTTGACCAAGCGGGAGATACGTCCTGCCAAGAAGCATAATAACATCCCATTATAATGAAAGGGGACACACCTCCCTTAGCGCGTAAACTCTTGGTTTGGGGTGTCAGGGGGGGTGTCAGGGGGACGGTTCTCTGTCACATGATTAAGGAAAGGGGACACACCTCCCTTAGCGCGTAAACTCTTGGTTTGGAGGAATGTCCCCAAGGTAGGCAAAAGGAGGAGAGAGAAAATGGATAAAATAATTTTAGGAGTGCAAGTAGTAGGCATGGGAATGTTTGTAGTAATGTTAGCTCTAACCTTGCTTGCTTTGATTACGTCCGGAATGTCTGCATTTATGAAAAAAAGAGAAGCAACAGATCTGGCAAATATAGCAAACAAAGAAAGTGCAGCTGCCAGGGAAAAAATGTCCGCAACAGACAATACTATCATCCCTGAAATATTGGCTGTAATCACAGCAGCAGTTGCCAGCTGTATGGGAAGGAGCACTTATAGAATTACTACCATTAAGAGATTGGAGAATAAGTTCAGTCTTGATTGGAATACAGTTGGCAGGCAGGAGCAAGTGCAGTCTTATAGTAGATGAAAGGAGTAAGTTAGGATGAAAAAGAAGTTAAGGATAACAGTTGCAGGTAATACCTATGAAGTAGAAGTAGAAGAGATAGGGATTGAAAAATCAGCAGGATCAGAAGTAAAACCAGCGGCGAGTTCCCCTGTAATGCCCCAGGAGACAGTTCACGCTAATCCTAAACAGCCTGCTGCAGCGCCTACAGCTCCAGCCGCTCAAGTGGGCGAAGGTGAGAAAATAAATGCGCCTATTCCTGGTAAGGTGCTATCCATAAAAGTTAAACCCGGGGATATGGTTAAAGCAGGGGATGTGGTTTTAATTCTCGAAGCCATGAAAATGGAAAACGAAATAGGGTCACCAGTTGATGGAACGGTTAAACAAGTAGTGGTCAAAGAAGGTCAATCTGTTAATACAGGCGATGTAATGATTGTAATTGGCTAGCATTATGGTTAATGATCATATGGGAGATGACAGCAGAGATGATTTTTAACGCGTTAGAAAAACTTATAGCAGGAACCGGATATTTAAATATGAGCTGGGGAGAAGCTGTCATGCTTCTGGTTTCTTTCATTTTAATATATCTGGCCATAGTGAAGAAATATGAACCGCTCCTCTTACTGCCCATAGGCTTTGGAGTAATGATCGTAAATCTTCCTGCCACCGGAATCATGGATCCTGGAGGGTTATTCTTTTGGTTATATAAAGGTATTGACCTGGCAATTTATCCACCCCTGATTTTTTTGGGGATCGGAGCAATGACTGATTTCGGACCGCTGATTGCCTATCCCAGAACCCTCTTGCTGGGTGCTGCTGCCCAGTTTGGCATTTTTGCAACCTTTATGGGCGCCTTATTTCTTGGTTTTACACCCAGGGAGGCCGGGGCAATAGGTATAATCGGCGGAGCCGACGGTCCCACGGCGATTTTTCTTGCTTCCCATTTAGCCCCTGAGCTTATAGGGCCAATTGCCATTGCAGCATACTCATACATGGCCCTTGTACCCATTATCCAGCCACCCATCATGAAAGCCTTGACTACCAAGAAAGAAAGGGCTGTAGTAATGGAGCAGCTGAGACCGGTATCAAAAAAGGAAAAAATTGTTTTTCCTATCATGGTCAGTGTAATTGTTATACTGCTGCTGCCCCCTTCAGCTCCCTTAATCAGTATGCTCATGCTGGGGAACTTGCTGCGGGAAAGTGGGGTTACAGATAGGCTTTCGGATACAGCTCAAAATGCATTAATAAATTTAGTAACGATATTTTTGGGGATTTCTGTAGGAGCTACAGCCAAGGCGTCTATCTTTCTAACCTGGAAAACCCTTGGAATTATTGTATTGGGCTTAACAGCTTTTGCCATTGGGACTGCGGCAGGAGTATTGATGGGCAAACTGATGTGCAAGTTTTCCGGCGGGAAAGTAAATCCACTCATAGGTTCTGCAGGGGTTTCTGCTGTACCAATGGCTGCAAGGGTTTCTCAAACTGTAGGCGCAAAAGAAAATCCCAAGAATTTTTTGCTCATGCATGCTATGGGGCCTAATGTAGCCGGTGTAATTGGTTCCGCAGTGGCAGCCGGAGTCTTGCTTACTCTTTTTGGATGATGAAAAAAATGTAAACAAGAATGGGATAATGTATAATTTTCGCTCATTTAGTGCTATAATCTTCATAGGTTATAGTACTTATGTTTATAAGGGGGTTCTTTTTAAACAAATGAATTTTATCCTTTTAATAGCGATAGGATATCTAATTGGCTCTATACCTTCTGGCTTGATAGTAGGCAAAATGGCAGCTGGAGTTGATATTAGAGAACATGGCAGCGGTAATTTAGGCGGTACCAATGCATTTAGAGTCCTGGGCGTTAAATTGGGCTTAATAGTGACCATAGCAGACATCCTTAAGGGGCTGATACCTACCTATTTGGGAATAAAATGGGGAGGGGATGCCTGGGCCATTGCCGGTGGTGCAGCAGCAATTTTTGGACATTCTTATCCGCTCTTTGCCGGCCTGCGCGGGGGTAAAGGGATTGCTACTGGTGCTGGGGTTTTCTTGGTACTAATGCCGCATATTATTGGTTTATCCGCCTTAGTATTTGCTGCAGTACTATTTACCACTCAATATGTGTCTCTTTCATCTCTGTTGGGTGCCTTGACCTTAGTGATTGGAACCATTGTGTTCAAAATGGGAGCGCTAAAAATAATTACAGCCCTGCTGGTATTTGGCTTTGTTGTTTATCGGCACAGGGCAAATATCGAAAGATTGCTGTATGGCCGTGAGGCTAAAGCAAAGCTCTGGAAGCGGTAGATGTTGCTGCCAGGACGTCGGCGAAGGCTTCCAAACGAGTCTGCAATCCGGCCTCACCAGTTTGCTCATCAATAAATATTGATAAAAATGGTATTTGATAATCACCGGTTGATTTGTTAAGGATTCCCTTGGAGACTATTTCGGGCATACAGGTTAAGGGGGCAACCTGAATGATTCCTTCACACCCATGTTTGATGAAATAATTGGCTTTGCCAATGTTTTCTAAACAGTGACCTCCAATATCCCTGCTGATATAGGGTGCTGCAAACCTTTTAATAAGGGCTTTATTATTTAGACCCAGCACATCCAAAAAAATGTTTTCTTTAATCCAATCACTTAGATATATGGACTTAACTAATTCAATTCCTAAATATCCAAGTTTTTTTTCCAGATTTAGATTTATCCTTGGTTCAAGAAGGGAATAAATCTCGCCTACCAGCCCCACCTTGATGGGCTGCCTCTTTTTATCAAGAGAAATATCTCTGAATCGCTTATCCAATGACATATGAAGCTTGTATAATTCTATATAACTTCCCGCCAGGTATACCTCATTAATAATCTCATTAAGCAGGCGGCATGTTTCACCTTTATTTTTTTCCCTTGGACGGTAATGAAGGGCTTTTCTTTCCGCTTCATCCAAGATCTTAATTTTTAAATAGCCAAAATGGACAGCCTGGATAACCTGCAGGATGTTCTTTGAGTTGGACAGGGTTTTGAGCTTATTTAAAAAGTCCTGCTGATTTTTTTCAACCATTTCCACGATAATATGTGTAAATTCATATCCAAGATTCTTTAATATGGCAAACTGGGTCTGACCATAATAGCCGAAGCGGCATGGTCCGAAACCTCCTGCAAAAATCAGGGTGTCTGCATGGTTTTCCAAGGCTTCGATAAAATTACCTAAATTAAGCTTAAAGGGAAGGCATGCACACTCGGGAGAGAACTTGGTTCCCAGTTCAAGAGTTTGTTTTGTAATAGGTTTATTTTCAAAGTAATCAATTTCCAGGTTGTTAAAGCAGGCCTCAAGCCCTATGTGCAGATGGCCCATTAAGGGAAAAGCAACTTTCATGCTGATGCCTCCTTACCATATCCATAAATGCTTCCAGTCTTGTATTAATTCCTTCGGACCCTGTATGTTCATCCAGGGTAAGCGCCAGCAGGGGAAATGGATCAATAATTTGTAAAATATAGGGTTCTAAAATGGCGTTAGTACCACACCCAAAGCTGTTAAGCAAGATAAATCCATTCACCTGGCGCTCTGTCTTAAAGTGCTGCGCTGCAGCAATTATGTTTCTTGGATAAGACCAAAAGAGGTCCTTTTGTAAAAATTCAGTATGTTTTTCTACCAGAGCAGGCGGCATTTGGTAAGGGATTAAAATGCCAATTTTATGTGCTTTAAGCTTTTTTATTAGGTCAAAGTTGATAAATGCATCTTCAATAAGGTAAGGGTTGCCCAGGATAGCAAGTTTATATTCAACTTCAGCTTTCTCATTCTCACTCTCATTGCCGGGGTTGATGGGATTTGCATCCGTTCCCATAAGATGCAGGGCTTCTACTCCTTGTTCAAAAAGCATACCTTGATAACACTTTTCCAGGAATAATTCCTGGGTATTCTTGGCCTTTTCTACTGCTGCAGTAGTTTTTATGAAGTCGAAACCTAAATTAAGGGCAAAATTTTGATAATCTGCCATCCACTGCATTTCCTTTTTATACGAGTTTATTTCCGGAGACAAAAAGCGCGTTTTTGCGAAGATAGCCTTTGCTGTTTCAGGAAGGGCAATTATTTGAGGGCAGTAATACCGTTTAGGTTCCATACTTTTAATGCCAGGAACGAAGATGAAGTCTACCTTATCAGTAAGATAAGCTGTATGTCCCAGGAAAAGTTTCATTGACAGGCATGTCTCATCTACAGCATATTGGGTTCCAAGGTCAAGAATTTTTTTGTTTGTTGGCGGTGATAAAACAGTTGCTATTTCAAGTTCAGCAAAAAAAGTATGCCAAAAGGGATAAAACCAGTAATAGGTTAATGCTCTGGGTATACCTACTTTCATAGCTATTTTCCTCCCACATAAGAATTATTACCGAAGTGGAGCGAAAATAGTCTAAAATTTAACTAAACATGTCAAGAATAAATCCGATAATGAATAATATAGGTGTAAAAAAGAAAAAACCCCAAAATACTTAGGGTTAGTACTTTATCCCGCTTTAGCCGTTTACCGGGAATTTTGTGAACCTGCCTACGCAGGTGGGTACCCTGCCAATTAGTTTTGAATTCCCCTCGGAGGTAGGCATTTCATTGCTAATCAGACGCCGGGTTCCCTATGTTCCAGTGTTGGTTCAAAATTTCCGGCCTTAACACGGACTAAGCAGGATTTCTTTTTCTTTTTTATATTACTATTATACATAAGGTAATGATGCAATGCAAGCGGGAGAGAATAAGTGCTATAATTAGGAAGGTCTTATGCTTAAATGATCTGGGGGGGGGGTAGTACTTGTGAAAAAAATGAAGTTGGCTGCAGCTTTGAAGTATGCCCAAGGTGAAGATGATGCTCCTGTTGTGGTAGCTGCCGGCAAAGGTATTACAGCCATTAATATTGTTCAAAAAGCTCTGGAAGAAGGTGTGCCTGTACATGAAGATGCGGACCTGGCACAGATACTTTCGTCAATAGAAGTGGGGAAAGAAATCCCCCAGGAGTTATATCTGGCTGTTGCTGAAATCTTGGCCTTTGTTTGGAAGCTTGATAAAAAATACTATAGTGCTGGAGATAAAAGAGATGAGAGTTAAAGGGTCAGGGAGTGCACCCAACAAGGCAAAGGGACACACCCAACAAGGTCAGGGGACACACCCAACAAGGTCAGGGGACACACCTCTTTCAGAGGAATGTCCCCAATGTAAGAGGAATGTCCCCAATGTAAGAGGAAAGTCCCCAACATATAAGAATACCCCCAATTTACAGAGCGCTGTCGCCAACTTAAGGATAGACATTTTGAAGAGAAATGGTGTCGCTCTCACTTTTAAAGAGGGGCAGGTTGTTAAAGCTGAGGTTGTTAAAACAAAAGGCAGCGAAATTCTTTTAAAAACCGCAGGTACTCTTATTAAAGCTGAGGCACAAGCCTATGTACCGGAAGGCCGGGAATTAAACTTGCTGGTTGAGTTGATTAAACCTGGTTTGATAAGGCTGAAAATCCTGGATAATAACAAGCAAATAATCAAGGCTGAAGAGAGTCTGCTTGCAGCTCTTGGCCTAAAACCCAGTGATGAACTGCAAGAGATTGTCAAGGAAATGGTCAGGTTTAAGTTGGCTTTAAATAGAGAAAATGTCCTGGCATTGCAGAATTTGCTGAGACAGGTTGATTTTAATGATGCAGCACCCAAGGGGAATTTAACAGAATTAGCTGCCTGGCTTAAGAGTATAAATCTTGAAGGTGATGGAAAAAGCCTGTTAAAACTGCATAGCCTCCTGACAGGTAAACTGGATGAACTGGAAGAAGCCATGCTCTTTAAATTTATCAACAAGACAGAATGCGGCATTCTGGGAGGTTACAATGTATTCGGTTGGCCCTTTGGACAAGGCCACCTCTACTTACTTACCCAACTCCCTAAAGGAGAAACTGTCTCTTTAGGCCAGAGCATCCTGGTGCTCAGATTAACATCGCAGTTTATGGGAGAGCTGTGGTTCAGGATACAGCATGATAATGTTGGGCTGCAATTAATGGTTATTTGCCCAAACGAAGCAGTACAAGAGACTATCCAATGCGAAGGTGAAGAGCTCCTTAAGGCCCTGGAAAAAAGCGGTTACAGCAATGTGAAGCTGAATGTAAAAATTCAGGATAACTTATCCATCCTGAGTTTTATTCCAGGGCCTTTGCCAGAAGATATAAATTATGTAAATCTAATAGTTTAACCTGGCAGTATAACCTAGCCTTCTCCCTTAATCACTCCTAAAGGCCGTATGCTTGCTACTTTATTGACTATCCCGATTTCTGCCAGGGTATCAACAACTTGATGGATGTCTTTGTATGCCTGGGGCGCTTCATCTAGAACTTTATGGTAATGGCGAGCATTAAAATAAATACCCTCCATTTCCTTCTCAAAAGCTTTTTTGCTGATGGTTTTCTTTGCCGCAGTGCGGGATAAAAGCCTGCCTGCACCGTGATTAACTGAGTAAAAAGTCTCTAAAGCTCCTGGTAATCCCGTGGCAATATAGGAGTTGGCGCCCATGGAACCTGGAAGGAGAACCGGATGGCCGGTTGCCATGTAATATTCTGGGTTAGCAGGATGACCGGGCGGCAGGGCCCGGGTCGCCCCTTTTCTATGTATCAATAGATTTTGTTGGAAGTGGCGCTCTTTCTTTGCAATATTATGGGCTACATCATATAATAAGTTCAGCTCAATGGTTCCTTCTTTTGTACCGAATACTTTATTAAAAGAATGACTTATATCCAAACTCATTAGCTGCCTGTTGGCAAAGGCAAAATTAACAGCGCAAGCCATGGCTGCAAGATACCTTTGTCCAAGAGGGGAGTGAATGGGTGCGCAGGCCAGACCTTTGTTGGGCAGTTTTATTCCGTATTCTGCTGCTGAAGAAGCCATTTCTTTGGTGTAATCCTGGCAGATCTGGTGCCCAAACCCCCTGCTGCCGGAATGAATCATGACTACTACTTGTCCTTTAAAGAGTTTGAAGTATGCTGCAGTTTGGGGGTCAAAAACCTGATTGACCAAGGAAATTTCTATGAAATGATTTCCACCGCCAAGGGTTGAAAGCTGGTCGGTTCTGTTACGTGCTTCTTTGCTGCAGGCCGCAAGGTCTGCCCCAGGCAGGAATCCATGTTCTTCAATCCTGCCTAAATCATCTTGGTTTACCAATCCAAGTTGTGCCAGATAAGGCGCTCCCTGTTCAATAATATTTTTAAGATGATTGTTTAGCTTATGCCTGCTTCTGGTACCTATACCTGTGGGAATGGTTTCTTCAATGGCATTAATTAATTTTTCCAGCCTGTTTGGGGCCAGGTCTTTTTTAGTAAGGTTTGTTGTGAGAATCCTTACCCCGCAGTTAATATCCATTCCTACAGCCCCGGCTGAAACAACTCCATGGTCATAGTCCATGGGTAGAACTCCTCCGATTGGCAGACCATAACCGGTATGTATGTCCGGCATGCCCAAAACATATTTAAATACACCGGGCAGACAAGCAGCATCTTTCAACTGTTTGATTGATTCATCCTCCAGGAAGGGAAGGAGTTCAGGCTTCAAATAGATTATGCAGTGGACATTCATGTTATTTTCTTTAGGAATAAGATATTTATTAGTGTCAATTTGGGTAAGTAAGTTATCCACGGCAATACCTCCAAAAAGCTTAAGGATTTTTTCCAACACACTTTAATGGTACTATGTAATTGGTTTAATAGCAATACTTGGGGATTAAAGCTGATCATGTTTACTTTTGCTCGAGGGAAGGTGATTTTAGTGAAAAAAAGACTGCTGGGACACAGGGGAGTACCTGGAGAAGCTCCCGAAAATACCCTAGTATCCTTTAAAAGAGCCCTGGATCTAGGGATAGGAGGCGTAGAGTTGGATGTCCAGCTTTCAAGGGATGGGCATCTGGTAGTCTGCCATGATGAGACCCTTGACAGAACCACCAGTGGCAGGGGGTATATTAAGGATATTACGTTAACTGAGATGAAAAAACTTGATGCAGGCAGTTGGTTTCACAAAAGGTATGCCTGTGAACAGGTGCCGGTCCTTGAAGAAGTATTGGACCTGTTCAAAGGTCAAGACTTTCTCTTAAATATTGAGATTAAGTCGGGGATTATATTATATCCAGGAATTGAGGAAAAGCTCATCAAGGTAATGGAAGATTATAAGGTAATGGATAAATGCATTGTTTCTTCATTTAACCATTACAGCTTGGTAAAGATCAAAGAATTGTGTCCTGCAGTAAAGATCGGGCTGCTTTATTATGCCGGACTGGTGGACCCCTGGGAATATGCCTTAAGGCTCAAGGCATATTCCCTGCATCCCTTTTATCCTTCTGTAACAGAAGCAATGATCAAAAAAAGCGCTGCTCAAGGCATCAAAGTAATACCATTTCCGGTCAACAAAGAAAAACTGATAAAAACTTTCCTTGAATGGGGAGTTGAATATGTGATTACTGATATTCCGCATAAACTGGTGTGATTATCAGTGATTGTTACTTACTCTAGAACTTCTAATTCATGTACAAATATAAGCCATCCCAGAGTATCATGCTCGCTTAATCGACCGTATATTTTTAATACAAGCCCGTCTTCCTCTGCCTGCAGCCTTTCCAACCCTTTCTTAACCATTGCATTAGCAGCTACAGCAGTTACATACTGCTCATTTTCTCCGGTTTCAAGCTGAAGACTGGTTTGTGACAAAATAGGGTCATGGGACATGGCTTTTACCCTTGTTTCTTTAAAATTTACCCAGTCACCGGTTCTTCCACTTTTCATTAATGCTGCAACAGAAAGATGTGTTCTTTCCCCGCAAGCAGTTAAGGCAAACGCAGCGGTTATCGCTATAATGACCAGGCAAAGGACTAATGGTTTTTTTCTCGCCACATGCATATTGTCAACTCCTATTGATTTATTGTTTGTTGCTATCACTACAGCGAAAGGTCATTAGTTTCGATTTATGGCTACGCCACGTACGCCATGGGCCGCATACGCCACGGGGACGGTTTCATCGTCTTCCCTTCGGACCTTCGCTGCGCTACGGCGACGCTCGAACAGTCCCCATGGCTCCGCTAAATTGCTATATTTCGCTGCAGTACTATTCAGGTATTTAGAATTAAGGTTATCTTTAGCATTATTTCCAAGGACTGATAGTAACATGCATTTCATTAATTTAGTGCAATACCTGGCCTTTTTGGTTAAAATGGAAGGGTAGAAATGGGGTGTGCTGCAATTGATAATTATCCAGGGAATTAACTTGAGCAAAAGCTATGGAGTGGAAAACATTTTTCAAAACATATCTCTGGTTGTCCGTCAGGGGGAAAAAATAGGTTTGGTTGGGCCAAATGGAATAGGAAAAACCACCCTTTTGAAGTGCCTTGCAGGTGTTGAGGCACCAGATGAAGGAACCCTGGTGCTGGGTAAAAACTTAAGATTGGGATACCTGCCCCAGGCAAACATCCTGGTTGAAGGGGACAGGCCATTAATAGATTATGTGATAGAGGAATATGAGGACCTGCTGCAGCTTCGTCAAGAGATTAACTGCCTGCAGTCCAAGATGTCACTGCCGGAGATATACAATGATTCCGAGAAGCTTGAGCAGGTAATGGCAGCCTACGCCCAGGCCCTTGAATGCTATGAAAGGGAAGGCGGTTACAGCTTTGAAAGCAAGGTAAAGGGTATTCTCATTGGTCTTAGTTTTGAGGAAACAGACTTTAATAGAAAACTTACAACTTTTAGCGGAGGACAGAAAACCCGTATAGCCCTGGCCAAAATTTTATTAAGGAGCCCTGACCTGCTGTTATTGGATGAGCCAACCAATTACTTGGATTTAAAGTCTGTAGAGTGGTTAGAGAGTTATTTGCAGGGTTATCCTGGTGCAATTCTGGCGGTGTCCCATGATAGGTATTTCTTGGATCAGGTTACGAAAACAACTTTTGAATTAAATAGATCCGGGCTTGATGCATACTCCGGTAATTATTCCAGGTATCTTCTTTTAAAGGCGCAAAGGGAGGAAGCTTATAAGCGTCAGTATGAAAAGCAGCAGGATTTTATCAAGAAACAAGAGGAGTATATTAGAAAATATAAGGCTGGAATTAAAGCCAAACAGGCCAGGGGGCGTCAAACCATTTTAAACAGGCTGGAGAGACTGTCAAGACCGGAGGATGCTGGTAAAAAAGCAGATATTTCTTTTGGCATTGAAAATGGTACAGGTGAAAAGGTTTTAGAAGTCCAGGGCCTGTCCATGGAGCATCCTGGTAAGTGTCTCTTCAACGGCCTTTGTTTTACGCTTTGGAAGGGGGAAAAAGTCGCTTTAATCGGTGATAACGGAACAGGCAAGACTACATTGTTAAAAATCTTGTCAGGTCGTCTTGGAAGCAGGGGTGATGTTAAATTAGGTTCAAGGGTACAACTTGCTTATTTTACACAGGAACATGAAGATTTAAATGCTGAGAAAACAGTCCTTGAGGAGCTTTGGGTTAATCCTAAGATGACTGAATATGAGGTGAGGTCTGTCCTGGGACGCTTTCTTTTCTCAGGAGAAGACGTTAACAAGAAGGTCAAAGCCTTAAGCGGCGGTGAGCGAAGCAGGCTTATGCTGGCAAAGCTTTTTTTGCAGAATGCCAACTTTTTGATCCTGGATGAACCCACAAATCATTTAGATGTGGAAACCAGAGAAGCCTTGGAGGAAGCCCTGCTGGATTTTCCCGGCAATATACTTTTTGTGTCCCATGACAGGTATTTTATTAACAGGCTGGCATCAAAGGTATTAGAACTAGAAAATGGAAAGCTTACTGAGTACCTGGGTGATTTCGATTATTACAAGTGGAAGAAAAAGGAAAATGAATTGGATGAAGAGGCAAAAAAACACAAGGAACAAGTTGGCGCCCAGCCAAAGAATCCTCCTCTATCAGAGAAAAAAGAAAAGAAACAAAAAGAATTAACCTTGGAGGATCTGGAAAATGAAATAGAGGATTTGGAGGATAGGCTGCACAGTCTTGCTTTGGTATTAGGCCAAGAAGAACTGTACAGCAATCCTGATGACGTGATGCGCTGCACTAAAGAGTACCATGAAACTGAGGACAGGCTTAAGGATTTATATAAAAAATGGGATGAAATAATCTTAAGATTTTCTTAAGATTTTCTAGAAAGAATTTTAAAAATAGCAGGTTATACTATACTTAAAAAAATAGCAATTATACAAAACAGGAGGATGGTGAAGATGAAAAAAAGTATAGTAGTTACACTGGTATTGCTGTTGATGATGTCCTTAGTTTTAACAGGGTTTGCCTATCCCCTTATGGCAGAAAGAAAAGCAGAAGTAGAAGGCAAAGAGTATGGTCCTAAGAGAATGCTAATGGGAGGCGGCTTCAGGGGAATGCCTTCTCCAATATCAGTCCTATCTGACTTAACCGGCTTGAGCATTGAGGAAATTAGAGAGCTGAGGTCGCAGGGGCAGTCATTGGCAGATATCGCTAAGGCCAAAGATATCAGCACTGAAAAATTTGTAGAAGCTGTATTAGCCGCAAAGGCTGAAAGGCTTGAGGGAATGGTTGCTCAAGGGGTTATAACTCAAGAGGCAGCAGATGAAAAACTTTCCTTGATCAAAGAGCACATCGAAGACATGATAGAAAGGGATGACCCTTGTACACCGGGAGAATCCATGCAGCGAAAAGGTTTTAAGGGTGGTTTTAAAGGTGAGATGAGCAAGGAAATGGGCATGGGAATGAAAATGAGAGGAAGGTAAATTACCTTCCTTTTTTTATACCCAAAATTAGGTTACAATAAATGTACCGGAATGTGGGGGTTGGACATGAAAAGACATGTTTTGATTGTTGAAGATGAACAAAAACTCAATAAGCTTATTAAGGACTATCTAAGTCAAGAAGGGTATGAAGTCAGCAGCGCTTTTAACGGATCAGACGCCCGAATGCTTTTGGCTGGCAGGAGGCCTGACTTGATTGTCATGGATTGGATGCTCCCTGATGGAAGCGGCCTGGATTTATGCAAAGAGGTGCGTTTAAAGGAGGATATTCCCATAATCATGCTTACCGCAAGGTCTGACGAGTTTGACAGGGTCCTGGGTTTGGAGATGGGGGCTGATGATTATATTACAAAGCCTTTCAGCTTTCGTGAACTTGCAGCAAGGATAAAGGTTGTCCTCAGAAGGTATGGAACTATGCCTTCAGACGAAGAGATAATCAGGCACGGCAGCTTGGTAGTGGACTTGCATAAACACGCTGTTCTTGTGGACGGAAAATCTGTAAAACTTACTCCTACAGAATTTAAGCTTCTCAGTCACCTTATCCAAAAACCGGGCAGGGTATATTCAAGGCTGCAGCTCCTGGAAGCGGTGGGCGAAGCCTATGAAGGGTATGAGAGGTCCCTGGATACCCACATCAGCAACCTGCGCAGAAAGATTGAAAAAAATCCTAACCAGCCCAAACTGGTTGTAACTGTTTATGGTACCGGCTACAAAATGGAGGAAAATCCGGATGAAAACAATTAAAACCAGAATTATTGTTGGGTTGGTGATTATTGCCGTAATGGCGGCCATGACAGTGGCGCTGTTTACGGCGCTTAATACCAAGAGGCTTTTTGATACTTATCTGGAAAACTACAGGGAGAGCAGGCAGCGCCAGTGGGCTGAAACCCTGGCAGAATATTATGGCCAAAGAGGCACATGGACAGGCATAAATCAACTGCTAATGTGGCCCGGAGAACAGACTATGCCGGGGATGATGAGGGGAAGGAGGGCTGCTGCTTCCAGCGAGCAGGTTATTGTTGCAAATGTGGAGGGAAAAATAGTAGTTTCCACAAGCAAAAGGGAAGGGGCCTTCTTGTCCTCAAATGAAATCAAGGCTGCTGCTCCCATTGTTGTAGGCAACAAGGCCATTGGCTATGTGTTATTAAAGGTAGACTATGAGCTGCCGGGTTTTGCCACTATAGAGCAGCAGTTTATAACTGCAGTTTACTATTCCAGTCTGGCAGCGGGATTGATTATTGCCATACTGGCAGCTGCTGTTGGGATAGTCTTCAGCAATCGCCTGGTTTTGCCTCTAAAACAATTAACAGCTTCAGCTAAAAAGATAGCCAGGGGAGAATGGGATATTAAGGTAGACGAGGGCCGCCAGGATGAGATTGGGGAGCTTGCCCAGTCCTTTAATAAGATGGCTCAAAATCTTAAAGCCATGGAATTAGTTAGGAAAACACTGGTGGCAGATGTTGCTCATGAATTGAGGACTCCCCTGGCAACTTTAAGGGCGCAGCTTGAAAGTATTCAGGAAGGGGTAACTCCCGCGGATACCGAAGTAATCTTGTCACTTAATGATGAGGTAATACGCCTGAGCAAGCTGGTGAACGATCTGCAGGACC
The DNA here is from genome assembly GCA_040756735.1 of Bacillota bacterium. GTDB lineage: Bacteria > Bacillota > DSM-16504 > Desulfitibacterales > Desulfitibacteraceae > JBFLYC01. The sequence continues at coordinate 60,652 of JBFLYC010000003.1, read as the reverse complement.
TCAGTCTTGCAGAGGTTGGGAAACTGCGTTTGGTCAAGGAGCCTGTTAAGATTAAAGGATTATTGGAAAGAATAGTGGGGATTTTTCGTGGGTCAGTGCAGAATAAGGAAGTTTTCCTGGAACTGCATATAGAAGAACTGACTGAAATGTCATTAGACCCTCAAAGGATAGCCCAGGTTATAATAAACCTGCTGGCCAATGCTATAAGGCATACTCCTGATGGCGGAAAAATTATAGTATCAGCAAAAGAACAAAAACAGACAGTTTGGGTGGAAGTATTCAATGAAGGGGATAATATTCCTGAGGAGGACCTTTCCCATATCTTTCAAAGGTTTTACAGGGTTGATAAGGGAAGAGCCAGGGAACATGGTGGAACAGGTCTGGGGTTGGCAATAACCAAGGGGCTGGTGGAAGCCCATGGGGGAAAAATTGGAGTGGAGAATCTGCCTGGTGGAGTAAAGTTTTACTTTACACTGCCCAAAGGTTAGATTAAAGTATATATAATATCCAAGAACAAGTAAAGCGGGTGATGAGCAGATGACCGGAGTTTTTGATATTATTGGCCCCATAATGGTTGGTCCTTCAAGTTCCCATACTGCAGGCGCTGTCAATATAGGCAGGGTAGCAAGACAAATCTTAAACTGCAAGCCATACAGGGTGGAATTTACATTGTATGGTTCCTTTGCCCAGACCTATAAAGGGCACGGCACAGACAGGGCCCTTGTTGCAGGAATTTTGGGAATGACCACTGATGACCCGCGCATAAAGAATTCTTTGGCAATTGCTAAAAATGAAGGAATATACTGCCACTTCAAAGGGTCTAGTGAACCTACTTATCACCCCAACACGGTAAGAGTAGGGCTAAACTGCATCAATGAGCAGTTTGACGTGGTTGGGATTTCAATTGGAGGCGGGAGGATCATCATTAAAGAAATTGACAAAGTTCCCGTTAACATTACAGGGGAATATCATACTTTGATTTGCTCTTATACTGAGAGACTAGGGATGGTGTCAAAAGTATCCTCCGTACTGGCAGCCAAGAACATCAATATAGCATTTATGAAGGTATCCAGGGATGAAGCGAGGGAAAAGGCTCTGATGGTGGTAGAAGTTGATGAGCCGCTCCATGATGAAATCATTGAAATTATCAGCAGACTAAATAACATTCTTCATGTGAAGTATATTGAGAAAATAGAACTATAAGGGGCTAGAGCAATGGATAAATTGAAATTTCATACCCTACAGGATTGGGAAGCTTTGTCTAGAAGGCTTGGCCTTTCGCTGCATGAGCTGGTTGTCAAGCTGGAGGCTTTTACGTCTGGAAAAAGCGAGGGAGTTGTCAAGGAAAAAATGCTGCAGAACTGGCTGGTAATGCAGCAGGCCATTGCAGATGGTTTTGCGAAAGAAGGAGCAACAATGGGGGAATTGGCCGATAAAGAAGCGCTCAAGCTCAAAAACGCCGTTTCCAAGGGAATAGTTAGGGATGACAGGCTCTCTAAAGTGTGTGCAAGGGCTTTAGCCGTTAGTGAACTAAATGCTGCCATGGGTCGAATAGTGGCAGCGCCCACTGCAGGTTCCTGCGGCATTCTGCCTGCTGTTTTGGCAACCGTGGGAGAGGACATTAATTCAACTGATGATGAAATCGTCGATGCCCTTTTTGTAGCCGCTGGAATTGGTATAGTTATTGCTGAAAGGGCTTCCATATCTGGAGCTGAAGGAGGGTGCCAGGCTGAATGCGGATCTGCGGCCGCAATGGCAGCCGGTGCAGTTGTTTATCTATACAATGGCGCTCCCGAGCAAGTTTTCCATGGAGCTGCCCTTGCTCTTAAAAATACCCTGGGGCTGGTTTGTGATCCGGTAGCTGGACTTGTTGAAGTCCCCTGCATCAAAAGAAATGCTATTTTGGCGGTTCAAGCCCTGGCTGCTGCTGATCTTGCCCTTGCCGGTGTAAAAAGCGCAATTCCCCCAGATGAAGTAATAGACGCCATGGGGGAAATCGGCAGGTGCATGCCGGCCATCTACAAGGAAACGGCCCTGGGCGGGTTAGCTGCAACCCCTACAGGAATCAAGCTGAAAGAACGGATTGCCAGGGAAAAATCATGAAAATACAATAAACTTACAGCACCGGTAAGAATGGGTAAATCCCGTCATTTGGGGAAAGCTAGCTTTAGTTATACAAAAGGCCAGTGATACAAAAGCGAGTGATAGGATGCCCATATTTTTAGATGATGAACAGCTTATAGAACTGCTCAGTGCAGTTTTTTTTAGGGAAGCAGGTTTTGTGGCAGGTGTCCCAAGAAGGAACCTGGAAGGCCGAAGTGGTATTCATCAGGCGCCTTTTTTGGTTATTGAAAGGAGTTTAACAGCTTTTGGCGGCAGTACAGTACTGCTTCCAAAAATAATCAAGGGCAATATCCGGCAGCAGTGGGAGCAAGTAATGTGGCTGCAGGGGGTTGTCCAGGACCTAAAAGAAGCAGCGCCAAAAAACCATAGTCCCTTACCTGAGGTTACTGGGCAAAGCATTGGAGAATACTTTCACACTCTTTATGGAGGTTCAAGGTATGAAGGTGAATTTCTGAGTGTGGAATACAAGGGGCTTTTGTTAATTTACACGGAGATATTTAAAAAGATTAGACAGTTTGCCAGGGCCCAGGGCATGTCAATGCTGTATTTACCGGATTCCTTTGGCAATAAACTTCTTGGGGACTGGCTATATATTCTTAAAGATGAATTGTACAAGTCCCTGCATAATAATGTGCTGACAGTGAAAAGTCTGCTCCGTCATACCAGGAAGGTTTCGGATTATCGAAGTATCTTGAAGAAAATCCGCAGACCCGATCAAGACCTTGGACCTGGCGAGGTTCATGACCTATTGACCATCATCAGCGCCCTGCTAAGAGGAGACAAGTTAAGACCACTCCTTGAATACATTAGAAAACTTACAGTTGGCAGCCTTAATGCCCAACCGGTGCTGCTGCAAGTTGAAAATGTAGTGCCTTCCCAATTAATTATAGGCGCCGCCGACTTTTACCTTGACTATGCAAAAAAACATAAAGGCAGGAGCTTGTTTTTAGCAAGAAAACTTGGATTTCAGGCTCAGACATTAAGAAGTTGGGCAAATGGTCTGCATCAAGTTGGTTTATACCCTGACAACAATCATTTTCCCTTTCCGGAAGCCCTTAAAAATCTGGATATAAAGCTGTTTCTTTCAACAGACCAGGTAGATTTTTTACTTCAGAAAAAGGGCAGTTTATGTTTTGGAATAAAAGATGGTTTAACTTTAACAGCAGACCTTTACCTTGTTAAATAGAAACACTATAATAGTATCCGTTAGAAATAGTATCAGGAGGAGTAAAGCCATGAAGGTGGGTCTGGTTGGTTTGCCGACAGTTGGTAAAACCACTTTTTTTAATCTATTAACAAAGGCAAAAGTTGAAACGAAGGCTTTTATAAGCGGCAAAGTTGAAGCAAATTTCAGCCTGGCCAAGGTGCCGGACGAAAGAGTGGACTTTTTAGCAGAAATATATAAACCTAAAAAAGTAACTCATGCCCAGATTGAAGTGACAGATATACCGGGACTTGTAAGGGGGGCAAGCCAGGGTTTAGGAACAGGCAACCAGTTTTTAAATGGAATCAGAAAGGTCGATGCCCTTGTTCAGATTGTAAGGGCCTTTGAGGATAAAGATGTTATCCATGTAGATGGTTCAATTGATATCACCAGGGACATTGAAACCATTAACACGGAGCTGCTGCTGGCTGACCTGCAGCTTGTAGAAACAAGACTGGAAAGGATTAATACAGGTAAAAAAATTACCAAGGAAATGATGACAGAAAAGATAGTCCTGGAAAAACTTCAAGAGGCCCTGGAAAACGAGATAACCGCTGCCAATGCCATGCTTACTGTGGAGGAAAGAGAGACACTGCGGCATCTAGATTTTTTAACGGAAAAACCTGTAATAATTGTAGTTAATGTGGATGAAAAACAGCTGACTGGCGGTTATCCCGGGCAGGAGAAGGTTCTTGATTACTGCTCTAAGCGGCAGCTGCCTATCTTTGAAGTGTGTGCCAAAATAGAAATGGAGCTTGATGAACTGGATTCAGCAGATCGTGCAGACTTTTTGCAGGAGCTTGGCATCACCGAATCAGGGATAAACCTGCTGGCCAAGACCATCTACACCAAATTCGGCTTGATTTCCTTTTTGACCACAGGGGATGATGAGGTTCGTGCCTGGACCATCAAAAATGGCGCCAAGGCTAAGGCCGCGGCCGGAAAGATTCACTCAGATATTGAGAGGGGTTTCATCAGGGCAGAGGTTATAAATTTTAGAGAGTTCAAAGTGTGTGGGAGCATGGCAAAAGCAAAGGAAATGGGCAAACTCCGTTTAGAAGGCAAGGAATATGTGGTGGAGGATGGGGATATTATTAATTTCAGGTTTAATGTTTAAGCAAGAAGCGGGAAGTTAAAATGGGAAGTTGGAGGTTGGAAGTAAGATGTGGGAGGTTGGAAGTAAGAAGTGAGGAGTAAGAAGTGGGATGTTAGAAGCAAGAAGATGTTATAGCGGCGAGGAGGTAGAATAAAAAATGGAAGTTAAAAGGTGGCGCTGTACAGTATGCAATTACATACATGAAGGGGAAACGCCCCCTGATAAATGTCCGGTGTGCGGGGTAGGTCCGGAAAAATTTGTTTTGGTGACAGAAGAACCTGTCGGCGAAGAGGACAGGAGGAGAATGCAAAAAGTACTCTTTAATATTTCCTATGGGCTCTACATTATCTGTTCTAGGGATGAAGACAAGTTTAACGGCCAAACTGCCAACAGTCTCTTCCAGGTTACCAGTGATCCGCTGCAGGTAGCCGTAGGAATTAATAAAAACAATCTGACCCATGAATATATTAAAAAAAGCGGTGTTTTTACGGCAAGTATTCTCAAACAGGACCAGCATGACCTGGTCAAACACTTTGGTTATAAATCAGGGAAAGAAGTTAATAAGATGGAAGGAATCAAGTTTAAGCTGTGTGCAAAAACAGGCGCCCCTTATATCAGGAAGACTTTAGGTTACATGGGGTGTAAGGTAAACTGGGATAGAACCCTTGATGTGGGAACACATACGCTTTATGTAGCAGAGGTTGTTGAGGCTCTGGATTTGGAGCAGGGCGAGCCTATGACCTATGCATACTACAGGGCTACAAGGGCGAAGTAAGGTCAGGGGACACACCTCCCCTGCCGCGTAAACGTTTGGCTTGGAGGAATGTCCCCAACGTAGGTCAGGGGACACACCTCCCCTGCCGCGTAAACGCTTGGCTTGGAGGAATGTCCCCAACGTATGGAACAATTAGGTATCAATACATAATTGCCCCTTATCTAGCAGAAACTAGATTGAGGGGTGTTTTTATGTTATTTTCCATGTTTAAAAGGGTAAAGCAAGAGAAAAGAGAATGCCGGGGAGATGAACCTGCCCTGCCTGTTTCTTCAAAGCTGCAAAAGAATTTAGAAGAAGTGCAGCGTAAGCTAGGTAACAGTACTGACGTGGTGATAAGGAATTTCCCGGTGGGCAAAGATGAAAGTTCTCAAGGAGTCATGATTTTTGTTGACGGTTTGGCAGACAAAGAAATGATCCATGAACAAATCCTAGAACCCCTGATCTATGGCACTGATCCGGCGGAAATTGTTTCTAAAGGTTTAATGGGTTCTACGGTAAAAAAGCTGCAAAATACAGGCATTCTCGTGGCAGACACTGATGAAGTAAAGTGTTTGAATGAAGCCATAGAGAAAGTATTGGAGGGCCAGACATTAGTACTGTTGGATGGAGTGCCTGCAGCCTGGATTTTAGATACCAGGGGATGGCAGACCAGGGGCATTCACGAATCCACTGAAAGCCCAATAATCAGGGGCCCTAAAGAAGCCTTTGTAGAAACCCTGCGTTTAAATACAGCCATGCTGCGCAGGAAGATTCATTCCCCTGATCTGCGAATAGAAGAAAAAACCATTGGCAAAGTAACTAAAACCTCTGTGGCAGTGTGTTACATCGAGGGGATTGTTGACCCTCAAGTTGTAAAAGAGGTCTGGCGCAGGCTTAATAAAATAAAAATTGATGGGATTTTAGACACCGGGTACATTGAAGAATTGATTCAAGACCACCCTTTTACGCCTTTTCCCCTGTTTAATCACACTGACCGTCCCGACAAGGTGGCAGCAAATCTCCTTGAAGGCAGAGTGGCAATCATGGTTGACGGCAGTCCCGCGGTTCTAACGGCTCCTGCCATGTTTGTCGAGTTTTTGCAGGCCTCTGAAGATTATTATGAAAGGTTTTATGTAGCAGCTTTACTGCGCTGGGTGAGGATGCTTGCTTTATTTATATCCCTTGCTCTACCGGCTATTTATGTAGGTATTTCAGGCTATCATGTGGAAACACTTCCGGCGGCATTAATGATCAGCATTGCCGCCGGTCGCAGTGGAACTCCTTTTCCTGTGGCAGTTGAGGCTGTTATTATGGGTGTTGCCTTTGAGATATTACGGGAGGCGGGACTTAGGCTGCCCAAGCAGATAGGCCAGGCAGTGAGCATTGTGGGAGTGCTGGTAATAGGACAGGCTGCCGTGGAGGCCGGGGTAGTTAGTCCCATCATGATCATTGTTACAGCTTTAACAGCTGTAGCATCCTTTAGCATTCCAAACTACAGTTTTGCTTCGGCCTTTATTCCTCTTCGCTTGGCGCTGCTTTTTATGGCTGCTTTTTTTGGCGTATTTGGAATAATGGTAGGAGGAGTAGCTATTCTTGTACATTTGGCCAGCCTGCGCTCTGTAGGAGTGCCATATCTTGCGCCATATGCTCCGATGCAGTTTTCAGATATGAAAGATACAGTTATTAGGGTTCCCTGGTGGTTCATGCACCGCCGTCCCGTACATTTAACAGATAATGAGATGCGCCAGCCAAGGGGGCAGAAGCCTGAGGAAACAAAAGGTGAAAAAAGGAGCTGAGTGAGTGACTTCTGAGAAAATCTCCCACCGACAGTTTTCAATACTAATAACTGCCACTATTATCAATACGGTATTTTTAACATTACCCAGGCGTATAGCCATTGCTGCTGAATGGGACAGCCCTTTTGCACTGCTGCTGGGGTATTTTGGAGCATGGCTTGTTGGTGTTTTTGTCATATGGTTGGGTTTAAAGCATCCAGGGGAGACCTTTGTAAGCTACAGCAAAAAATTACTGGGACCTTATTTGGGCTGGCTCTTTGGATTGGTGACCCTGCTGGCTGTAACTTATATCAATATTTTAGACATCAGATTTGCAGGGGCCACCTATATAGTGGCAGGTTATACGGAAACACCGATCATTATATTTTCCGGAGCAACTGTACTGCTGGCGGTATGGATGCTTAAAGAAGGGATAGAGGCGCTGGCAAGGGTAGCTGAAATTCTTATTGTACCACTTATATTATCTATTGTACTAGTATCTTTAGCAGTCAGTCCCAAAGTGGAGCTTAATAATCTGCTGCCTGTGCTGTCCTTTGGTATTGAACCAATCATACGGGGGGCTGCAATGGCATTCGCTACCGGCTTGGAGCATGTATTTTTTGTAGGATTACTGACTGCCAGAATTCAAGAATTGGACACAGGAGCATACAAGTATCATGCCTTGGGGATTTTTTGGGGAATGATGATGATTCTGGTTTTATTGGTGGTTACAATAGGAGTCTTCAGTGTGGATGACGTGAAAAGATTTTGGCTGCCTCCCTTCCAGCTTGCTAAAATCGTGGAAATTGCCGTCTTTCTCACAGGAATAGAGATTTTGCTCCTGGCAATCTGGACTGTGGCAAGCTTACTTGATGTGGTTATTTTTCTTTATGTTAGTGTCAGCATTTTGAGCCAACTGCTAAATATTAAGTACAGGGACATTATCCTGGCATGGGGTTACCTGCTGGTATCCCTGGCCATGGCGCCCAGAGATAATCATCAAGTTGAACAAGAATTTGTCATGACAACAATGTATGGTATCTTACCTGCTGCCTTGGTATTTCCCATTATTCTTTTTCCCATAAAGGTAATCAAGGATAGGCTCAAGAAAAAAACTGCAACTTAAGGGGGTAGTTCAAATGCATAGATTCATGGCAGCATGTCTGCTGATTATTATGCTGGTTATATCTGCGGGGCTGTCCGGGTGCTGGGATTTAGAAGAAATTGAGGACCTGGCTTTAGTTGCCAATGTTGCTTTTGATCTGGGGGAGTTTAAAAAGTACAGGATGACTGTGCAAATAGTGCTTCCTGAAAACCTGGGCGCCGGAGCTGGCGCCGAAGGTGGCGTAGGTCCCCCAATTTTTGTGACTTTTGCCGAGGGACAAACAGCCTTTGAAGCAATTCAAAAACTTCAAGAACACCTTCCTAAAAGGGCATTCTTTGGCAACACCACTGCGGTGATGGTGGGAGAAGATTTAGCTAGGGAAGGTCTGCTGCCTATTTTAAACCTGCTGGAAAAGGATAATGAATTCAGGCGCAATAAAGATCTGTTTCTTTCTCTTGGGCAGGGGGGAGAGATTTTAGAGGCTCAACCAGAGATTTTGGCAAACCCGGGAAAACTTCCCATTGGCTTTGCACGGGTTTTACCCAGGATTTCTACCACAGTACCTCAAACTATAGGTGATTTTATAAGCCAATCAACAAGCGCTACCATTGAACCGGTAATGCCGGTGGTTAAGAGGATTGAGGCAGAACCTGAAGTGGGTGATAATCCGGAGGTAAGGGTAGCTAAAACCGCAGTATTTAAGCGTGATAAATTAATCGGTACTCTGGATGAAAAGGAAAGCAGGGGGTTGTTGTGGGTACTGGGTAAAATACAAAAAGGAGTTATAAGTTTTACCGCAGCAAATAGCAGTGAGGTGGTGAGCATTGAGGTTACCAGGGCTCACTCCGCTGTAAATGCCAAAATTAATGATACAGGTGAGTTGGTAATCAACATATTTGTTAGAATGGAAGGCAACCTGGCAGACCAGACAGGCATGGTTAATTTAAGTGATTTTGAGGTTCGCAGGAGTATTGAAGCCAGCTTGGCAGAGACTATTAAAGATGAAATTAGAAGCGCTCTCAACAAGGCGCAAAAAGAACTAAAAAGCGATGTATTTGGCTTTGGCGGAGCATTTTTTAGAGCCTATCCACGACTATGGCGAGATACACTGGAAAAACGTTGGGATGAATTGTACCCATTTATAAGCGTTAATATAGATGTAAAAGCCTATGTGCGCAGGTCTAATCTTACTTTGGAAGCTACCGAGCCTGGAGGTGGCAGTTAAATGCCTTATGCCATAGTATTTATGATCTTGCTTTCAGCATTTATTGTTGCCGGCATTGAAATACCCAGGCTGGTTAAGGACAAAAAGTGGAAGGAACTCTTAATTTTTTTCATTATACTGGGATATGGGCTTACAAACGGTATGCTAATTGGTTTGGGTTATGTTTTTTCAACTCATTTAGAAGTTATATCTAAACTGGTTGGCACAGTAAAAGAAATGCTTTTCCAGTAAAAACCTCAAAACTTGCTGCAAAATAAAGACAAAATCTCCTTGTTTGGTTAAAAACTATATGGTATAATAACCTTCGTCACTAAGTTTCAACAATTTAACAGTGGGGGTATAGCGCAGCTGGGAGCGCGGATTATACAGTTACGCACCCCCAGGAAAGCACAATAGGAAATGATTACCAGAAAAGGGAATAAATGGGGCATTGGCGCAGTTGGGAGCGCGCTTGACTGGCAGTCAAGAGGTCAGGGGTTCAAGTCCCCTATGCTCCACCATATCAAAAACATCTGAGGTCGTTTACGGTCTCAGTTTTCATTTTATTAAAATGGCAAGTTGGCAAAACCAAATTGAGGATGACAGGCTGCTAAATATAAAAATCAAAGAAGCTTGCATATTTGGCATCTTCAGATTGGTTCTTTAAAAATTAATACAGTTTAACAATAGGCAAAAAGGTACTCTAAGCCGACCTCGATCCTCAGGCAAACCTGACAATGTGTTTTGGTATTGATCGTCCCGATGAGCTTAAAAGCACCGGCAGTATTGAACTTTCGGCAGTTGAAATGAATGGCCACGAAAACAACATCAAAACTATGAGGTAACTTTGAAGGAGCGTTTTCTTTGAGGTCCATTGCCCTTGGCGTGCATAAGTCTAAAAGCGTTTTTTATTTGCTCTGTCGTCGGTTCCGTAGGATCAAGATAGTCGTTTTGTGGTTTGACATCAAATAACGACGGGTCTCCTAATTTTGCGGCTACAGTAGTTGTTACAAGTCCGAATGCAGCATGACTCAACATATAGGATAGATTGCTTGCGGCATCTGTAGGTCTAACTTGATTTTTGGGCAGAGTTCCCATAACAAAAGTAATAAACGAACCCATCGTTATTCCTGAAGTAATTCCTTTGATTGTAATATGATCACGCCCGGTTTTAGACAGTAAATACACCGATGAAATGCCGCCCAATATTCCCATTCCAAAATCAAGCAATCCTCCGAGGAGGTGTCCTTTTATATTCGTGGCTTCACTTTTTTTTGATACCCACACCCCTGCGGCAGTTTCACGAAATGAACGCTGTGATATCTTGTTTATGATTGAGATTTCATCAATCGCCATTTTAATGACATTTCCGGCTAAACCAGCCACCACACCTAAAACAAATCTATCTTTGATTTTGAACACTTAAACCACTCCTAGTAAATATTTTCATTGTTATTATTGTTCTACATGGACAGTTTTATGATAGAAAATTAAGTGGAATGGCTTTATGTATTCATTGGTAAAAACAACTCCTTTTTTATGATAATATCAACATGTTCCTTTAACATAGCCAAATTTTAAAAGAAAAATGACTATTTCGTTAGCTCAGTATCCCTCATTTTTTGCGAGGTGATGCAGCTGCTAATAATACGATTAAATAACTAACTCTCAAAAGCCCTACGGTTAAACCTATAGCAAAATTCATCCAGGTATCGCTGCAAATGCTTCTGGTCAAGACCATGGAAAGTTCAATAAATTGGAAAATCATTTGGTATCAATCATAAAAAACAAAAGAGAGGATTCATGGAGCGGCAGTTACTTGGCGGAAAGAGTTAATCTCATCAGATACCATATGATTGAACAGTATGACGGGCGAAAAAAAGCGCAGGAATTTATTGGACAGAATCTGAGATATTCGGAATTTAGGAAAATGGCGATAGAAAATGCCATGAAGAAAAAGGACTATGACTCGGTGATCAAGCTTACGCTTGATGGAGAAGAGGAAGATAAAGACAGGCGCGGGCTGGTAGATCAGTGGAAGAAATACCGGTACAAGGCGTTTCAGCTTTCCGGCAAACTTGATGATTTGCGCGGGATTGCCATGGAATTTATTCTGGATGGTAGTTTTGAATATTACAAGGAATTAAAAAAGACTTATGATTTCAGCGAGTGGCTTTCTGTTTACCCCAAGATTATTCTTCTGCTGGAAAACCAGAAGAAAACAAATCATGACATATACACCCGTATTTTAATAGAAGAAGGGGAAAAACAAAAGCTTCTTGCCTATGTTAAGCCGAGGCCGTCAATGGTAGAGATTTTTTATAAGCAGCTTATTCCCGAATTTAAAGATGAGGTTTACACCCTTTTTCTGCAGCATATTGAGCAGACTGCTGCCAGAGCTGGCAGCAGGAAAGATTATCAGAGGGTATGCGCAATTATCCGTAATCTAAAAAAGGCAGGCGGGCAAAAGCAGGTCTTGGAAATCAAACAAAAGCTTTTTAACAAATATGCCAATAGACCGGCGTTCAGAGATGAGCTGTCAAAAGTATAGGCGGATGATATAATTGGAATTTCTGGGTTGGGATCCGTCACGAAGTCCGGCTCATTTATGATTTATAACTGAAAGCTAGGGCTGCCGCAAGATTAAATCTTACCACAAAGGATATTGACGCTTTTTACGAACAAAAAGGCGAGTGAAGGTCCTCATCTATATTTACCTAACTTGCCAAGAAATTATACACACCGCCAGGTGTGTTTTTGTTTTGGCATCGACCGTCCTGAAGAGAGTATAAAAAGGAACCGATGATGCGATGGGATTTCGCCAGTAGGAAATAGTAGGGCGCAGTGTAAAAAAAGGAACCAGGGCATTTTTATATAATATATAAAATGAATTATAATGAAAAGAGGAGAATTTCGAGGTTCCTCTTCGCTTTTTAGGTGGAATTTTCCTCCTAAAATCCTACAGTAATTTTACACTAACCAGGGGACGGAGCCCCTTGAACACCATATAATAAAGAAAGGTGAAAGGAGGAAAGGGGGCAAGCAAATACAAAAAAGAACCGCAAAGTGGAAAAACATAATACTCTGCGACTCTTCAAATTTTATTGTTTTTTTTTGAAATCATGGAATAAAAAGCTGATTATTTTGGTAAATTAAACCATGACATGCAACAAAATGCCTAAAATATTGCTTATTACTTTATTCGACAAAAATACAGTTATTCCTCTAAAATACAATAATATTTTAATATTTTTCTGTATCTTCGTATTATCAATAAGCTTATTTAAAGCTGAACAAGGGAATACAGCTCATCCTTTTGATCCTGATTCACTCCTATGTACCGCAGGGTAATGCTCTGAGAGCTATGGTTGAAGGTGTCCATTATCAGCCCGATATTATAAAGAGATATCTTGTAGGTCCAGTATCCCCAGGTTTTTCTAAGGCTATGAGTACCGAAATTCTGCACACCCAAAAGCTCCGCGCATTCCTTCAAAACGCGATATGCCTGAATTCTTCCAATGTAACCGCCTTTTTTGCTTGGAAACAAGTAGCTTTCATAAGATAATCCGGCATTTCTTACATATTCTAAAATTAGCTTCTTCAGGGCATCATTTATCTTGATTTTTTTCTCCTTGCCTGTTTTCTTTTCCTTCAAAATCAAGTAATCCTGGAATTGCATATTGGTGCTCATTATGTCCTTTACCCTTAATGGAATAATATCACTGATTCTTAGTCCGGTGTTAAGTCCGAACTTAAAAAGCAGTGCATATTTTTCGTCTTTCCCCTTTAGAAGCTGGTACATTTGTTTGATTTTTGCTTTGTCTCTAATTGGTTCAACCGTCATAAAACATCTCTCCTTTATGCAATAAAATTTAGTTTTTTTCGATAAAATAATACATCTGATTTTACGTTGATTACAATCAAGTATTGCCGTTAAATATCGTACAGTCCATCATACAAATGGCTGCCGAACTTCTTACAATGCTACATTTTAGGCATTTTGTTGCATGAGAATTTAGGGACTAATAGCAGCACGTTACTACAGTCCCACAATGACAATATAATAAAACCTTATGAAAAAGTAGACTTATTGAAAAATAACGACACAAAACTACGAATCTAAGGTGAAAGCACTATGATAGTCGGGTTGCCAGATCTGATAGAATTACAAAATAAACAGAAAAGTTATGGCAAACTTGTTTCCATAGCTTTTCTGCTTATTTTAGTTTAAGAAGCAAGTTATTGTAAATAAGGCACTAATAGAATTTTATTGCAGCCGGAAAGGAGGGCAATATGACAAAAGTATTGATAGTGGACGATGCCGCGTTTATACGGTTACAACTCAAGCAATTGCTTAATGCGAATGCTTTTGAGGTTGTAGGTGAAGCTGAAAACGGAAGGGTGGCGCTTAAAAAAATCCAGGAGCTAAAGCCGGATATTGTCACTCTTGACATCACAATGCCGGAAATGGGAGGCATCGAGTGCCTGGCCGAGATAAAAAAAATGGAGCACAAGCCGTCTGTTGTTATGGTCTCAGCCATGGGGCAGGAGAAGTTTGTACAGGAGGCTGTATTGAACGGGGCAAAAGGCTTCATTGTAAAACCGTACAAGCCGGAAATAGTGATAAGCCATTTGAATAAATTCAGAAAGTAAGTGACAGTTGCCGGAAACCATTTTTACACAATTTCAACCATGTGTGGAAAGGAGAGATGGAAACATGCTTCAATTAACGGATGAAGGGCTTTTGAGGCACATAAAGGCATGTGAATCGGAGGTAAGCACATTGGCCGACATACACAAAGTCCTGATTCAAAGCGGCATAAACTGCAGCATAGAAGAGCTGCGGCAAAAAGCCTTTGCCTTGCACCGGGACGGCTACATAGGCAACGAGCCGACCGGCGACGGCGTGAATATGTACTACATCATATTTAACCCCGATCGTTCGGCTGAAAGCTCTGCTAGATAATCATATGGATGAGGGTGCGCAGCAAGCCAATATAGTATGAAAGCCATGCTTGCAGTGCAGTCGCATATACGCTGGAATCCAATATACAATTCAAATTACAGGAGGTCGAATGGTAATGGAGAAAAAGCTTGCAAAACCGGTAAGCGGAAAAGCAGACAAAGGGTCAACGCCCGTATCCGTTCAAGCTACCGATGAGATGGAAAGGAAGAGGGAGCTTGCGAGAAAGCAGGCCCAGGACAAGGTAAGAGCCAGGACGCTTGCAAAGCAGCAGCAGCTGGCTGAAAGAATCGCTGTAGCGACGGAACAGCTTGCGTCGGGTATCGAGGAGGCCAGCAGCGCCGCAGAGGAGCTTGGCGCGACAATGGCTCAGATAGCCAAGGGCGCAGGCGAGGCTTCTTCTGCGGCGGAGGAGTCAAGAGCCGCAATAAACCAGATAGACAAGGCTTCCGTTGAAGCGGAAAGGAAGGCCAGGGAATCCCTTGAGCGGGTAAACAAAGCAAAAGAGCTGCTGGAAAACACCTCGAAAGATATTGAACTGATGATTAAAGGAATCAAGGAATCCGCCGACACAAACCTGGAATCGGTGAAGCTGGTGGGAGAGCTTGAGAAGCAGTCCAATGAAATAGGCGAGATAGTTCAGGCGGTTGTCAGAATAGCCGACCAGACCAACCTGCTTGCGTTGAACGCGGCGATAGAGGCCGCCAGGGCGGGAGAGCACGGAAAGGGCTTCGCTGTTGTGGCGGATGAGGTCAGAAATCTTGCTGAAACCTCTGAAAAGTCGGCAAGGAATATCCGCGAGCTTGTAAACGAAATACAGAGCAATGTCAAAATTGTGGTGGCTGATATTGAAAACGCAGGCAAGGCTGCCAATGAAGAAGTGGAAAAAGCAAAGAAAACCACTGCGGACCTGGTAAAAATAAACGAGGAAATCGTTCTTGTGCAAAAGGGCGTTGCGGAGGTGGCCCAGAATGCGGTGGATGCAAACAAGGGAGCGGGGGAATTCCTCGGCATAGCCGAACAGGTTGCCGCGGCTGCCGAGCAGCAGAGCAGCGCCGCGGAAGAAGTGGAAAAATCAATCCAGATGCAAAACAGGGCCTTCAATGAGCTGAACGCCGGCGCGGCAGACCTTGCGCAGATGGCGGAGGACCTCAAGGTGTCCACCGACGCACAGAAATCCTCGGAGTCTCTCGCTGCGGCTTCCGAAGAGCTGTCGGCCAACGTGGAGGAGGCAAACTCCACCGCAAACGAAATACTGAAGGCCATGCAGCAGATATCCTCCGGCGCCCAGGCCCAGGCCGAGCTTACAAACAAAGCCGCTGTGCTGGCTGAGAAGCTTGTCGTGGCTGCAAAGCAAATGAACGAGAGAAGCGGTTTTTCGGCGGACAAGATAGCTGAGCTTCAGAAGCTGCTGGAGGCTAATAAAATTGCGGTGGACAATATGATTTCCGGTGTTTCTTCCTCAGCAGAGGCCAGTGTGGTGGCGGCCAGGAATATAAAGAACCTTGAGGAAACCACCAGGAGGATTGATAAAATTGTCGACGCCATAGTAAATGTGACTATCCAGACAAACATGCTGGCGGTGAACGGGTCCATTGAAGCAGCAAGGGCAGGGGAGTTCGGCAGGGGCTTCTCGGTGGTAGCCGGAGATATAAGGGCGCTTGCCAACGAATCGGCGGAAAACACCGACAAGATCAAGGACCTTGTAAGAGGAATACAGAACCAGATTCAGAAGGTTTCAGCCGACATAGACCTCTCCAGCAGAACCGCCTTCGCACAGGTGGAGGAGTCGAAGAAGACCACCCACAACCTGAATGTGATTGAAGAGAGCATGATAAAAATACTTCAAGGCTCAAATGAGGTACGGAAGGTTTCGGAGGAATCACTGGTGGCCCTGGAGCAGGCAAGGAAGGGCGTCGAGCAGATAGCCACTGCGGCACAGGAAGCCAGCAGCGGAGCCGAACAGGCGGCTGCGGCGGCAAACCAGCAGGCAAAGGGCATGCAGGAGCTTGCGGAAGCTATTGAAGAGATATCAGGGCTGGCCGATGAGCTTCAGAATATATAACGAACGGAGGGGATAGCAATGGCTACCGGTATAAACAATGCCAGCCTTGCCGAGCGTCAGCTGGTTACCTTCCTGCTTGGAGAGGATGAATTCGGGGCAGACATCATAGATGTGAAGGAAATTATCAGGGCTCCCAACATCACCAAGGTACCGAACGCCCCCGGTTATGTCGAGGGAGCCTGCAACTTAAGGGGCAGCGTCTTGCCGGTTATCAACGGTCGGATCAGGTTCAACCTGGACAGGAAGGAGAAGGATGAAAACAGCAGGGTTCTTGTCATCGACGTTGACGGTAAAGCTACCGGAATGGTTGTGGACAGGGTGTCCGAGGTTATGAGGGTAAGCGCCGCCGATATAGAGGAGCCTCCGCAGATTGTAAAAAATGTGGATTCCGACTATTTGAAAGGCGTCGTAAAGCTGGAGAACGGGAACAGGCTTGTAATGCTTCTGGATGTTGCAAAGGCGCTCTGCGTCGGCGGTACGGAAAAAGGAAGGACAAACAGCCGGGACGAAAGCCTGTGCAAGAACGGCGCAATGATAAGCAGCGCCGATGCCGGGGCTGCAGATGAAGAACAGCTTGTTTCATTCCTTCTGGATAAAGAGGAATACGCCATCGGAATCATGAACGTCAAGGAAATCATCCGCACCCCGCAAATTGTAAAGGTCCCGAACTGCGCAGCCTATATAGAGGGGGTTATTTCAATCCGCAGCAATCTGCTCCCCATAATAAATTTGAGGACCTATTTCGGTATGGAGCATCTGGACATCAACGACCACACAAGGATACTTGTCGTGGATATGGGCGGTTTTACCGCGGGAATCATGGTTGACAGGGTTTCAGAGGTTTTGAGTGTGCCATCGGGCGTTATCCAGCCTCCGCCGAAATTCTCCGATCAAAGCGGGGAACAGCTGAAGGGCCTGGCAAAGCTCAACAAGGGCAAACGAATAATCCTTTTGCTGGAGCCGTCCAGGCTGGTTCCAGCCGACGAAATCGAATCAATCAGAAAAACCGGCGGAGCTTATGGACAGGAAGCGGAGAAGGAGGACGCAGAAAGACAGCTGCTTGACGAGGAGCAGTTGGTGACCTTCAGGATAGATTCAGAGGAGTATGGAGTCAAGATAGCAAGTGTGCAGGAAATAAACAGGATGACCGCGGTAACCAAAATTCCCAGGTCCCCTTATTTCATTCAAGGGGTTGTGAACCTGAGAGGGAACGTGATTCCCGTACTGGATTTGAGAAAGCTTTTCAAGCTTCCGGAAAAACAGGCAACCGACGCCACAAGAATCATCATTGTCGATTTCAATGGAAAAAGGACGGGAATTGTGGTGGACTCGGTTTCGGAGGTACTCCGGTTCGAAAAAGCGCTGGTTGAGCCGCCGCCCGACATATTGAGCAGCGGAATTGACAGCGATTATGTGGAAGGCGTCGCAAAGCTTGACGGCGGCAGAAGAATGGTTTTAATCCTGGACACCGGAAAGGTGCTGGGCTTTCATTAATCTTATCCATAACAGGTGGTGCTTTTGACCGACAAAATAAAAGTATTGATTGCGGATGATTCCGCCCTTATGAGAAAGGCGCTGAAAGAAATCATACTGGCCGACCCGGGCCTTGAGGTGGCGGGAACGGCCAGGGACGGACTGGACGCCGTTGAAAAGGCGTGTTATTTGAAGCCGGATGTGGTTACCATGGATATCAATATGCCGGTGATGGACGGCTTGACAGCCATGCAGCACATCCTGGAGGAATATCCGGAAATGCCCGTATTGATGGTAAGCTCCCTTACCGAGGAGGGCGCGCTGACTACCTTCGAAGCCCTGGAGCTCGGCGCCTTCGATTATGTCGCAAAGCCTTCGGGGACCGTATCCTCAAACATACATATTGTTGGCAGGGAAATCATCCAAAAAGTGAAGCTGGCTTACAGGAACGCAAACAGGAAAAGCATCCGGGACAGGATTCAGAGGCGCAAAAGCCTGCCTGTCCAGAACAGGCCGCATCCGGCAAAAAAACCGGAAAACTCAATAAGCAGTGAATTGACAAAGGTGGTGGTAATTGGTATTTCCACCGGAGGGCCGGGAACCCTGATGGAGGTCCTGCCCATGCTGCCTGAAGACCTTGGCGCCGCAGTAATCGTCGTACAGCACATGCCGCCTTCCTTTACATCCTCCTTTGCAAGAAGGCTGAACGGCGCATGCCGCATACCGGTCAAGGAAGCTGAGGTCGGCGACGTCCTCCGGGACGGCAGGGGCTATCTTGCCCCCGGGGGATACCATCTGGTAGTGAGGGGAAAGGGCGGGACCGTAAGGCTGCCGAGCTCTCCCAGAACCGTTTTCATGCCTTCCGTCAATGTGACTATGGAAGCCGTCCTTGACGCTTTTGGCGGAGAGAATGTGGTAGGAGTGCTCATGACCGGAATGGGAGACGACGGAGCGGACGCCATGGTAAAGATAAAAAAGGCCGGCGGCATTACCATAGCCGAGGATGAGTCTACGGCGGTGGTTTTCGGTATGCCGAGGGAGGCAATAGAAAGGGGCGGCGCGGAGATAATAGCGCCGTCCTACAGGATAGCGGGTGAAATAGTCAAGGCGGTGGGAAAAGCGTAGAACTCTAAATGCTACGTGTTTCCATCGCAATGGATTATGCGGAGGTTTCAAATGAAGTATAAGTATAAGATCCTGATAGTAGACGGGCAGGAGGATGCGCTGCTTTTGCTCAAAAATCTCCTGGAGAAGGAAGACTGTGAGGTTGAAGCTGCCCGTAATGCGGAAGACGCCTTTGAAAAAATCAAAAACAGCAAATACCATATCGCGTTTATAGATGCGGATGTGCCTGATATGGGCGGGATTGAGCTTCTGAAGGAGATAAAAAGCTATGATGCCTTAACCCAGGTCATCATGACGGCAGGACATTCTACAATGGAAAAGATATTAACCTCTCTTGAATACGGCGCCAGCGATTATATCACCAAGCCTTTCAAAAGCATGGAGCATGTGATGCAGGCTGTCGATTATTCGATGCAGAAGCTGGAGCGGTGGAGGGAAGCCGTCATTCACGCCGTTAACGGATGACGGCTTGAGGCGTTTAATTTTTACTTATCAGTATTAGGCGGTGGTTTGGATGAATGCAATGGTCCAGTCTTATGCGGAAGAAACGGAGGACCTGCTTCAGAAGGCGGAGGAGTGCGCTATCCGGCTTGAGAAGGAGTATTCCCCCGCCGATGCGGACGAACTGTTCAGAATAGCCCATACCATTAAAGGGTCTTCCCAGGTGGCGGGATTTGAGGATATCGGAAATGTAATGCACAAAATCGAGGATATGCTTGACTGCATTAGAAACGGTTCGATCCCGTTCGACCGCAGTGTCGTATCTCTTTGCCTTGACGGCCTGGACATCGTCGGGAGGATGCTTGCATGCAAAAAAGGACAGGACACACCGGAGATGATGGAGGCTTATGCAAATACCGCTTCCGGAATTGGCGAAAAGATAGAGGCCTTTATCAGAAGCAGCAGAAAGAATGAGGAGAAAACCGAAGCCGGGCAGCCGGCGGAAGGTGTTGTCGCTTCCCTCATCAACAAAAGGCCCAGGGGCAAAAACAGGTACTACATCACCTTTTTCATCGGAGAGGACGCTCCCATGGTGTCCCCCGTGTTCATGATGATTCTGAGCAGTGTTGAGGGCATCGGGTCTCTGGCTTATTCCAGCATAACGGACAGCTATTTTTCCGGCTGCGTGGATGAAGAGGAAATAAAAACCTTTGAAATCATCCTGTGCACCGATATAGAGGAAAGTGAGCTGTATACATATTTCAACCTGTTTTACGTGGAAAGGATAAGCATAATAAACCTGACCAGAGAAATTCAGAAAGGAAATGATTATTGCCTAGGCGGCAGCGGTGCGGCCTCCCAGGCAGTCATCATGAGGGTCCTTGCAAGGCTGTGCGGTTTGCTTTCCGGCAGGCATGGGCAATTCCCCGAAAGCGGGGAAGCGCTCCGGCTGGTTGAGTCGCTTAAGCTTGAGGCAGCCCATGCCTTCGGGAGAATGGCCAATCAAGACAAGCTTGGTATGCTTGTTAATGATTTCAATGAATTGTTCAGCCTTGCCGTTAAAAGCTTTGAAGAACAGGCGGATGACGGAGGAAGGCTCCGCTCCCGCATTCATGAGCGAATGACGACGCTTATTGAAGACTTTTACGGCCATATAAAGGGAAAATACCTGATCAAGGTTTTCAAGCCTGATAAAAATCATTTTACCGACAGGCTGGACAATTTTATGGAGATGCTGGACAGGTCATCAACATTGTTGATGCTGATTGATTTGAGCAGGCTATCAATACTGTATGAGGATGAGGTAAAGGCGCTGATAAGGGTGAAAAAAGAGACTGGGGCCATAAACATTGAGACTTGCATTATTGCGGGCGGAAGCGGAGCAAGGAGGATTGAGAACATTTTCGACTGCATAAGGCCTGTTGAGGAATTTGACGTGTTCGGCTCAGAGCTTGACGCGATTTCAGGGATGCTTCGGTCGGAAAATTTTGTTTCCAGGATTGATGAAATGGTAAAGGATGTGAAATATGGGCAACTACATTGACCGGTTTTGTGAACAGGAGGCAAGGTCGCTGATAGACGAGCTTCTTAATGAAAAGGAGAGGCACAGGCAGGAAAAGCTGGTTCAAAGAATCGCAGGCATGAAGGACGAACGGACTGCCGCGCTTGTTGCCGGGCTCCTGCACTCGCAAGACCCGTTTATACGCAACACGGCGATTGAGCTGCTTGCCTCCCTCGGGGAAAAGGCGCTGGACGCCATAAAATCAAAGCTCTCAGACAGCGACAGGAATATACGGAAGTTTGCGCTGGATGCCTTAAAACATATAAGGGGAAGGCACAGCTGCGAGCTTGCCGCGGCAGCGCTGGACGATGAGGATCAAAATGTTGTGGAGGCGGCTCTGGAGGTTATTGCGCAGCAGCAATACAAAGAGGCTGCGGGCAGGCTTCTTGAAACCCTGAAAAAAACAGACAGCGTCTGGGTCGTCAACGCGCTTTTGAGGACGTTTGCAAGCCTTGATGCAACAGATTTTGCCGATGCCGCCGGGGAAAAAGTGTTTTCCGTAAATGCCTCCGCCATTGAGAGGAACATTCTTGTGAACACATATGTCAGGGCCCTTGGCAGGATCGGCTCGCACCGCGACGTCGACGCAATCACCGGCAGGTACATGAAGGATTTTGCCATAGAGGATTCAAATCTTGTTTTTGCATTGAGCAGCCTGGTATTGAAGGCGGACATGCGCGAGCTTTCCCCGGAAACCGCCGCGATGCTCGGAAGGGTCCTCAAGGAGCGCTGGGATTGCCGGGATACCGGGCAGATACTTTTATGCATTGGCGCTTTGGTAAAGCTGCAGCTGGACTTTTTCCTTGATGATATTGAAGAAATCCATGCATTGAATAGAAATGAGGAATTTTTCACCGAAAAGCTTTACGAGCTTTTGCAAAGGCTTGAGAACATACCGGCGAGCTTTATTTCCAGGATGCTGGGCTGCATGGAGCCGGAACTGGTCCTGACGGGCCTTAAGCTGATACACGCAAAAAAGCTGGAGGGCTTCAACGCCGCCGTTGAGGAGCTGTGCAAATCTGAGGACAGGGATGTTTCCAGATGGGCTTTGCGCATAGTCTCCGAACTTGAAGCCTATAAGAACGGGACGCTGCTTGAAAGCCTCACCGATTGCAGCGAGGAGGCAGGCGTGGCGTACGTTGAAAGCATAAGCGCCGCCGGGGCCGTTGAAAGCCTGCTTCCGAGGCTGGAGCATAAAAGCCCCAAGGTAAGGGATGCAGCCGCCCGAAAACTCCTGTCGATTATTGACAGGTTAAACACTGGGCTGCTTGAGGAGATATTGAACCGCAACCCGGGCCATGAAGGCGCCGAAGCCCTGGAGGTCCTGTTCAGGCTGGACGAAGGCGCCGGATGGAGGCATATGGCGCCAAGGATGCGATGCATGGATGAAAATGCCAGGGCAAGGCTGGTTGACATTGCACGGCGGTCCGAAACCAACGCTTTTTACGAGTTTATGGCTACAATGTCCAACGACCCGTCCCCCAAGGTCAGAAAAAAAACCATAAAAGCCCTGAACGGCAAGATTGGCGAAAAGAGCCTGCATCTTCTGAAAAAGCTTTATGAGAATGAGTGCGACCCAATAAATAAAATGGAGATAATAACCAACATATACCGGTTCAGCAGCTATAACACCATGGATATCATTGAGGATGCGGTTAACTGCGGCAATGTACTGGCGAGAATGGCGGCCGTTAGGGCATTGGGCCTGATGAGCGGCAGCCGGGCGGAAGGATTGCTGAAAACACTGCTTGAAGACCGGGTGGACGAAGTAAGGGAAGCCGCTGAAGAAGCCATGAGGAAAAAAGGAGTGGCGGAATGATATTACCCGACGAATTGTTCGACAAGTTTGCAAAACTGATTTACAAAAAAACAGGGATATATTATGAAAGCAACAAAAAGTACTATGTGCAAAAAAGGCTTGAGGCACGTGCGGAACTGCTTGAAATGGACAGCCTGAACGAGTATTACATAATGCTGAAATTCTCGGAAGACCCGTCTGAATTTGATAAATTAATCAACGACCTCACGGTAAACGAAACCTATTTTTTCCGCGACTTTCCGCAGCTGCGCAATTTTGCGGAGGATGTGCTGCCGGTATTTGTCGGTGAAAAAGGGGACAGGAGGAAAATTAAAATATGGAGCGCCGCCTGCTCCACGGGAGAAGAGCCCTACACCCTGTCCATCATTCTCCAGGAAATGCTGGAAAAGCCCGGAGAATGGGAGATACAGATACTTGCCTCCGACATAAACACAGAGGTGCTGCAAAGCGCGAGAATCGGGCTCTATGAAAGCAGAGCCGTAAAGGACGTGCCTCCCGAATACCTGGAGAAGCATTTCACAAGGCGGCATGACAAGTACCTCGTCAATCTCGACGTAAAAAAGCCTGTTTCATTCAGGCGCATAAACCTTATGGATGATAGCGAAATGAGCAGTGTCACCGGATGTGATTTCATATTCTGCCGGAACTGCCTGATATATTTTGACGATGAGTCGAGAAAAAGCGTCCTGTCCCGCTTTTACGAATCCCTGAACCCCGGGGGGTTCATTTTCCTCGGCCACTCGGAATCCGTCGGGAGAATATCATCTGCATACAGGGTCCAGAGAATCGGGGACACCATAGTATATTCAAGGCCGAAATGAAGGGAGGCACAGCATGGTTCAGAATTCAGGAAAGAAGATTCTGGTTGTGGATGACTCTGAAATGGTGAGAAATTTTCACAGCTACATCATTAAAATGTTCGGCTTCCAGGTGGAGACGGCCGAAAACGGCGCCGTTGCGCTTGAAAAGCTGCTTTGCGGCGGGTACCGGCTGCTGGTGACCGATATCAACATGCCGAGGATGGACGGGTATGAGCTAATACGGAATGTGCGCGACATGGGAATACCCATTCCAGTCATCGTCGTTTCCACCGAGGATGAATACAAGTCCGGCTTTGCCGGAGAGGGGCAGGGCTTAGGCATACACCTTGTAAAACCGACGGACCCTGAAAAATTGGTAAGAACGATAAAAAAGCTTCTTTAGCCCCGGGGAGAGAGTATTATGCACAGCTGGATTCATACAAAAGATATTAAAATAGCGGAAGTGTTTGCCGGTGAGTGCGCAGAACGCCTGAAAGAGCTTGAAAAGGAAATACTGCGGCTGGAATCATGTCCGGAAGGCAACGGATTGCTAGGCAGCATTATGAAACGCGTACACGGCATAAAACTGGGATCCTCCTTTATAGGGCTGCCGGCCGCCGTAAGGCTTTGCCGGGAAATGGAGCTAGTGCTGGATGCCTTTAAGGAGCGGAAGGAGCCTGCGGACACGGGAGTTATTGACGCCCTTCTTTTCTCTGCAGACTTTTTGAGCGCTTATATGTCAGGCGTTCTTGAAAGCCTGAAGGGAAGCAGTACTGCCGTTGAAAACGGCGTGGTGCAGATGAAGCTTGAAAACGGAGATGAGCATGAGCTGGCAGTCGAACGCTTGAGGCAGGCGCGTGAAAAAAGCGAAGCCGGCAACGGTGAAGGCTGCGGTCTCCGGGAGGAAGCCTCTCCGGAGGAAGATGCGGATTTTGAGATTTTAAAGTCGGATGAATTTAAGAGAGGATTGACTCAAGGAATCAGAGAGCAGTTTCTGTATGAAAGCTCGGAGCATATTGATAGAATAGAAAATGATTTTTTAATACGGCTTGATGCCGATGGCGGCGACATGGATACCGTAAATGAAATATTCAGGGCCATCCACAGCATTAAAGGCGGGGCGGGGATATACCTTTCGGCCTTGCCTCCTCAAGCCCCGGAATATTCGGAACTGAAGAAGCTTTCGGAGGTTGTGCATTCCTTCGAAAGCCTGCTGGCGCTGATAAGGGACAAAAGATGCATCTTTGAAAAGAGACATGTTGATTTAAGCCTGTCGGTGATGGATTATTTGAAATCCTTTATTAACGCCGCCGCTCTGGAGGAATTCGGCAGTATTTGCGATAACGGCATTATTGAAGCAATCAAGCGGCAGATGTCGGATATTAAAGGTTCTTCAGGCGGCCCGGCGCAAAATGCCGCGGCGGCAGGCAGGCAGGAACCAGAAAAAAACGCGGATTCAAGGTCAAAGAGCGTTCTGGCGCAGAGCATCCGGGTAAGCCAGGAAAAGCTGGATAAAATGATGAACATGATTTCCGAGCTTCTGGTTGCGAAAAACTCATTTATGCATATATCCTCAAAATTGAGCCTTGAGTATGACCTGCCTGAAATATCCAAGGAAGTGAAGCAGGTGGGAGCCCATATAAACAGGATTTCCGACGGGCTTCAGGATGCAATCATGTCCATAAGAATGGTGGAGATCAAAACCGTATTCCAGAGAATGCCCAGGGTTGTGAGGGATATCGCCCAGAGTACGGGCAAGAAGATGGAATTGCATATGGAGGGTGAGGATACCGAGATTGATAAAACCATCATTGAGCAAATCAGCGATCCTCTTGTGCATTTGATACGCAACGCCGCAGACCACGGCATTGAATCCCCCGATGAGCGCCTCTCAACAGGGAAGCCGGAGACAGGGCGAATTGTATTGAGGGCTTATAACAGAAACAAGCATGTGTTTGTTGAAATTGAAGACGACGGAAAAGGAATCGATGCCGCAGCAATAAAGGAAAAGGCCGTCGAAAAGGGCTTCATAAGTGCCGAGGACGCCGGAAAAATGAGCCGCAGCCAGCTGCTGGGCCTGATTTTCCTTCCCGGCTTCAGCACCGCCGGACGGGTTACCGAGGTATCCGGCAGGGGCGTGGGTATGGATATCGTTAAAAGCAACATAGCAAAGATAAACGGAAATGTAATGATAGAGAGCGAAGCGGGCAAAGGTACGAAGATTGCAATCCGGCTGCCGCTTTCGCTTGCGGTTTCGCGCGGCCTGGTTGTGGAGTCAGCCGGAGAAACCTATATTATCCCGCTGGAGCATATCGCTGAAACCGTAAAAATAAACAGAAGCAGCATTCACCAATTCCATGGAAAGCGATTTGCCAGCCTGCGGGGAGATGTAATCGGGGTTGACTGGCTTTGCAGGATTTTCGCGGCACAAGAGACGGACGCCGGGCAAGAGGAATTAAATGCGGTAATTTTGTCAAATGGCGCTGACAATTATGCGATTGTTGTTGACAGGCTTAAGAATGAACAGGAATTTGTTATAAAGCCCTTGGAGGGCCACCTTGCCGCCGTTCCCGGTATATCCGGCTCTACCCTGCTGGGAAACGGGCAGGTGGTTTTAATTTTGAATCCTGTTGAAGTAATACAGCTTGCGGAGAATAATAACATTACCGGTTGAAAAAGGGGGTTAAGCGGCATGGGCAGAAGGCTTCGGAAATATGCCGTACTGAACAGCAAGGGAGGGGTGGGCAAAAGCACTGTAGCGGTGCATGTAGCGCACGGGATTGCAGCAAAAGGGCGGAAGGTATTGCTGGTGGACATGGACGGGCAGAACGACGCCAGCCTTTTCCTGGGCTTTACTTCGGAAGACTATGGCAGGAGCCTTTTTGACATCCTTGTGGGGCAGGACGGCGCAGACCTTTCCGAATGCATCATTCATGCGCGTGATAACCTGGACCTGCTGCCTTCAAAGCATGTTGACCGCATAAATTCGGAGCTTTACAAAGAGCCTGAAATAAGCTCGTTTTTAAAGCGCAGGCTCAAAGGCTTGGAACAGCAGGGTTACGATTATGTGATTGTTGACTGCGGGCCGCAGCGGAGCAGGATCAATGACGCGGTTTTATACTTCGTTGACGGCATCATTGTGCCGGTTCAAGTGG
This sequence comes from Bacillota bacterium, assembly GCA_040756735.1. GTDB lineage: Bacteria > Bacillota > DSM-16504 > Desulfitibacterales > Desulfitibacteraceae > JBFLYC01. Next base: position 33,988 of record JBFLYC010000003.1, on the reverse strand, counting down.
AAGCTGCTTCGGTAAGGGCCATCGGCAACATATATGAGTACCTTTCTGACATTGGTCTGGATTCGGGAATGATCTCGCTGGTAATACCCAACATGTACGACCAGAGGACCGTCGAAGGCAAGGAGAACCTGGAGTTCATAAAGGAGTTTTTTGAGGATGCCGGCATGGTGGCGGAGCCTGTCCACAGAAGAGTAAGAATAGCGGAATGCGGCAAGATGGGAAAAACAGTATACGAATATGACAAAGAGTCTGCAAAGCAGTTCGACAAAATAGTGGAAAGGCTGGTGAGCATCAGTGGCGGGAAGGGGAGGTAAGAAAAGCAAGGATAATTTTGAAAAGCTGAAAAGGGAAATAGCGGTAAAAAGGCAAAAGGCCGAGTCAAAGCAGAAGCCTGAAGCTTTAATGGAAGCCGGCGGCGATGCGGAAAAGGAAATTGCGGAAGACGTAAGCAGGGTAGTGCAGCGGGATGAAAAAGAAAATACTGCTGATGCAAAAAGAATTGAGCTTGTGGTTTTCCGCGTGGATGAAGAAGAATTTGCCATGAAGGTATCGAATATTAAAGAAATCATCAGGGTTCCTCCAATGGCAAGAGTTCCGAATGCGCCATGCCATATAACAGGCTTATGCAGCTTGAGAGGCGAATTGATGCCCGTTATTGACAGCAGAAAATTGTTCGGCATGCCTGGCCGGGAGTTTGCCGAGAGCAGCAGAATAATTGTAGCCGAGATTCATGGGAAGAAGGTTGGCCTGACCTCAGATAAGGTTCTGGAAGTAATAAACGTTGAAGAAGCGGCGGTCAAGGAGCCTCCCGCCGGCATAAAAGGAATTGACGGAGGGGTTGTAAGCGGTATTTTGATGCTTGACGGCGGGAAAAGGGTTGTCATGGTTCTTGACGCCGAAAAAATTGCAGGCGCCTGGAGGGCGTCTGCGGACGAAAACCGCCGCCGAACATGGGCAGAAAGCTTAAAGGATACGAAAGCAAAGGAAAACGAGGAAGCGCAGATAATAATATTCAGCATCGGCAGCGGGGAGTATGCGTTTCACATCGATTGCGTGAGTGAAATCATCAGGATGCCGGATATCATCAAGGCGCCGGATGCGGCAAGCCATATTGAAGGTGTGTTTTCCATCAGAAACAACCTTCTGGCGGCCGTAAACCCGGCAAGGCTGCTCGGTGTTGACTGCAAGCGGCAGGATGAGCAAAGCCGCGTGGTGATTTTAAACAACGGGAGCTTTTCGTACGGAGTAATGGTTGATAAAGTATCCCATGTTGTACGGGTAAGGAAGGAATTATTCAATGAGAGAGGCCGCATTGCAAATTGTTCAGGCGCGGAGCATGTCAAAGGGATTTTCAGCCTGGATGGCGGTAAAAGGCTGGTAATGCTGCTGGATCCTCAAAAGCTGGCCGCGCAGGAGGAGGTGAAAGCTGTTCCGGGCATCAAACGCAGGGAAACTGAGAAAAGCGGATCATCAACCGCATATGAAACGGATAATAATCTTGAACATATTGTTGCTTTTAAGCTGGGCGAGGAAGAGTACGGAATTGAAATCAACAATGTACAGGAGATCAACAGATTGGACGATATTACACGCTTTCCCGGGGCTCCTTCTTTTATTTCCGGGATGCTTGATTTGCGCGGAGACATCATACCCATACTGAATCTTGCAAGCTTTTTTGCCGTTGACGGTTCGGGTTCCAATAAAGCTTCCAAGTTTTTAGTCGTCGAGTATGGGAAAAAGAGGATTGGTATCCTGATTGATTCGGTGTCCGGGGTTCTGAGGTTTTCAAGAAGCTGTGTTGAAGAAGCTCCGGGGGTGTTTGGAGGGAGCGCCCGGAATGGATATGTTGACAGCATAGCAAAACTGAATGAAGGCAAAAGGATTATTCTGATATTGAATCTTGCGGCATTGTTAAGTTTTATGCAAGGCTGAAGCAAAACATAAAAAACGAAAGGCGGACAGACATGAAGGCGGAATACATAAACCCGTTTATTGAGGCTTCACAGGGAGTTCTGAAAACAATTCTGGAGGACGACGCCAAGCTGGGAAAAATTTATTTGAGAAATTCTCCGTTTTCAGTTTGCGACATGATTATCATGATAGGAGTGGTAGGGAAAATCAGAGGGCAGGTCTGCCTGGAGCTGACCCTTGAAACAGCCGGTAAAATTGCCTCAGCCATGATGGGTGGCGTAGAAGTTGCTGAAATGGATGAAATTGCCACAAGCGCAATCGCCGAGCTCGGCAACATGATTATAGGCAACACATGCACAATCTTTTCAAAGAATAAAGTCAGCATAGACATTTCTCCCCCTGCGGTCCTGACCGGAGACAAGATAAGGATATCCAACAAAGCTGCAACTATCGGGATACCCTTGATTCTCAAAAATTATGGAAACATAAATATAAATATTACTGTCGAAGAGGCGCTGTGAGGGAGGGAATATATGCAACGCAGGATTTTATTTGTAGATGATGAGATTCAGATTTTAAAGTCGCTTACAAGAGTTTTCATTAATACAAATTATCAGGTATTTACGGCAAATAGCGGCACAGATGCCTTGTCAACTCTCAAGAACCAGGCAGTCGATCTGATTGTCAGCGATATGAGAATGCCCGATATGGACGGCTATGAGCTGTTGTAAAGTAAAAAATGATTATCCTGAAATTAAAAGATACAATCATTAATCAATTCATAAAAGAAAGGCTGAATGAAATGGGAATATCTCACGTATGGAAATACCAGCCTGTCAGTCTGTTGCCTGAATTAAAGATTGGCGGAAGAACTTCAAACTGAAGCTCCCAGGGTATATAATATATAAAATGAATTATAATGTTAGAGGTAATTTAATGGATTTTGGGTTTGTCCATTTTTAATGACTTCAAAATGGAGATGGGGACCTATGCTATTACAGTGTACGCATATACTCCAGTACCATTAGCTGCTGCTATATCTATACCGGCATGAAAAGTTTTCCGTCCCGTAATCGGGTGGATCCGGTTTCAGGGTTTAATATTTCCATCTCACTGACAGTTAAATTATTAGCTTTGGCTAGATTCCAAAGATTATCTCCTCGTTTTACTTCTATTGTTACTTCTTCTTCACCGGCATAAATTTTTTCTTTTGCTGCTTCTAAAGTATCGATTTCTTCCGGCTTAACTTCTACTTCAACAATTTCAATTTTCTGTTGAAAAGCAATGCTTTTTACCTGGGCATTCTCATCAATCTTAGCAAGGTAATGTTTTTGATATTCGTCTAGGATGCTATCCAAGGAGTCTTTTGAAGAAACTGTAAACCATTTTTGGCCATTGACAATAAATTGATAAGCTGTCTCCTTCTTTGATGTCACAGAAGTTGTCTCCATGGTTATAGAAAAAATTGGAAAAAATGTTCCGCTAAAATGTCTTGTGCAGCCAAGGATTCCAAGTTTCCATGGTTTATGATATATTAAAGTTATAGAGTAATGACACCTGGGGGCGTTATTATGCGATGGTCAATGAGTCAAAAGATGATTATTAGTTTAATTGTGGTGGCGCTTTCTACAGCCATTCTTTTGTCACTTGCTAGTTATACCACCACTAAAAGAAATCTTATCGGGAGCGCTCAACAAAAGCTGATTTCAGATATTCAGCTGGGATACAGCTATTTGGATATAAGAATTCCTGGAGAGTGGAGCATAATCGACGGCAAGCTTTATAAAGGTTCGGTTATGATGAATGGAAATTATGAAATTGTTGATGAAATTGGAGAATTAACAGGCGGCAACACTGTGACCATATTTCAGATGGATACAAGAATAGCCACCAATGTTAGGAAACCAGATGGTGAACGGGCTGTTGATACCAAAGTTTCTGATAATGTAGCAGAGGTGGTCCTTAATAAACATGAACGCTACTTGGGACGAGCCAATGTAGTAGGAAGCTGGAATCAAACCGGATATGATCCAATTTTTAATGCAGAAGGGGAAGTAATTGGCATATGGTATACAGGAGTTCCTGAAGAACCATATATCAATCTGTCACTGGAAGCAGCCATGCAGACTATTGCAATTGCTGCAATATCTGTTGTAATTGTTTTGGTCCTTGGTTACATAGTTTTAAAGAATATCATTATTAAACCCTTATCAATGCTTCATGAGTTAAATCAACCACTAAATTCCATCAAGGTTACTGTGGATGGAATGCTGTACTGTCACAAGAGAGGTACTCCTCCTGCCTTGGACAAAATCATGGATAATTTGGAGAAAGTGTCTATTCAAGTCAAACGTATTGAATATATTACTAAACATATGAGGCGATTTATCCGGGATGAAGCGCCTGGCGACCTGGTCCCCTGTGACTTGAATTTGGCAGTAGAAGGAGCCTTAAACCTAGTAGGTAAGCAGATTGTCTCCCATGGAATTGAATTCAAAAAGACACTGGCTGATAATTTGCCTGCTATTAAGGGGGATCAAGTGCGTCTGGAAGAAGTCATCATGAATCTATTGATCAATGCACTTCAGGCATTAGAGACGGTAGATCAAGAAGAAAAATATATTTATTGTAGGACCTGGTTGACTGATAAGGTGAATCTGGAAATTAGGGACAATGGACCTGGGATTAAAGAGGAATTTCGCAATAAAATTTTCGACCCTTTTTTTACAACAAAAAAACAGAAAGGCAACATGGGTTTGGGATTGTCTATTGTCCATACAATAGTTAATTCTCTGGGTGGGAAAATTTATTTAGTTGACCATGAACAGGATGGAGCAGCCTTTAGAATAGAATTTCCTGTTTATAAGGGGTAGCAGAAGGGGTGGAAACTGTGAACATATTAATAGTGGATGATGATAGAGACAGCAGGGAATCAGTGGCTGACTTCTTAAGGCAGCTTGGTCATAAGGTGGTAGAATGTGCTGATGGAAGGGAGGCGCTTAAAGTATACCAAGAAGGGGATTTCCCCATGGTTTTAACAGATATTAGAATGCCCCACATGTCAGGGATAGATTTATTGAAGGCCATCTCCAAGCTCCCCGGAAATTCCGAAACGGATGTGGTGCTGTTTACGGGTCATGGAGATATGGAGACAGCTATTAGCGCCCTTAGAGCTGGAGCCTATGATTATTTGTTAAAGCCCCTGAATGTGGAGGAACTGGCCGCTCTCACAGAGAGGATAGCTGAACACCAGACCCTGCGTAGAGAAAACAAGGTTCTTACTGAACAATTCGAAAGCGAGCTTGAGTTTGCCACAAAAGAAGCCAGGGAAGAAGCCAGTCGTCTTAGAAAAATGATGGCCGAGTATACCGGGTTGGATGAAATAGGTATTTTTTCAGAGGCAATGAAGCTGATAGTTTGTCAAACCCAAAAGTACCACACAGATCGTTCCATACCTGTAATCATAGAGGGGGAAACAGGCACCGGCAAAGAAGTTATTGCCCGTCTTATTCATTATGGAGACATGGAAACAACCGCCAATTTTGTTGATATCAACTGTGCCGCCCTGACACCAACCCTTTTTGAAAGTGAATTATTTGGCTATGAGGCCGGGTCTTATACAGGCGGTTTATCAAAAGGGCAGCAGGGTAAGATCGATCTGGCAAAGGGAGGAACGCTTTTTTTAGATGAAATAACTGAGATACCCATGGAACTTCAGGGGAAGCTCTTGAGAGTAATTCAGGAAAAGGAATTTTATCGGGTAGGGGGCTTAAAAAAAATCCAGGCTGATGTGCGAATTATCTGTGCTACCAATACTAATCTTGAAAAACAGGTGGCTGAAGGAAAGTTCCGCAAAGACCTTTACTATCGCCTCAAAGTGGGGCATATAGTAGTCCCTCCCCTGCGGGAGAGAGCGGATGATATTCTTAAATTGGCCCAGATGTTCTTGCGGCTATTTGCCAAAGAGAAGAAAAAAAGCTTCAGGACTATTAGCAAGGAGGCAGAACGGCAGCTTCTGGCCCACTCCTGGCCGGGCAATGTTCGCGAGCTGAAAAATGTAATCGAATGGGCTGTTTTTATGTATGATGATATTGAATTAAAGCCCCAGCATTTAAAAATTTTTAAAGATGGCGTGCAGTTAAAAAACTCTTCTCCATCAGCTAATCTGGACAGCTTTTCGCTGCCCGGGGACTGTTTTCCCATGGATCAATTTGTTGATGAGGTAATAGAGAAAGCTTTAGAGATGCATGAAGGTAATAAAGCTAAAACAGCTCGCTACCTTGGTATTTCCAGAAGGTCCTTGTACTGTCACTTGGAGAGGATTGCCAAAAAGACTCGCTCAGGTAATTAGCATTTAAAGTGTACCTATAGGTGCACATGTTCAATGTGTTTGTACTTTTTGGCACATATTGTGTTAGTGAAAAAAATTGCAAAACCTTTTATTTATTTGCCCTTGAGGCATGCCATAAAATCGGCATGCCTTTTGCATATATTAATTAACAAAACTTATTGATATGATAAAAAAATAGAATGAAAGGAGAGATGCATCATGGCTTTAAGTTACAAAGATTTTGTGGTGGTTTGCAGAAAGTGTGAAGAGGTTGCCTGGCTGAGCGAGAAAAAGTGTGTAAGGTGTGGTACAGAGGGGCATTTGATTTCTTTAGATAAGTCTATCAAAGAGGCAGGTAAAGTCAGCAGGGCAGTAAGTGTGATTGGGGGAGTAATTGCAGTTTTTGGTTTACTGTCAGTTCCCTTTTTTGGAATAATGCCAGGGTTAATAATATATGGAGTGTCTTCAAGCATTACTTCTAAGACCCGCAAGGCAAAGGAAGTTAGGTTAAGGGAAAAATCAGAGCAGATGTTCAGGAGTCTGGAAGTATCTGAAGTTTATCATGGAATAGACGAAACTGCAGATGGCGGTAAAAGCTTTGAAGAAGGTAATTGTATCCAGGCAGTTAATTATTTTAAAAGCGCAAGGGAAAGGGGTTATACTACTCAGGAAACAGGTCTTAAGCTGGCCAATGATTATTATGAGATGGGTGAGTATTCCAAGGCTATTTCCCTTTTAGAGAGATTGAATTTAAAATGGCCGCAGTTAAATGGGGCATCTGAGCTTTTGGCCCAGGCTTATCTAAGCAGTGGAGAGTTAAACGCCGAGCGGATCTCTTATGTTTTGAAAATAAGAGAAAGTACGAACAAGGACATACGCGACCAGCTTACTTTATCTCTGGCAGACTACTATTGCAATCAAGACATTAATTACTTTAAAGAGTATATTGACAAAATTGCTATACTTAAGGAAGCAATTGCTCTAAAGCCTGACAATTCCACATATGTTGAAGCTGGCGCAAAGCTCATGATGGAATTAGGTGATATGGAAACAGTAGTTGAATACTGCAGCAAACTAGATGCCAAGAACCATACAGAGTCAATTACCATGATGTATGCTAAGGCATTGTGTAAGCTTGACGACATGAGTGAAAGGGCAATTCCGGTTTACAAAAAAGCCCTTTCCATACACCAAACCGATGGGGCAATCCACCTTAAACTGTGTGAGGCTCTTTTAATAAACGGTAAATATAATGAAGCAATAGACCTATGCAAAAGCGGCTTAGATAAAGAACCTAATAACCCAAGTTTACGAAAAATACTGGCTTTGGCATACATGAAAATTGGACACCTGGACCAGGCTATTACGCAGCTGCAAAGCATTAGAGAAGAGGATAATTTTCAATCATTATGCAGTTAGAAGTGATGTCATGTTGGTTGTGTTATATACATTATTGTATTGTGGAGAAAATCGCAAAATTCTCCACTTTTTTGTTTGACACAAAGGATTATTTAGGGTATAGTAAAATCAAAATTGTCTATTGTATTAATACAATAGACATATGGCGGAGGAACAGGCGTGAAATTCTTTGTCAATCCCCGCAGCGGGGTGCCTATATATAAACAGCTGGTCCAGCAGATTGAAAGAGGCGTGGCAGGAGGGATACTAACCCCCGGGGAGCAGCTTCCACCAGTTCGAGAAGTGGCTCTGGAATTAACGGTAAATCCCAATACCGTTGCCCGGGCCTACCGGGAACTAGAGGCTGCAGGGCTGATTGCAAGCGTTCAGGGACGTGGTACTTTTATTGCGGAAAATATTGATTTTGCCATGGTGGAAAAGGAGAAGATAGTGAAAGCATTGATCATAGATCTGATAGAGCAGGCACAACAGCTGGGCTTGACCTCTTCGCAAATGGAAAAACTCTTTTTAGAAGTATTAAAGGAATGGCAAAGAGGAGGTGCAGGGTAGATGCAGAAGGTGAATGATTATTGTGTTGCTGTTAAAAATCTAAAAAAGGATTACGGACAGAAACAAGCCCTTGCCGGTATTACTCTAAACATCGAAAAAGGAGAAATACTTGGCCTTGTTGGACCTAACGGGGCTGGGAAAACCACCTTTATTAAACTTCTCATGGGACTTTTACAGCCCACTTCCGGTTCTATTAGAATTTTTGGCACAGACATAGGGGCTATGACCCACAAGGAATGGAGAAATGTAGGCTATATTTCTGAAGAGCCTAACCTTTATGATTTTATGACCGTACAGGAAATAATTAATTTTAACAGTAAGTTCTATCCCGACTGGGATAAGGACAGATGCAGTGATCTACTTGCCCACTTCAATCTACCCTTGAATGAAAAAATTAAAAATCTTTCTAAAGGCATGCAAACCCAATTGTCCCTGGTGTTAGCCATGGTTCCAATGCCCCAGCTTCTTATACTGGATGAGCCCCTTGAGGGGTTAGACCCTTTGCGGCGCATTAATTTTTTAAATCTGGTTCTTGAAGACTATATGCGGAAAGAGGGGCGCACCATTCTTATTTCCTCACATTATTTGGAGGAAATGGAACGTATTGCTGATCGCATTGCTTTTTTAAATGAAGGCCGACTGGTGAGGGTGGCACCTATGGAACAGCTAAGAATGGAGGAGAAAACCATTAGAGTTGTTTTCCAAAAGGAACCGCCGGTAGAACTATTGCAAATGCCTGGCATCAAGGATATACAAAGAGAGGGGACACCAGGCTTTTTGATTACCGTTGAGGATAACTTTAATGCTATTTTTGAAGCATGTTCCCGTTTTCCTCATTATGTGCTGGATATTTATCACCGCAACCTGGAAGACCTCTTCCATGATTACTCTGGGGGTGATGACCGTGGTGTTTAGAAACCTTCTTGCCAAAGAACTGAGACAGCTGCGCTGGATAGCTATTATCGGGCTTTTGCTCAGTGCAGGGCTTGCCGTGGTAATGGTGGCAGCATTTAGATATGTAACGCAGATTGTAGATGAACTGCCGCCTGAGTTATTTGAAATACTTGCAAGATATGATGCGGCTCGTGAATTCATGACTATATTCGGCAACTATTCCCTTTATGTTTGGTCCCAGTGGAATGCAAAAAACCTTTACCAGTTCGGGAGTATGATGGTTATTATTATTGCTGCCGTCCAGTTTGCCGGTGAGGTAAGCAAAAAAACAATGGGATTCTACCTGACCCGTCCCATTACCCGAAATCAAGGTTTTCTGGCTAAATGTGCCGCTGCTGCTCTATTGCTTCTTGTTGTTGTTTGCGGGGGGATATTTTTCATTTGGCTGATATCCCACTTTTTGGGGTATTCGGTAGAATGGGGCCGCCTTGTTGTAGCTACTGTGGTTACTTTTACCTGGTTGATGGTTTTTTACTTGCTGTCTGCAATCATTTCCATTCTAAGCCGCGAACCTGTTCCGGCGGGGGTAATTGCGGGAATCAGCGGTATGGCGCTGTCTCTGCCAGGGTTATTTGCTCCAATTCGCCAGTTCTCAATATTTTACCAGATGCGTGCCATAGAATATTTCATTGGAGGACAGCCACCACTACTTTCACTGGCTGCATCCCTAGTTATTATTGGACTGTTGTTTTTTATAGGTATGCATTTGTTTAGGAAAAGGGATTTTTAAATATAATAATTATTAAATTAAGGGGGTATTTTCATGTTATTAACAACTACGGATCTTAAAGTGGAGTATCAAGTTTTGGGTATTGTAAAGGGCAACCGGGTCAAGGCTGCCCACGTGGGCAGGGACATCCTGGCCGGGCTAAAAAACCTAGTAGGGGGTGAGGTGCGGGAATATGCAGAATTATTGACAAGTGTCAGGGATTCTGCCATGGATGATATGGTAAAAGAGGCTAAGGCTTTAGGCGCCAATGCTATTATTGGTATTCGCTTTGCTTCCTCCCAGATTGCGGCAGGGATGGCAGAAATCTTAGTTTACGGCACAGCAGTAAAAATATGAAAAAGAGAGGTATATAGGGGTATATTATATTATGAAGACAAAAGTCTGGTTTGTATTAACGCTGATGTTATTTAGTGTAATGCTGATAGCAGGTTGTGCTGCTGAAAAAGATACCATGAAGGCCGCTGAGATTTATACCAAGTCTCTAGAGGCCATGCAGCAAGCCAATTCGTATGTTTTTGAAATGGAAATGACACAAGTTATGCAATTTCCAGAGCCGGTTCCCTTGGATGCAGGAATAGTGACCGACAAGATGGAAACGCAAAGCAGAGGCATAGGTAAAGCCACCCAGAAACCTCTGGCCATGGAAATGACCATGGAAGTTCATATGTCTGCTCTGGCTGATGTTCCACAAGCAGCTGAGTTTGCCACCATGGAAATGAAGATGTATTGGGTTGACGATGAAATATACATTTATTACCCTATGTTTGACAGTTGGATACGCCAGGACATGAGAGAATATGGTTTGGGGATGGGACAGTTGGAACAGTTAAACCAGGCAGCTAATGACCCCATGTTCTTATTAACCCTGCTTGGTGAAGACGGAGCGGCAAAAGCATCCCTGGAAACAGATGATAAGCATTATGTCTTAACCTTGAAAGATGATGAAGGCGCTCTGATGATGAGAATGATGGACCAAATAACTAATCAGCTTGGTGGTGATATGCTAGACCCTTCTATTCAAGCTGAAATGCAAGAAGCCTTCAATAATATGGAGTTTTCAAATATTGATTATAAGATTTGGATTGATCAGGGTTCTTATCTGGCCGCCAAAACTTATTTGTCTTACAGCTTAACAATGAACATTGAGGGGGAAGCGCTATCCACTGAGCAATTTGTTACAGTCACCTATAAAGATTATAATTCTTTTGACAGTATTGTTGTCCCTGAGGAAGTGTCAAGCAGCGCCATGACAATGGAAGAATTGTTTGAAAACATGATGCTGCCCCAACCATAAGATAAGGATAAAAAAATAAAAAATTGTGTAGCGTTAACATACTATCTTATGTATAATATATGTAAATAAAGGTAAATAAATAATCCGGTGATGGAGCTCACCATAAACGCTTGTTGAAAGCTAATAGCTCCTATCCATCTTATGATCGGGTAGGGGCTTTTTGTTTGCTAAATTAGAGGAAAGAGTAAATTAACAGTCCGCAAAAGCCGTATATTAGTAAAACGAACATATAAAGGTTAAAAGAAGACGCTGGCTTAAGGAGGAGCAACCTTTTGAAGGGTGATATGACAGCAGTAGTAAAAAAGGACAGGATAATGCAAATCCCTGAAGATGAACTGCAAAATGGTGATCTAATAGTAATACAAACAGGCGACCTTGTTGCTGCTGATTTGAAGCTGGTGGAAGCAGTTGGGTTAGAGGTTGATGAATTCGAATTGACAGGAAAGGTCATGCCTGTTCCGAAATGTATCAAACCAGGGGTCGATGTCCTGGTATTTCGAGGAAGCAAAGTTACGCGGGGCCAGGGAAAAGGCATTGTGGTTGCCGCCGGTGATAATACGGAATATGGAAAAATTTTAAAGCAGCTCTACCCATGCAAAGAGGATATAAAAGTACCCTTGCTAAAAAAAAGGTATTTTATAGCATTATTTCTTTTAGTGCCTGCGCTGCTGATGTGGTTAAAAGATTATACTAATTATGTTCTGATTTGCATGGTCTATAGTGTATTGGCTTTGCTGCTCTTGCTGCTGCAAAATAACGAATTGTTTAAGTTTATCCTTGGGCGGCGGCAGCAAAAAAAATTGCTCAAAACCAACATTATTTTACGTGATATCAAGGTCTTAGATGAAATAAGAAAAATTGATATATGCTGTTTTGATAAAACAGGGGTGCTTACTACCCGAGCCCTTAATGTCAAAGAGGTTTATATTGGCGGTGAAAAGTCGGCTGCCGGTTCTACCATGAACCATGGAACCAGGAACCTGGTCATTACCGGTTGTGCCCTCTGCAATGATCTTACACATTATGAAAAGATGGAGCAAGCTAATTCCTTGGACCGTGCGTTAATAAACTTTGCCAGGGAAAATGGGGTGAAAATCCATGAAGTTTTGTGGCAGTATGAAAGGGTATATGATAAACCTTTTAATTCCGAAGAAAGATTTATGGCTTGCGGTTTGAAGGAACGTGAGAGTGGGAAGTTAATCTATTTTGCAAAGGGAGACCCAGAGGTGATTTTAAAGATTTGTAAGAGTTATGTGACTCCCTTTGGCGATAAAAAGTCCCTGGATTTTGAGTGTTTGTCAGCAGTCCGGACAAAAATGGATGACATAAGCAATAATGGTGGAATCATCATTGCCTTGGCCTATGGTGAAAATTTGTCCGTTGTGAATACCTTATCTTACACATTTCTATGTTTGTTCCACCTGGAAAATCCGCTTAAGCCGGAAACAAAGGGGATATTGAGTGCACTAACTAGAAAAGGGATCAGAAATATCATGTTAACAGGTGACAGGACAGAAACAGCGCTGAGGATTGGTGCGGAAGCAGGTATTGACAATGCCGCAAAGTTTCACCTGACTGGAAAAAATGTTGAAATGATGCAATTTTCCGAGGTTGCGCGACAGTGTGAATATGTATCCGTGTTTACCGGGTTATTGCCCTCACAGAAAGGGCTTATTGTCAGGCTTTTGCAGCAAAATGGCCACAAAGCGGCCATGATCGGCGACGGGGCAAACGATCTGGTTGCCCTCAAAACAGCGGTTGTGGGCATATCTTTTGTTGAACAGAGTTCCCCCTGGGCTAAAAGAGTGGCAAAAGTTCTTATTAACGACTTAACAGATATCCTTCATGTCATCGAAGCAGCACGCAGCACTCATTGGCAGGCCAGGTTTCTTACTGTATTTCGAATGCTAATTATTCTGATGATTCTGCTTGGCAGTTACCTGTGTGCCTTCTTATGATGTAGTCATTGCAAAAAAACTAATCTTTTATAGAATGGAAATGAAAATTGTGGAGATTAAAGTTAGAGAAACTATCGAAGCTATAAATAAAAAGAAACTTGCAATACAGTTCATTCTTCTCTTTGGAGTGATAAGTGCACTGGGAGATATAACCTATGAAGGGGCTCGAAGCGTCTATGGCCCATATCTTGGATATCTAGGCGCAAGTGCAGTCGTTATAGGAATTGTCTCGGGTTTCGGGGAATTTTTAGGGTATGTTTTAAGATTGGTTTCCGGTTATTTTATAGACCGTACCCAAAAATATTGGCTAGTAACCATCCTCGGTTATGGCCTGCTTATTGCAGTTCCCCTTCTTGCAATTGCTGGCAAATGGCAGATAGCTGCTTTATTTATCATTTTAGAACGTACAGGTAAGGCAATCCGAAGTCCTGGCAAAGATGCCATGCTCTCTCACGCAACAAAACAGATGGGAACGGGATTCGGCTTTGGGCTTCATGAAGCCCTTGACCAGGTGGGAGCTATCATTGGGCCGTTAATCTTTACAACCGCTCTTGCTTTAACAGGAGGATATAAACAGGGTTTTAGTGTTATGTGGATTCCTGCAATATTAACGGTAATCATTATATTCATAGTTAGGTTTAAGGTTCCCGAACCTAAAATGCTTGAAGAAAACTTGCAGGAAACAAAATCAACATCCGGCTCTCCAAAATCTCTATCACTTGTATTTTGGTCATATGCAGTATTTACATTTATCAGTGTTTTGGGTTTTGCGAATTTCCCAATAATCTCATACCACTTAAAAATCCAAAATGTTGTTCCAGAAGCACAAATTCCAACTTTATACGCTGTAGCAATGGCAGTTGACGCAGTCGTGGCAATCATCATCGGAAAGATGTACGATAAAATTGGTTTTGTTTCGTTAATAGCAATACCTATATTAACATTACCTATCGCTTTTTTAGGCTTTTCCAACAGCTCTATATTTGTGATCATTGCTGTTATACTTTGGGGGGCTGTTATGGGTATCCATGAAACAATCATGCGTGCTGCCATAGCAGATATTACTGCCATTAGCAATAGAGGAAAAGCTTATGGAATTTTCAATACTTTATATGGATTATCAATGCTTATCGGTGGTGTTGCAATGGGCTTTTTATATGATTATTCTATTACGTCTATCATTGTTTTTATCGTTGTAATAGAAATCTTGGCATTGACAGCTTTTGTTGTGTTTAAAAGATATATTGTTAAAACTATAACGTAAATGGAGGCGAAAAGATGGGTTATGACTTCCACAGCATATTATATGAAAAAGCTGAGGACAGAATAACAAAAGAAACACTTGAAGCGCCTGCCTTTTTTACTGATTTATATCTTGATCAAATTATAGATAAAATCACATCAGGTAAGCAGGAATATAATTTAAAACCGTTTTTTTACACTTCTTTGCACGATATTGCTGCAATCAAATACCGCCAGGAAATAATGCGGGATCTTGAAAACCAAAATCTGTTGGAAAATATAAAATCATTTACACAAAAAATGTGCACCATGTTCCGTTATCTTGACTTGGCAGCTAAGCTCTACTACAAATACCATAAAGAAGGATGGTTTTTGGAGGCGGCAAAAGTTTATTGCGAAGCCGTTAATTGCCTGGTGGATGATTTAAACCTTACGGAATTAAAATCACGCGGCTTTTTAGCTTTCCGCGAATATATGACAAACTATGCCAAATCCGACCCATATATTTCTCTTTTGGCGGAAACAAAAAAGCTTAAAGCTGATTTGTCTTTAATAAAATATTGCCTGATCATAAAAGGCAACTGCATCAAGGTTCGCAAATATGAAGCTGAGATTGATTACAGCGTAGAAGTGGAGGAAACATTTGAGAAATTCAAACGGGGAGCAGTGAATGATTACCTGGTTAAGCTTCCCACCAGGTCGGGCATGAACCATGTTGAAGCGCAAATACTGGACTTGGTAGCCAAATTATATCCTGAGACATTTTTAAATCTTAATAATTACTGCATGAAAAACGATAATTTTGTGGATGAAACGATAAGCGTTTTTTACCGGGAAATACAATTTTATGTCGCCTATCTGGAGCACGTGGCAAAATTCAAACGGGTGGGATTGAAATTTTGTTATCCGCAGATTTCCGATAAAAGCAAGGAAGTTTACAATTATGAAGGATTTGATTTAGCTCTGGCCTATAAACTCATCAGCGAAAAATCGTCCATTGTTTGCAATGATTTTTACCTGCAGGACAAAGAGCGCATCTTTGTAGTATCCGGTCCCAACCAGGGCGGCAAAACAACCTTCGCCCGCACTTTCGGGCAGCTGCATTATCTGGCCAGCCTGGGCTGTCCCGTCCCGGGCAGTAAAGCGCAGCTCTTTTTGTTCGACAGGCTCTTTACGCATTTTGAGAAGGAAGAAAACATAAAAAATCTCCATGGCAAACTGCAGGATGACCTTGTTAGAATTCACCATATTCTCAGCCAGGCAACATCAAACAGTATTGTCATAATGAATGAAATTTTCACTTCCACCACATTAAAAGATTCCATTCTATTGAGCAAAAGGATAATGGAAAAAATCATGAAATTGGATTTGCTGTGCGTTTGTGTAACATTTATAGATGAATTAGCTTCTTTAAGTGAAAAAACAGTAAGCATGGTCAGCACGATTGTTCCCGAAAATCCCGCGCTGAGAACATATAAAATTGTCAGAAAGCCTGCTGACGGCCTTGCATACGCGCTATCAATTGCCAAAAAGTACAGCCTTACATACCAATGTTTAAAGGAGCGCTTAAATTCATGAAGGCTTTTCTCATGTATAAGGATGGTGATTTTGATCCGCAGCAGAAATTACCGTCAAATGAACAAGCGCTTGTACAAGACCTGGAATTAAACACGCTCTTTGGAGCCATGGCAGTCAATGACAAATTTTTATTTGATGTGGCAAAGAAAGTTATCTTGTCCGGTTTAAACAATAGTCTGGACACAATACTATATCGCCAAAGCATTCTTAAAGACTGCCTAAAAAATCCTTCCATTGTCAGGGATATCTACCATATCGCGGTAGAGTCCATTCAAAAGGAAAAAAAGATTTATTGGGGCTTTTTCAGTAGATATCCAGCCGCGATACTATCTAGATCCATAGAAGTGTTGCAGATGTTTGTAGGCATGCTTAAAAGATTAAAGAGCATTGCCGATGAACACGCCGATGCATTTGAGTCAGAGGGTTTTACAGCGTTTTTTGCAATGCTCGATAAAGAACTTGCTGATGAATATTTCGCAAGCATTCAAAATCATTTATCTGAACTGAAATTTCGGGAGGGTGTTTTGATCAGCGCTGAACTGGATAAAGGCAATGAAGGCGCCAATTACATCCTTCGTAAATCGCAAGACAAAAAACAGAGTTGGATACAGCGGATCTTTACCAAAAAACCGCCAGTTTATTCCTTTTATATCAGCAATCGTGATGAAGCTGGCGGCAGGGCTTTATCGGAATTAAAAGACAGGGGGATCAACCTTGTGGCCAATGCACTCGCCCAGTCAACTGATCATATTCTCAGTTTTTTCAACATGTTGCGGACCGAATTGGCCTTTTATATTGGTTGTTTGAATTTATATGAACAACTTTGCCAACTTGGTGAACCAATATCTTTTCCTCTGCCTGCAGCCCCTGGGGAATGCAGACACTCTTTTAAAGGTTTGTACGATGTTTGTCTGGCTTTAACCATGAAACAAAAGGTTGTGGGCAGTGATGTAAATGCTGATAATAAAGACCTCGTGATTATTACAGGAGCCAATCAGGGCGGCAAATCAACTTTTTTACGAAGCATAGGTTTGTCCCAATTGATGATGCAAAGCGGCATGTATGTGCCTGCAGAATCTTTCTGTTCTAATGTCTGCAACGGCCTTTTCACCCACTACAAGCGGGAAGAAGATGCTACCATGAAAAGCGGCAAATTAGATGAAGAACTCAGCAGAATGAGCAATATCGTAGACAATATAACATCAAATTCTCTAATGCTGTTTAATGAGTCATTTGCCGCGACAAACGAAAGAGAAGGCTCGGAGATTGCAAAACAGATAATTTGCGCATTATTAGAAAAACGCATCAAGGTTTTCTTCGTGACGCATTTATATGAATTTGCACATGGTTTTTATGATAAAAAAATGGTAAATGTCATTTTCTTACGCGCTGAAAGGCAAGCCGACGGGGGACGAACTTTTAAAATGATCGAAGGCAAACCTCTGCGGACTAGTTTTGGCGAAGATTTGTATAACAGTATATTTGGCACAAACAATTAGATTTGTTCAATGTGTCAGCATGCCTCAAGGGGAAGCGAGTGTTGTTTTCTATAGGATAATATTTGTTTAGAAAAGAGATTCGGTGGTTTTACTACATTTTCCACATTTAGCCTGGAAACATTAAATATAATAAGAAACGGGGAAAGCAAAATTGCCTTGTTGAATACCGGAGGCAGTATTGCGCTGGGCTTGTTTGCTGTTTGGCTGGGCATGGTGCTGGCGGAATTGTCAATAAGATAGAAGGGAGCAAATGTATGGTGAAAATTTCTGGTCAGGCTAGGAGATTGAGGATTTACATTGGTGAGATGAGCAAGTACAAAGGAATGTCCCTGTACCATGCCATTGTTTTAAAGGCGAAAGAACTAGGATTGGCTGGAGCTACAGTTTTTCGGGGAATAGAAGGTTTTGGGGCCAACAGCCGGGTTAAGACCGCCCGGGTTTTGGACCTATCCAATGACCTGCCGCTGGTGGTAGATATTATTGATAGTGTGGAATATATTGATAAACTGATGCCTTTTCTGGATGAAGCGGTTCAGGAAGGACTGATTACCATTGAAGATGTGGAGGTTAACAAGTATTCCATTAGAACAAAGAAGTCAAATTGTCTTAAGGAAAATAACGTATATCAATAAAAATTGTGTAGCGTTAGCTTATTATCTGCTGTATAATAAAGGAAAACAAATAATCCGGTGATGGAGCTCACCATAAACGCTTGTTGAAAGCTAATAGCTCCTATCCATTCATTTTAGATTGGATAGGAGCTTTTTGTTTTACTAAAACTCCTACTATTCATGGCAATGGCAGCGGAGGGGGGAATGCAAACAGGCTGTCAAAAGCTCTAACTGTTATGACTAGGAGGTAATAACTGATGGAACAAAACTATTTAATTGCAGCGCAGTGGCTTTTCTTCGCCCTTGCCGCAAGTGTTATTTCAATTCGTTTGGGAATATCGGTGGCATTGATTGAGATAGCAGTTGGTGTCATTGCAGGGAATATTGTTAATATTCCAATTACGGAATGGGTCAACTTTTTAGCAGGGTTCGGAGCAGTTATCCTTACCTTTTTGGCGGGTGCTGAAATTGAACCTGAAACATTAAAAAGAAACCTCTGGGAAAGTCTGGGGATAGGGTTTTCATCATTTCTCATGCCTTTTTTGTTGGGCATGATAACCGCCTATTATGTTTTTCACTGGGATCTGAATGCGGCAAAAATTGCAGGGATAGCTTTATCCACTACCTCTGTAGCAGTGGTTTACGCAGTAATGGTGGAAAGCGGTCTTTCTTCAAGCCGTTTAGGGCAGTCTATCCTGGCAGCTTGTTTTGTTACCGATTTGGGAACCGTATTGGCCTTGGGATTGTTGTTTTCTGGTTTTTCCATAAAAATGCTCATTTTCGGAGTAGTGCTCGTTTTTGCCCTTATCGTCAGCACGCCGCTAGCTTACCGCATTTTTCAAATGTATAGCGGTAAGGTTAGCGAACCAGAAATCAAATTTATCTTTGTTATCCTGGCTATTCTGGCATATATGGCCCTTTATGGAGGCAGTGAAGCTGTTTTGCCGGCTTATATCATCGGCATGGCCATGGCTGGTTTTTTCACAAAATACAAGGATACATTACATAAAATGCGGGCTATTACTTTTACGGCCTTTACCCCATTTTATTTTATTAAAGCCGGAGCCCTGGTTTCATTTTCAGCATTAATATCTATGTTTGGAATAATTCTCTTTTTTCTTGTTGTTAAAGTGTTGGCCAAATTTGCCGGGGTGCTGCCTGCTACAAAATTTTTCGGATATGAGAGACGCACAGGCATCTATACCACTTTATTAATGAGCACTGGCTTGACCTTCGGCACCATATCGGCATTATATGGTTTGACAAATAACCTAGTGACCAGGGATCAATATAGCGTCCTGGTAGCTGCCGTAATCCTCAGCGCAATTATTCCTACATTGATTGCGCAGAAATTCTTTTATCCTTTGTCGGATGAAGATGAATTGTTGAATGGTAAAGCTAAAGTATTAGAGGGGAGGGTGGAAGATGGTAATCAAAAGAATAGTTGTGGGATATGACGGTTCCAAGTACAGTAAAAAGGCCCTGGAAGCTGCCATTAGCCTGGCAAAAACCCTGGAAGCTTCCGTTACGGTTTTAGCTGTGGTGAGAGCTCCGGAATTTAGTCCAACTATAGATGAAATTGATGAAGCGTATAAAAATGGAGAAAGAACCATCAAGCCGCAATTGGAGGAAATCAGGCGGATAGGTGAAGAGAACAAGATTGCTCTTAATGCAGTTATCTTGCATGGACACCCGGCGGAAAGCATCGTTAAATATGCCAGTGACAAAAAGGCAGACTTAATCATTGTAGGAACACGGGGAGCAGGCGGGTTTAAAAGCTTGATTATTGGCAGTGTGGCCCAAAAAGTGGTAGGTTATTCCAAAGTCCCAGTGCTGGTCATTAAATAAGCACGCAAAATAAGCACAAAAATACTTGATTGTATTAGAAATCTAAATTATAATCCCATATTTGACACTTGAAAGAAGCAAAAATCCTGCAACGCCTTGGTATTAAAGGTTTTGCAGGATTTAATGTTTATGTAAAAAGTGCGTAATGTTTTTATGATTTTGTGCTTTTAAAAATTTTTTTCATCATACTTGTAGTTACAATTTGATAGTCAGTGCGAAAGCCAAAAGCCTCATGTAAGACATCGGTAAAATCTGTTCTTGTATATAGTGGTTCATAACCTTCGCCCTTAATTTCTTTGAAATTCATCTCACGCAATTCACTAATAATTTCATGACAAGTAAAGTTTTCACCAAGCTTCTTTTCCAGTAGTCTATAAATAATTAATGATATAAAGCAAGTTGCAAAATGTGCTTCTATCCTGTCATCATTGCTTAAATATACAGGTCTTGCCTTAAACTCACTTTTCATAATTCTAAAACATTCTTCTATTTCCCATTTCCTATGGTTCACCTTGATTATTTCAGTGGCATCATCATCAAGATTAGTACAAACCCCATAAAACCCATCAAATACTTCTTCTTTTTGGATAAGATCGGTATCAATGCGGTATATTTCATTATCTGCAACTTCTCCGTCGAGAGTGCAGTTTGTTTTATGAATAAATCTTTTGTAATCGTTTTGCCTGCATTTGTTTATTGTCGCAGGGTTAGTATCTATTGTTTTTTGAGCGCGTTCTATCTGGGAATTGCGGATTTTACGCTGATAATCCCTATATTTGATAGAGTAAGTGACAATAAGCTTTTGTTCAAAACCATTTTCTTTGATCCAACGCTCTTTGTAAAAGACCTTAGCTCGTATTTTTGCTTTATCTTCATCGTCAGCTTTATCTATCATTTCATCAAGTTTAGAAATATCATAGGTTTTTTCGCTACCTGGAAGTTTCCAGCCATCTGTAGCAAGAGCCCATTCTTTAAGGTGTTTCTTTAATTTCTTAATAGACTGGGTTGTAATAAAAGCCCGGCCATCCTTATCATTAAACTTACGATTAGCCTCAGAAGCAAGACCTGCATCAGTACAAACGATAAACTTAGAAAGCTCAAAATCCGATAAAATCTTCTTTTCTAAAGGTTTTAATGTGAGCTGTTCATTCATATTTCCCCTATTAATGCTAAAAGCAAGAGGAATACCGTCTCCGTCCATAAATAGACCCATTTGAACTATAGGGTTTGGTTTGTGCTCTTTTGATGGACCGTATTGTTTAAGCCCATCTTCCTGTTCAATTTCAAAAAAGTAATTGGTGCAATCATAGTAGAGCACACCCGTATTTCTCTTACTAACCTTTAAACTGTTTTCATATAATGAGGATTGTATAAAATCTGTTTCCTTGGCCAAAACTTCAAGAGCTCTATATATTTGATGCAGATCAAAATTCGGCTGTTCTATAAACTTCTTAGAAAGCTTATAAGTTGCGAGTTTGGAAGAAGGAAAGATAACCCTGCCATAAATCAACCTAGAAAGAATTGAATTCAAATCAAAATCGAATTTGTACTTCTGAGATATTTCCTTGCAAATCTTATGTATTCCAAGTTCATGATAAATCTTTTGCAGGAAAAGATACCCACCGTTAAAAGAGCGCTGCTCACCTTTGTTGATAAGCTTTGCAGGAGAATATTTAACGAGCACTTCTCTTTTTTCTTCTTTTTCTTTCTTATTTAGCTCCTCAATGTATTTTTTTGCCCATTCTATGGGATCTTCACCATTTAGTTTTTCTTCTAATTCTTTAATGGTTCCGAGTTTTTCTACAGTTTTAGTAGTACGTTTATTTTTTTCGACAACATCTTTTATCACATAAAGTGAAGTGGCATTTTTAGATTTTGAAAAAGACAGTCTCATAAAATCAACTCCTCTAATCTCTTATATTATAACACATTACGAGGCATTACGAAAGAAAAATATAGCAAAGTTGACAAAAAAATTAAGCCTATCAAAGGCTTTAGCGATTTTTTTATTATTACACTGTCAAAGACCCGAATTACAAAAAATTAATGTAAGATGTAGCTCTGTATACAGCTATTATTATAAATATTTTATATAATATTGACAAGTTATATTTATAGACTTTATGAAAGGGGGATCTTATGAGTACAATATTTACTTTTGTAGCTGGTGTTGTAGGAACAGTAATTATAATTTGGCTATATAATTATTCGCAGAATCACGGAAAAATCAAATGGTACAAATGGTTTGGGGTAATTACTTGGTATTTATGGACAATTTATGGAATTTCCTTTGTTTATTTAAACATTGTCTATCATGAAACAAGGGCAGCAACAATAGGAGCTTTTATGTTTTTTGTAATATCAATTATAGGAGCAATACTACTGGCTAGAACCATAGGGATTCTTAAAACTGCTGGGCAAAAATCGGATATGCCGGTATCAAAGGAGGGATAAAATGCTTTCAGAAAAGAAAAAAAGTGACCAGAGACAATTATTCAGAACAACGAGAAGGAATTTTTTAGGCCTTGGCGCGGGACTGGCAACAAGTGCGGGTTTATTTGCTTTATTAAACAAAAGACACTTAGCTTCTGCCGCTACAAATAAAGCATTAGCTAGTACTGGCATGGATGGGGCAATAGTAAAACAACTTGAAATATCAAAGGGTATGTTTGGAACTACAGAAATAGTTGGAGAGATTAAAAGGATAAGCGAAGACATGCATGGTTTCTATCAGGCCGCACAGGGATATTACGGGGAAGATGCAAAGAATCAGATAAGACGCTTTATACCCAAACACCCTCTAGGTGGAGCTATTAGTAGAATGAGAACTTTCATTGCCAGTGAAGACGCTGTTGATGGGGAGGCTAACCCTGATAAGCTTAGCATACCAGATCCAGAACGTATGTCTGAGCATATTAAAAAGACTGGATTATTTTTAAAAGCCGATGCAATAGGAATAGGTGTACTTCCTAAATTTGCTCTCTACACACATAAAGCTCCGCCAATTTCTAAAGTGCTTTATGAAGGAACAGCCAGTCTTGATGATATGACACCGGTAGTGAATGATCATCCATACGTGATTGTAATTTTAGTCGATCAAGACCTCTATACTCTTAAAGGTTCAACTGGATATGATGGAATTAGTGGTTCCCAAAGTATGATGTCATACTTAACTTCTGGAATGATAGCATGCTGCCTAGCAGGATATATTAGAAATCTTGGTTATAACGCAAGAGCTCACCATTGTACAAACTACCAATTAGTAGGGACTCCATGTCTAATTTCAGCTGGTTTGGGTGAATTAAGTAGAATAGGCGATTCAGTCTTACACCCTGTACTAGGAGTAAGGCATAAAATGGCTGCAGTTACAACAGATTTGCCACTAATGCCAGATAAACCTATAGATTTTGGACTTCGTGATTTTTGCTCAAAGTGTATGAAGTGTGCAGAGGAATGCCCTGCGGGTGCTATTAGTATGGAAAGAGATCAAACAGTATTCAACGGCTATAAAAAGTGGCCACATGACATTCAAAAGTGTACCACCTTCCGTGTGACCAACAGGGATGGCTCTTCTTGTGGTAGATGCTTAAAAGTATGCCCTTGGAATAATAAGGAGAAATCTTGGTTCCATGATGTAGGAAAATGGGCCGCATCAAAATTTGGCAAACAAGGACATCTGCTTAAAGAAGTTGATGATATGTTTGGTTTTGGTAATGAAGCCATAGCAGAGTACCGATGGTGGTTAGAATTTCCTGAACTATACTAATTCAATAGTTGGTTTAATACATCTGTACAAATTTACCGATTATGCTTTATTATAATTCTAGGTGAGTATTTATATTAAAAAAATACTCACCTAGTTTTTATCACATTGATTATTGGTACTTGCAGATTATATCTGGGAGATGCTATTAATGTTAAATAAAAGATTAATATACATTATTTTAGTGTTAGTTCTTGTATTAGCATGGCTTTATCCAATAAGAGGTTTAAGTATTGAATATGAATACCATTTAAAGCAGTTGATACCAGATGCTTCTGAATACAAACAAATTAGTAATAATCCAACAGTTTTTGTTGTACAAATCAATGACATAGACATAGGTTATATTGTTTTTGAGGAGGCAAAGGGATATGGTGGGCCGTTGACAGTTGGAATAGCTATTTCGAATGAAGGTAACATAACAAATGTAGCGGTGATAAACCATGTTGAGACCCCCTCCTTCATGAAAAAAGTTATGGATAATGGATTTCTAGATAACTTTCCTGGCAAAGCTGTTAACAGTAGGTTTGTGCTAGATTATGATATTGATAATATCTCAGGTGCTACTATAACTTGTCAAGCTATTATGGAATCAGCAAAAAAGGCGAGTTATAATGTTGGCCGAACCTACCTAAATAAACAAATTCCCGAAGAGAAAAAAAACTGGAATATAGGTCCGCTGGAATTAATTGTGACTCTTATCTATGTTATGGCCATCTTATTAAGCCTAGTCTTTAAAAAGACTCGATACAGATTGATAATAAATAGTATAAGTTTGATTATCATAGGTTTTTATTTAAATAGACCAATTACTATCGCTTATTTCGGTTCGAGTTTGTTAGGTTATTATCCAACAGCTAAAGAGAATCTCTTATGGTATATTATCTTATTTGGTGGTATAGGCCTAGCTGTTTTTTGGGGTAAAAACATTTATTGTTATTGGCTCTGCCCCTTTGGGTGCGCACAGGAGTTGCTAAACAAAGTAAGCGGCTTAAATATTGAAATAGACTCTAGGATAAATAAAAAACTTCGTTTAACTAGAGTATTACTATTGTGGGTAGGGCTATTATTAATATTTTTATCTAGAAACCCAAATATATCTACTTTTGAACCATTTGCAACACTATTTAGCTTTGTTGGAAACTTTTATTTATGGTCACTCTTATTCTTAGTAATAATGGCCGGACTTATAAAAAAAAGATTTTGGTGTCAATATATTTGTCCAACTGGAGCAGCATTGGACTTATGCTCTCAGTTTGGTAGATATAGCCGAAATACTTTAAAGTCATTATTAGTAAAAGATACTAAAGAGAAACAGAACCCAAGTATATTAAAAACCGTTAAATAGATGGAGTGCTTATGCAAAGAATATTATTTTATATATTTTTTATATTGATTATAGGTAACATTATAATAATCCTTTGGCATAATTGGCTTGATGTCTTTTAATACGCAAGACTAGTTTTGTGGGGGGAGCATATGTGAATTCAATGGGTTTAGGTAATATACCATGGATTGTCCCTTCATGCTACAATTGGAGGGAAATAGCACAAAAAAAAGGGGTCAGTAAAGAGTATCCTGCAGGATGCACTATTTTAAATCAAGGCGACGTAGTGCAAAATCTTTATTATGTAGATAAAGGGCTAGCTAGATTTGTTATAGTTGATGCTGGTGGTAAAGCTAGGGCGCCTGGCATTCTTTTTCCTGGAAGTGTATTTGGTGATGGACCATTATTTTTAGGGGAACCTTTAACTATAAATGTTCAGGCAATAGAAACAAGCTTAATTTATAATATCTCCAAGGAAACAGCCTACAGAGCTATCAATGACAATCCTCAACTGGCAGTTGATATTATCTGCAATGTAACATTAAAGTTTAAAAGTGCTATTAAAAGTCTTGGTTCACAATCCATTTTTAATCCAAAGGAGAGATTGGTCTACTTTTGGTATTCACTGTTAAAGTATAACCAAAGTGAATTAATGGAGGAGTACAACAAAATTCCTGTTAATTTGTCACATCAACAGTTAGGGGAGTTTATTGGTACAAATAGAGTAACTGTATGTCGCATTATTAATAGTCTTAAAAAGATTGGATGTGTCCGTGTAGTTAACAATGAAATCTATGTAAGCAGCGAGCTACTTAAAGAATATGTTGATTTGTTTGAATATTGATTAAAGTATTGCTAGAAGTTTTTATAAAGTATACTTAAGACCCTATGGTACATGATGCCTTAAAACAAATATAGATGTCTTCCAACTAATTGGGGTTTTATAAAAGGAATGAAGAGATAATAGTGCTGTGCAATCAAGTGGTATTCATATGGTTTCGTAGCTAAATATTTTTTAGGAGAAAAAAAGATGGAAATATTAGGGAATTTCCTTGCCTTAGTAGCAGCACTTTTATTTGCTATAAGTACAATTTATATGAGATTAGGGTTAATTCAAGGGAACATCATTGCCGGATTATTCTTGATAATTCTTGTGCATACTCTGTTAGGTGTTTGCATGGTTTTTATTGCCTCACTTTCAGGTGCTATTCCCACAATTAACTATTTGGGTATAATTTATTTTAGTTTAGCCGGTGTAGTATCGTCAATTCTTGCTAGATTTTTTAGAATGATATGTATGGAGCATATTGGCGCAAGTAGATCAACTTCATTTAAAGTCATTTCCCCGGTATTCACTATAACAATTGGTAGTATGTTCCTACACGAATATATGAGTATTTTAGCTTTGTGCGGGACAGTTACAGTATTACTTGGTTTAATAGTTGTAATTTACAGCACACAAGGGAGCAATGATGAAATATTATACACCAAAGGAAATATTAAAAGGGGAGTTGCTTTTGGACTATTAACTGCTTTAGCTTTTTCTTTAGGCAATATTTTGAGAAAGGTTGGACTAGAATTTATCCCTTCCTCCGAAATAGGGTTTGCTACTGGAGCATTTACTGCTTTAGTTTGTATTATTACTTATGTAGGATATGTGGAAAAAAAAGAATTTATAGATAAGATAGTACATAGTTACAATATTAATTTCATATATTGTGGAGTTTTCTCGGGTTTGGGTCTATATGTATTTTTTTTAGCACTGAGGCTTACTACTGTTTCAAAAGCTAATGTATTAGTTATAACTGAAGTTCTTATAACTATACTATTAAGCTCTCTGGTAATTAGGAAATATGAAGCAATAAATTCAAGATTAGTTCTTGGATCGATTTTGGTATTTGCTGGCTTAATACTTGTAATAAACTATTAGTTATTAAACTAAATAAGTACTCAAATGGAAAGGTAAGGATCTGGTCTTTGCCCATAGATATTTACCACAGAATATGCGTTCTCAACAAGATTGGATAAGCGGAGCCACTAATCTATAGTGCGTCTACCAAGTAAAATTATTGTAAGAATACAGAAAGCTCGAAACAAAGAACTAAGAAAAGAGGTGTTTAAACATTGTTTGGAATTATGCCAATTGGACCATGGGAGATTGTTCTTATTTTAGCGATAGTACTTATAATCTTCGGCCCTGGGAAATTACCTCAGGTAGGCAAAATGGTAGGAAAGGCTATTGGAGAGTTTAAGGGAACTGTAAAGGAAGTTGAAGATGCAGTAAGCTTAGAAGACAAAAAAAAGAGTTGAACTTTACTATATAGTTTCAGCTTTCATTTCAGCTGATGGAAACTTCTATGCAATAACTGGATGGTCATGGACTGTATGGATTAGAACCCTAGAGAGTACGGTGAAGCAAATGCACTTTTTAAATTTTAAGGATTTCGGAATAGGAAACATCGGTTGATTATGAGAGTTATTTGTTAAAAGATGTAAATATATCATGTATTGCTGACTCTAGTTCTAGGGTTAATATCAGTTTCTGTAAATTCATAAAAACTAATTGAAGGCTGATTTGTTTGCCACTTGTTATGGTCTTGCAGAATTTAATACCAAAGTTAAGGAATTGAAAAGAAGATTGAAGGTTACATATGAATACTAAAGATATCTCTATCATTGCTATGCTGTCAGTTTTAGCAGCACTTACAGGTTATATTGAAAGTTTGTTGCTTGTACCAATAGTGCCTGGGGCAAAGTTGGGATTTGCTAATATTATATCTATTTATGCAATATACAAATTAGCCTTTAGACACTTAATAGCAATTATTCTAGTAAGAACAATGCTTACCTCCATATTATTAGGTACTTTTTTGTCGGTCGGATATTTTTTAAGCTTTTCAGGGGCAGTTGTTAGTGGTTTGGCAATGTATTTAATTTATAAAAAGTTTGCTCGTGTCAGTCTGGTCTTTTTAAGCATTATAGGTGCAATACTACATAATCTTGCCCAGATGGCTGTTGCTTATTTTTTTATTGGTTATGCATACGTCTATTTTTTACCATACTTAGTTTTAATGGCAGTACCATCTGGCTGTATTGTAGGCTTTATCTCACAAAGAATAATACAACAATCTAACATGCCAGCTTATGAAACTCAAAATGATGATGCGAGCAAGTTTTTTAACGGGTAGATAACAATGAGAAAAAACGAAGTTATAATTATTATGACAATTATAGCAATATGTCTTACGACAGTCTTACTGATGAAGTATGGGGCAACGGCGCCTGAAAAGAAAGTATTAAAAGTAACTATCAACAAAGAAATAGTATTAGAAAGGCAAATAACTAGTACAGAAAATACAAATGTTGACCTCTTTTTACCTTCAGGTCATACAGCTACCTTAGTAATAAATGACGGCAGAGTAAGAATACTGACCCTGCCTGAGGAAATATGTCCAAGGGGTATTTGCTCCCATACAGGTTGGATTAAATCTCCGGGGGAAATAATAGTATGTCTTCCTAACAGGATTGTTATATCACTTCACTAAAAAAATGCTCAAGGGAGTAACAATCTTTTATACATTCTCAGCGATACCACACCTAATAAGTTGAAATATTATAATCGAGGATGGTAAAAATATGCTTTTTAGAAAACACATTGTAATTTTGGTGGTTATAATTGCAGCAATGCTAATTCAAGGTTGTGCATCTAATAAAAATAACAACGAAAAAATGTATACAGAAGCCTTTTTTGCAATGGATACTGTTTTTGGGCTGCAGATTCCCGAGAGTCATATATACTTAAGTGCTCAAGCAATTGATTTGGTAACTAGTTATAATAGTTTGTTTGATAAGCACGAAAGTTCAGGTGAAGTATATCAAATAAATAATAGAGTTAACAACCATGTGTATGTATCTGACGGGGTTTTTGAACTTATAACAAAGGCAGTTGAGATAGCTGAGTTAACAGACGGTTACTTTGATCCTACTATTGGGGCCCTTGTTGATATTTGGGACTGGACTGCAAAGGAAGTTCCAAATGACGAGCTAATATTAGACACTATTAAATATATAGACTATCAAGGTATTAGTTTTGATGCAGCAAATAATAGGATAACATTTAGCGATAGTAACATGCAGATTGACCTTGGTGGAATAGCTAAAGGTTATGCAACCAAAAAGATACTAAATCTATTTGAAGATGCTGGTGTAAATTCTGCCCTTATAGCCTCAGGAGGCAACCAATATGCACTTGGCAAAAAACCAGATGGGAGTTATTGGCAAATTGGAATAATCCACCCAAGGGAGCCTGGAGCAATTCTAGGGTCAGTACAAATTGAGAACATGGCAATAGATACATCAGGAGACTATATTAGGTATTTCATTAAGGACGATCAAAGATACCATCATGTCATAAACCCCAAGACAGGCTATCCAAGTGAAGGAATAATTTCAGCAACAGTTATTACAGAATGCCCAGTAAAAGCTGACGCTATATCAACGGCAATCTTAGCAGGTGGATTGGAATTTGCATTTGGCTTGTATAAAAAACTGAGCAGTTTTGAATTTATATTGGTCGATGAGGAGCTTCGAATATATATATCAGAGGATATGTACGAATCATTTAGGTCAGCAGATGGAGTAAATGTGATTGTGGTACCTCAAAGGAAATGAATGTGCCGTATAAGGACGTGCAGGCTCTCCGCAGGACTGCCGCCAGCACACTTCGCTATGTTGAAGACAGGATTAAAAAAAATATTGATGCTCAGAACGATGCCATAGAAAACCGCGAAGAAAGACTGGGTAGTCATACACCAAAGACAGTGGGCCATCAAGATTAGCCCCCCAAAGTTTAAGAATTAAGGCATCTCTAGTCAAAATAGTGATGTGCTGACCATTAGAAATAAAATAGCGAGTTAGAAACTCATGAACAAAACATTGATACTGGTTGTGAGAATACTTGACAGTAAGCATAAGAAATCACCCCGAAAAAGTTATTAATGGAAAATAATCCCATCATTTTAATTTTGGGGCGACTTTGCAAATGTCAAGGTTGATATATGGTTGCATATAGCGATATAGAGATGTTAAAAGCAAATACCTCTATATATCTAATGATATTACTGTTTTAAGCATAAAGTTAAAAATAAGGTGTTTTTGAGGTGAAGTTTAAAATGGCATAAAAATAAAGCCTTTTGTTTCAAGGCTTTGAGATTTTTCGAAAGTACTAAGTCCAATATGTGAGAGGGGATTTGGTTAAATGAATGAAATGTTTGCATCAACAATTTTAGTAGCAGCAGTCTCTTTTGTCCTGTTTGGATTATGGACTATTAGAGGAGATAAGTTAGAAGGTGAAGAAAAAAAAGACTATTTTAGCCCCTTTTGGACGGTAACCATAGCCTTTTTTATTGCGGAAATGGGGGACAAGACTCAATTAGCAACTGTCGCTCTAGCGGCTAAGTACCATTCATTATGGTGGGTTCTAATAGGTACTACTTTGGGCATGATGATTTCTAATATAATTGGTATACTAATTGGGGTTGTTCTTGGAAAGAAAATTCCAGACAAAACAGTAAAACTAGTATCTGCTGCTATTTTTATCTTATTTGGATATATAGGTATGTTTCAATATATATTGAATGTATATATTAAAGTAGCAGCTATTTTTGTAATTACTTTTGTAGTATTTGGCTATATAAATTATCTTTATAAAAATGCTGCAAAAGAGGAAGCTATTCAGCAAAATAATAGCAGATAATATCTGCAAGTTTATGTAAATGGTGACATCATAAAACAAAAAAAGATGTTCCTGGAACGCTATGGGAAATTTTTGTAGAAAGAGGAAGATTAATTATCTTTTTGAATGATAATCTCTATTTTTTTCATGGGGTTTTTCAAAAGGGGATCCTGCTAACCCAAGGGCAAGACCGATGATTAAACCTGCGCCAACAGTCAGGTAATTCATCAACATGGGATTAAGGTAGGCAACTAAAAACCAAAGGCTATAAGCCATAATCCCAAATATAATTCCTGCTCTAAACCTTATTCCTGATGGAACAATGGGCCTAAGTCTATAACCTCCTAAATATGCTGCAAAATATACCGCTAAGATGATAATCAATTTTGCGAGGGTATAGCTCATATGCAATCCCTCCCAAATGGAAAAAATATACAATATACAATATGCAATAAATAATTCAACATTATCCATACAAAATCCTGCAATGAATTATTCTGTTATGACGGCCAAGAACGGCTGATCGGCCTGCCGGAGGATGAATGGCCTGATGAAAACAGATGGCCCTGGCAGTTCCCCGGTTGGAACTGGATTTCTGAGCTGGTGCGGTGATGGGGTATTCCTCCATTTTGGGATGTGAGATGTGAGAATTCTAGAAATGTCCGCTTGGGGTGTGTCCCCTGACCTACGTTGGGGACATTCCTCCAAACCAAGAGTTTACGCGCTAAGGGAGGTGTGTCCCCTGACCT
>JBFLYC010000003.1:0-2392 GCA_040756735.1 Bacillota bacterium | reverse complement strand
CTCCATTTTGGGATGTGAGATGTGAGAATTCTAGAAATGTCCGCTTGGGGTGTGTCCCCTGACCTACGTTGGGGACATTCCTCCAAACCAAGAGTTTACGCGCTAAGGGAGGTGTGTCCCCTGACCTTATTAAGACTACAATACTGAGAAATAAATAACCTTAATTTATATATTAAAAATATTAAGGTCTAAATCAAAAATATTAATATTTTTATTGACATTGTTTTATTTTAGGTGTATTCTTTGAATCAAGGAAGAAAGACTTTAAACAGTGAGCGGGGTGATGATGATGAACTATAAAGCGCCGGGTAAATGCCCTGTATGCGGCAACGAATTGAATATTACCCGTCTAGGGTGTTCGAGATGCAAAACCAATTTGGAAGGACAATTCACGGGCTGCAAATTCTGTAAACTTCCCAATGAACAGCTTGAGTTTATTGAAGTGTTCATAAAATGCAGGGGGAATATCAAGGATGTGGAGAAGGAACTGGGGATTTCATACCCTACAGTTCGCAACAGGCTTGAAGGTGTTATACAAGCATTGGGATATAGTGTTGATAAGATGGGGGATTATGCCGATGAGCGTAGAGTTTCCCAGAATGTGAGTGAAAAAAGGCAGCTTATACTTAATGCATTGGAAAATGGTGAGCTAAGCGCACAGGAAGCCGCCGCGCAGCTTCGTAAATTGGGTAAGTAATATTGATTAAGATAATGAAGGGAAGGATTATAATGCAAAACGAAAAACTTAAGATTCTTGAAATGATTCAGGAAGGAAAGATTTCTTCAGCGGAAGGACTAGAATTACTCAACGCTCTGCAGGATGCAGACAAACCTGAGAAAAATACGCTCATTGGCAAAATAGATGCTAATATGAAAGAGCGTTTTTTGAGAGTAAGAGTATCAGGTGATGGAACAGGTGTTAAAAAAGTTGATGTAAATATTCCTTTAAGCCTGCTCAAGGTAGCCTCAAAGTTTATTAACTTTGGAATGGGAATGATTCCCAAGGAGGCAATGGAACAGATGGAGCAAAAAGGGATTGATATCTCTAAAATCGACTTTGATGAATTGATCCAATTGATTGATCAAGGACTGTCTGATGGAAAACTGGTGGATGTTGATGTAAACGATCCCGAGCAGGGAAGAATACAGGTGGAAGTATATGTGGACTAAAGCAGGATTGAGTAAAATTCTGCTGGTAAAAATAAAACACCGCAGGAAAATGGGCTTTACCATCCCTATTGCTTTTACTGCAATAGATGAACTGATGGAGTCATTTGAAGATTGGGTATGGCTTTTTGAACGCTTATTCCACGATGGAACCAAAACGTAATAAGTTGGGGGAAGCATGTCTGTATGCCTAACTTTTCCTTAGGATTGGTTTTTGAGCTTATACATGAACTATTTTATGAAATCCGTAAACATAGAGGGTGGAAGATAGTAGAGGTACATACAGAAGATGTATATATTAAAGCGGAGTTTCTCTAGGCAGGTGACTAGAAGATGCACAAACAATTTCGGAAGCTATTAGTTAACTTTTTAAGCTTGTATATAATGGTGACTGTTTTTCCATCCGTTGAAGCCAGTGGAATTACGCAGATTATCACATTTGGTTTGGTTTTGTGGTTGATAAGTTTCTTGTTGCGGCCGTTATTGCTCCTTATTACTATTCCAATAAATATTCTTACCTTAGGAGTTTTCAGCTTGGTGGTGAATACATGGATAATCATGCTGGCGGATGCTATGATCAAGGGTGTGCATATCCCAGGATTTTGGTTATCGTTTTTACTGGCCATACTTATTAGGGTTCTTGACAGTGTATTTAAAAACATTGTGAAACCCCTGAGAAACTAAAACCACTTTTAACATTGTTTCTATGTGAAAAGCCTCAACTTTGCTGTATGTTGAGGCTTTTTAAATTCCCAGTCTTTTTCTCATTAAGCGCTGGGGAAAAGGGAAAAGAATTAAATATGGTAAAGATTAATACAGCTGCAGGGATCAGTAAAAACAGCCCCACATTTCCAAATACTAAAGACCGAAGTAAAATTACCACATGGAAAAGAGGCAAAAACCAGGCAGCAATTTGGATAAAGCCTGGGAAGTTATCAATGGGAAAAAATATTCCCGAAAAAAGAAACATGGGTGTAATCACCAGGGCAAAGAAATATTTTGAATTTTATGTGCTTTCATGTAAATTTAAGCAACGCTAAGATATTTTAAGAGAATTATTGCTCAAAGAGATAAAATTTGTTGTAACTGATCTTTCGCACCCTTACACAACAAGAACTAACATTTATCCCAGTCAATTTTTTCGGGAAGAGCCTATGGTAATTAAGGGCCACCTACCCTAGTAAACACATCAAGGTCAAACCCAATTAGTTTTAGCACCCTAGCA